>NZ_FWXQ01000011.1:0-236355 GCF_900176445.1 Pseudomonas sp. URIL14HWK12:I5
GCCACTGCCACCGATGCGGCCGGCAACACATCCACAGCCAGCTCGGTCACCGCACCGGATATCGACGGCGTCGATACCACGCCACCCGCAGCACCGACCGACCTGGTGATCGGCGTGGCCGGTAGCCAGCTCACTGGCCGTGGCGAAGCCGGCACCAGCGTGCAGGTCCGTGACGCTGCGGGCAACCTGCTGGCGACTGGCACCGTTGGGCCGGATGGTACCTTTGTGGTGTCCTTGACCCCTGCCGTGATCGACGGCAGCACTCTGCAAGTCACCCTGACCGATGCTGCAGGCAACGTGTCGCAGCCGGGCTCGGTGACCTCCGCCGACCTGCTGCCTCCGGCTCAACCCACCGACCTGGCCCTGGCCGATGGCGTGACCTTCACCGGTCGCGGCGAGCCAGGCGCCACCGTGCAGGTGCGTGATGCCGCTGGCACCATCATTGGTACGGGGGTAGTGGGCGCCGATGGCCTGTTCAGCGTTACCCTTAACCCAGCCCAGGCCAACGGCGAAGCGCTGGACGTTCGGTTGGTGGACGCGGCCGGCAACACTTCTGCCCCGCTGCAGTTCGATGCCCCGGATATCACCCCGCCCGCGGCGGTCAGCAACATCGTGGTCGGCAACGGCGGCCAGGCCCTGAGCGGGCGTGGCGAAGCCGGCGCCACCGTCGAAGTGCGTGATGCCAACGGCACGGTAATCGGCACAGGCATAGTGGGTGCCAACGGCACCTTCCTGATCGACCTTGACCCGGCCGCGCAGCCCGGCGAACAACTGAGCCTGGTGCAGACCGACCCCAGCGGAAACGCCTCCGAAGCGCTGCAGTTCGAAGTTCCGATAACCACCGCCCCGGCCAGCCCCAGCGATCTGGTGTTCGCCGAGGACGGCACCAGCATCAGCGGCACGGCGCCGGCCGGCACCCGCGTGGAAGTGCACGATGCCAACGGCACGCTGATCGGCAGTATCGTGGCCGGCCCTGATGGCAGCTTCACTGTCGTTCTGGCCCCCGCCCAGGCTAATGGCGAACTGCTGGACGTCGTGGCCGTCGATGATGCGGGTGTATCGTCACTACCAACGCAAATCACCGCGCCAGACATTACCGCGCCGGTCGCCCCGAGCGAACTGGCTGTCAGCGCCGACGGCACCGTGCTCACCGGCCGTGCCGAACCGGGCAGCACCGTGCGGGTACTGGCCGCCGATGGCACTACCGTGCTGGGTAGCGTCGTGGTTGGCGCTACCGGCAGCTTCAGCATCACCCTCAGCCCGCCACAAGTGGACGGCGAAGTGCTGCAAGTCACCGCCACCGATGCGGCAGGCAACACCTCGACGGCAGGTTCAGTCACCGCGCCAGACATCGACGGTGGCGACATCACGCCACCCGACGTACCAACCAATCTGGTGGTCGGCCTGGCCGGCAGCCAGCTGAGCGGGCGTGGCGAAGCCGGCACTACCGTGCAGGTGCGTGACGCCGCAGGTACTGTGCTGGCAACCGGTACGGTCAGCCCCGACGGCACATTTACGGTGACCTTGGCTCCTGCCGTGAACAACGGCAGTACCTTGCAAGTCACCCTCACCGATGCCGCTGGCAACGTCTCGCAACCCGGTTCAGTCACTTCGCCGGACTTGCAGGCCCCTGCGCAACCTACTGACCTGGCCCTGGCCGAAGGTGTCACCTTCACCGGCCGCGGCGAACCCGGTGCCACCGTGCAGGTGCGCAATAGCGCCGGCACTGTGATCGGCACCGGCCTGGTCAACGCAGACGGCACCTTCAGCGTCACCTTGTTCCCCGCCCAGGCCAATGGCGAGGCGCTGGATGTGCGGGTGGTGGATGCCGCCGGCAACAGCTCGGCGCCACTGCAGTTCGACGCCCCCGACATCACCCCGCCTGCTGCCGTCAGCAATGTCGTGGTCGGTGCCAGTGGCCTGGTGCTCAGCGGTCGCGGCGAAGCGGGTGCAACCGTCGAAGTGCGTGATGCGGGCGGTACCGTCATCGGCACCGCCACGGTCGGAGCCAACGGCACCTTCACGGTCAATCTCGACCCGGCAGCCCAGCCAGGCGCCGTGCTGAGCCTGGTACAGACCGACCCGAGCGGCAACGCGTCCGAAGCCTTGCAGTATGAAGTACCACTGACCACTGCCCCCGATAGCCCAAGCGGCCTGGTGGTTGCCGCCGATGGCACCAGCCTCACCGGTTCTGCCCCGGTGGGCAGCCGTGTGGAAGTGCGTGATGGCAACGGCATCCTGGTCGGCAGCGTGGTGGTGGGCGGCGATGGCACCTTCATCGTCATCCTCAACCCGGCCCAGGCCAACGGCGAACTGCTGGATGTAGTGGCCATCGACGGCACAGGGGCATCGTCGCTGCCGGTGCAGGTCAGCGCGCCAGACATCACCCCGCCAGCCGCGCCAAGCGAACTCGCGATCAATGCCAACGGTACCGTTGTCACCGGCCGTGCCGAAGTGGGCAGCACCGTGCGCGTTCTGGCTGCCGACGGCACTACGGTACTGGGCACGGCGGTGGTGGGTGCGACCGGTAGTTTCAGCATCACCCTCACCCCGGCACAAGTGGACGGTGAAGTGCTGCAAGTCACCGCCACCGACGCCGCCGGCAATGCTTCCGGCGCCGCTAGCGTCACAGCCCCCGACATCGACGGTGTCGATACCACGCCACCCCTGGCGCCGACCAACCTGGTCGTTGGCCTGGCCGGTGGCCAGCTGAGCGGCCGTGGCGAGGTGGGTGCCACCGTGCAGGTGCGCGATGCCCAAGGCAACGTGCTGGCCAGCGGCACGGTCAACCCGGACGGCACCTTCCAGATCGCCCTGACACCGCCCGTCAACGATGGCAGCACCCTGCAAGTGGTGCTGACCGATGCCGCCGGCAATGCCTCCACTCCAGGCACGGTGGCCTCCCCAGACCTGCAGTCCCCTGCTCAGCCCACCGGCCTCGACCTGGCCAGCGGCGTTACCTTGACCGGTAGCGGTGAACCTGGCGCCACTGTGCAAGTACGCGACACCTCAGGCACCGTGATCGGTACCGGTGTGGTCAACCCGAACGGCAGTTTCAGCGTTACCCTGTCCCCCGCCCAGGCCAATGGCGAAGTCCTCGACATCCGCCTGGTGGACGCCGCCGGCAATACCTCGACGCCGCTGCAATTCAACGCCCCGGACATCACCCCACCTGCGCAGGTCAGCAATATCGTGGTCGGTGCCGATGGCCTGACCCTGAGCGGTCGCGGTGAGGCCGGTGCCACCGTTGAGGTGCGGGACACCAATGGCACACTGATCGGCACAGGTACGGTGACCGGCAACGGCACCTTCGTGCTCGACCTCGACCCGGCCGCGCTGCCGGGCGAACGCCTGAGCCTGGTGCAGACCGACCCAAGCGGCAACGCTTCCCAAGCTTTGACCTTCGACGTACCGTTGGTGACCACGCCGGCCAGCCCGAGCGACCTGGTGTTCGCGGCGGACGGCACCAGCATCAGCGGTTCGGCGCCAGTCGGCAGCCGTGTGGAAGTGCACGATGCCAATGGGAACCTGGTTGGCAGCATCGTAGTGGGTGCCGGGGGCACCTTCACCGTTGTGCTCACCCCAGCCCAGGCCAACGGCCAGCTGCTGGATGTGATCGCCATCGACACCAACGGGGCCTCGTCACTGCCGACACAAGTGACTGCGCCGGACATCACCGCCCCAGCCGCGCCAAGTGAACTGGCCGTCAGCGCCGATGGCAGCGCAGTGACCGGGCGCGCCGAAGCCGGCAGCACCGTACGCGTGCTGGCCGCCGACGGCACTACCCTGCTGGGCAGTGTCGTGGTGGGCGCCAGCGGGGCCTTCAGCATTGGCCTCACCCCGCCGCAAGTGGCAGGCGAACAGTTGCAGGTAACCGCCACCGATGCCGCAGGTAATGCCTCCACAGCCGGTACCGTTACCGCGCCGGTCATCGATAACGGCGGCGATACCACGCCGCCGGCGCCAGCCACCAACCTGGTGATCAGCGCCGACGGCCGTACGGTTTCAGGCCGCGGCGAAGTGGGTGCCACCGTCAAAGTGCTCGACGACCAGGGCCAAGTGCTGGTGAGCGGCACCGTTCAACCCGATGGCAGCTTCAACGTGCAGTTGCCAACCCCAGTGGTGGATGGCTCCTCCCTGCAGGTGACCCTGACCGATGCCGCCGGCAACGTCTCCACACCTGGCCCACTGACCGCGCCAGACCTTGTGGCCCCCCTGCAACCAACGGGCTTGGTGTTGACCAATGGCGACACCCTGACCGGTACTGCCGAAGGCGGTGCCCGGGTAGAGGTGAAAGACGGCTTGGGCAACCTGATCGGCAGCGCCATCGCCCAGCCGGATGGCAGCTTCAGCCTGACCCTGAACCCGCCACAGGCCAATGGCGAAACACTGTCCATTACCGTGACCGATGCGACAGGTAACACCTCTGTACCGCTGAGCTATGTGGCCCCGGACATCACGGCACCGACACTCGTCACTGACGTGGTGGCCGCCGATGGCAGCCTGGCCGTGTCTGGCCGTGGCGAACCCGGTGCCACGGTGGAAGTGCGTGATGCGCAGGGTACGGTGCTCGGCACCGGCACCGTCGCGCCAAATGGCACCTTCGTGGTCGACCTCGAAACGCCGTTGGCGGCGGGCGAAACCCTGGTGCTGGTGCAGACCGATGCCGCCGGCAATACATCGGTAGGGCTTAGCGTGACGGTTGCCGATGCACCGCTGCCCGAGAGCCCCAGCGGTGTCGTGGTGAGCGCAGATGGCGCCAGCGTTTCCGGTACCGCACCGACGGGCACGCAGGTGCAGGTGCGTGACGCGCAGGGCAATGTGCTGGGCAGCGCACAGGCAGGTCCGGACGGCAGCTTCACCATCGGACTGACCCCGGCACAAGCCAACGGCGAAACCCTGGATGTGGTGGCTGTGGATGGTGCCGGCAACGCGTCACTGCCGACCCAGGTCACCGCCCCTGACATCACTCCACCCAATGAAGCCAGCCAGCTGCAACTGAGCGCCGATGGCAGCCTGCTCACTGGCCGCGGCGAGCCGGGCACCACCGTGCAGGTCATCAGCGCCCAGGGTGTCGTGCTGGGCAACGCCCAGGTCGGCGCCGACGGCGTGATCAGCGTGGTGCTCAACCCGCCGCAAACCGACGGCCAGGAACTGGACGTGGTGCTGCGCGACGCGGCCGGCAATACCTCGACCGCCACCGTCATTGCCCCCGATCTGGATGGCCCGCTGCAACCCTCGGGGATGGCCATCGATACCGCAGGCATTCACCTGACCGGCGAGGGCCAAAGCGGCTCCATCGTCACCGTGCGCGATGCCAACGGCAACGTGCTGGGCACCGCCATAGTGGGTGCAGACGGGAAGTTCGACGTCACCCTCAATGCGCCACAGCGCAATGGTGAGAGCCTGAGCGTCGAGGCCACCGACAACCTGGGCAACAGCGCCGGCCCGGTGAGTTTCACCGCACCCGACTCCACGCCGCCGCAGGCGGTCACCAACCCGACCATCGATGGCACAGGCACCACGGTCACTGGTAGCGGCGAACCTGGCGCCACCGTGACCGTGCGTGGGTCGGATGGCAGCGTGCTGGGCAGTGCCGTGGCAGGCCCGAACGGTGCATTCGAAATCATCCTCACTCCACCACAGACCAACGGCCAGGCACTGACCGTGGAGCAGCGTGACCCAACCGGCAACCTGTCGGCGGCGGCCGACCTGCCGGCACCGGACACCGAGTTGCCGGCAACCCCGACCGGCCTGACCCTGTCTGGCGATGGCAGGACCATCACCGGCAGTGGCGAGCCAGGTGCGCAGGTGAGTGTTACCAATACAGCAGGTACCGTGCTGGGCACCGCCACGGTTCAGCCAGACGGCAGCTTCCTGGTGAGCATCGACCCGCCCCAGCTCAATGGCCAGACGCTGTCTGTGACCCAGGCGGACAGCGCCGGCAACGACTCCCCAGCCGGCACCGTGACCGCGCCTGACTTGGAGGCACCGCTGCCAGCGCAAGGCCTGGGCCTGGATCCGACCGGCACACTGCTCAGCGGCCAGGGCGAGGCAGGCACCACGGTAGAAGTTCGCAACGCGGCAGGCGACCTGCTGGGTACCATTCAGGTGGAGCCCGACGGCACGTTCGAAGTACCACTCGCCCCCGCCCAGACCAACGGCGAAGTATTGTCGGTGGTGTTGATCGATGGCGATGGCAATGCCTCACCGTCTGCCAGTTTCACCGCCGATGACAGCAGCGCGCCAACAGCGCCGGGCGGCCTCACCATCACCCCAGGCGGCAACGCCATCCAGGGTACTGGTGAAGCAGGGTCCACGGTGGAAGTGCGGCTTACCGACGGCACCCTGGTGGGTACCATCGTCGTGCCGGCAGGTGGCAGCTTCACCGTGCCACTCTCGCCCGCCCAACTGGACGGCCAGTCACTCAACGTGACCCTGACCGATACTGCCGGCAATGTGTCCCTTCCCGGCCAGATCAATGCGCCGGACATCACGCCACCGGCAGTGCCCACGGGCGTGCTGGTCAGTCCGGACGGCAGCACCGTCACCGGCAATGCGCCTGGCGCCAACTCAGTGTCCGTGGACGACGGGAATGGCAATGTGGTCGTGGTGGCCGTCAATCCGGATGGCAGTTTCAGCGTACCGCTGGATACCCCGCTGACCAATGGCCAGACGGTGACCGTGGTGGTGACCGATGCAGCCGGTAACGACTCTGCTCCGGTCTCCGTCAACGCCCCGGATACAACCGACCCGGATGCGGCCACCGGCCTGACCGTGAGCCCGGATGGCAGCACAGTGGGAGGTAGCGCGGAACCTGGGAGCACAGTGGAAATCCGCAATCAGGATGGTAGCGGCGTGCGCGGCACGATAACCGTCGGGCCAGACGGCACCTTCGTGGTTGACGTCGACCCGCCACTGGCCACCGGCGAAACCGTCGATGTGGTGGTGATCGACCCTGCCGGCAATGAATCCTCCGAAGTGCCACTTGCCGGCCCGACCGGCACCGAGGTGGCCACACCTTCGGCCCTGTCCATCAGTGCCGACGGCTTCCTGCTGACCGGCCAAGGTACGGTCGGCTCGCTGATTACCGTGACCTCCGGTGGCACCACCCTGGGCACCGCCACGGTCGGCAGCGATGGCACCTTCAGGGTGTTCTTCCAGAACGCCCAGCTCAACGCCCAGATCTTGCAGGTCAGCGCCAAGGCTACCGTCGATGGCCAGCCTTCGGTGCCAGCCATTGTCGTGGCCAACGACACCACGGCGCCAAACGCACCGACCCAAGTCGTCCTCAACGCCACCGGCAGCACGCTGACAGGCCAAGGCGAAGTGGGTGCTACCGTGCGCGTGACCGATGCGCAGGGCAATCTCCTGGGAACCGCGCCCGTCGGCAGCAACGGCCTGTTCAGCATCGATTTCTCACCCGCTGTCGCCAACGGCCAGAACCTGATCGTGACCCAGGCCGACGCGGCGGGTAACGTCTCGCTCGCGGCCACCCTGCAAGCCCCTGACCTGCAGGCACCGCTGGCCGCCAGCAACCTCAGCCTCAACAGCGCGGCCACCGTGCTCAGCGGCCAGGGCGAAGCCGGCGCCACCGTGACCGTACGCGATGCCAGTGGTGCCATCCTGGCCACCGGCACCGTCAACCAGAGTGGGCAGTTCCAGATCACACTGCCCAGCGCGCAAACCAGCGGCAGCGCGTTGCAAGTCACCCTCAGCGATGCCGCCGGTAACATTTCCGGCCCGGCCAGCCTGACGACGCCAGACCGCACGCCGCCTGCCGCCATCACCAATCCGGAGCTGAGCCAGGACGGCCGGCAGCTGTCCGGCAGTGGCGAAGTGGGGGCTACCGTGCAGGTGCGCAACGCCGCCGGTGCGTTGCTGGGCACGGCCACGGTGGGCGCCGACGGTCGCTTCACCGTGACCTTCGACACCCCGCAAGCCACCGGCCAGGCCATCGGCGTGACGCAAGTGGATACCGCCGGCAACACCTCGCCAGCCGTCAATGTGGCCACCCCGGACCTGACCCCACCGACCCCACTCACCAACGTGGTGCTGAACAACAACGGCCTGACCCTGACCGGCTTGGGCGAAGCGGGTGCCACAGTCACCGTGCGCGGCCCGGACGGTACCATCATCGGCACTGGACTGGTGGCCGCCAACGGCAGCTTCACCCTCACCCTGAACAGCGCCCAGCTCAACGCCCAGCACCTGAGCGTTACGCAGACCGACGCAGGCAACAACACCTCTGCCGCCGTGGCCGTTACCGCGCCGGACTTCACCCCACCCGCTGCACCGACTGCACTGGCCCTCGCCGCCACCGGGCTGCAACTGTCCGGTAACGCCGAAGCCGGCAGCACCGTGACCGTGCGCGATGCCAGCGGCAACGTGCTGGGCACGGCGACAACCGGCAGCAACGGCACCTTCCAGGTCACCCTGAACAGCGCCCAGACCAACGGGCAGACCCTGCAGGTAACGGCTACCGACGCGGCCGGCAACGTTTCACCGGCCGCGCCTTACACCGCAGCCGATACCACGCCGCCAGCGGCCGTTACCAACCTGGCGGTGTCTGCCAGTGGCACCACCCTGACAGGCAATGGCGAAGCCGGTGCGACCGTCACCGTACGGGCACCCGACAACACCGTGCTGGGCACCGCCACGGTCGGCGCCGACGGCCACTTCAGCGTCACCCTGTCGCCAGCCGCGATCACCGGTGAAAGCCTGAGCGTGGTCCAGGCCGACGCCGCACAGAACGTCTCCCCTGCACAAAACGTCACCGCGCCGGGCCTTCTGGCACCGGCGACACCGGACAACCTGGTACTGGCCGCCGACGGCCTGTCGGTGACCGGTACCGCGACGGTGGGCAGCACGGTCAAGGTGTATGGCCCCAACGGCGTATTGCTGGGCAGCAGCCCGGTAGCCAACGACGGTACCTTCACCGTCAACCTCGGCAGCGCCCAGGCCAACGGCGAACGGTTGGAGGTAAGCGCCACCGGCAGCGACGGCGCAGTCTCGCTGCCGGCGACCCTGCAGGCACCGGACACCACGGCACCGCAACCACTGACCAACCTGGTGCTGTCCAACGACGGCCTGGTACTCACTGGGCGCGGTGAGCCAGGTGCCACCGTCACCGTCATCGGCGAAGGAGGGATCGACCTGGGCACCGCCGTGGTCGATGCCAGCGGCAACTTCAGCGTCAACCTCAGCGCCGCGCAGATCAACGGCGAACAGCTCAGCGCCAGCCAGTCCGATGTGGCCGGCAACGAGTCCAACAGCGTCAGCCTGACCGCCCCCGACCGCGTGGCGCCGGATGCGGCTGGCAACCTGGCCTTCGCTGGCGGTGGCAGCCTGCTCAACGGTACCGGTGAAACGGGGGCTGCTGTTCGCGTGCTGGCCGCCGACGGCACGGTGCTGGGCAACGCAACGGTACGCGCCGACGGCACGTTCCAGGTCAACCTCGCCTCGCCTCAGGCCAACGGCCAGCAGGTGCAGGTGGTGCTGACCGATGCCGCCGGCAACCAGTCCGCCGCCAGTGCCATCACTGCACCGGACACCACGGCACCCGCAGCACCCACCGCGCTGGCAATATCCAGCGATGGCGTGACCATCACCGGCCGCGGCGAAGTGGGCGCGCTGGTCACCGTCACCAACCCGGCAGGCCAGCCAATCGGCAGCGCCACCGTCGATGCCAGCGGCCACTTCACCATCACCCTCACCCCGGCGTTGGGCAACGCCGAACTGCTCAGCTTCACCCAGGCCGATGCCACCGGCAACGTGTCGGCCGTGGCCACCCTGCAAACCCCGGACTTCACACCGCCAGCTCCCCTTACCGCCGTGGTGATCAACGCCGACGGCAGTGTGGTCAGCGGCCTGGGCGAAGCAGGCGCGACGGTCACCGTCAGCAATGCCGCCGGCACCGTGCTGGGTACCGGCACAGTGCTGGCAGACGGCACCTTCCGCGTCGAGCTTTCGCCCGCGCAAATCAACCACCAGGTGCTGTCGGTGCAGCAGGCCGACCCACCCGGCAACATCAGCTTGCCGGTCACCGTTCAAGCACCGGACTATACGCCCCCCGCCGCCGCAACCGGGCTGCAGCTCAGTGTGGCAGGCGATGAACTGGGCGGTGTCGGCGAAGCGGGCGCTACCGTGCGCGTGTATGTCGGCACCACACAGATCGGCACTGCCGTGGTGGCTGCCAATGGCACCTTCGTGGTCGAGCTGGATACACCGCAACTGAATGGCCAACTGCTGCAGGTCACCCTGACCGACAGCAGCGGCAACGTATCGACGGTCAGCACGGTCACGGCGCTGGACATCACCCCGCCGGCCACCGTGATCGCCAGCCTCAACGACAGCGGCACCCAACTGATCGGTACCGCCGAAGCCGGCACCCGCGTCACCGTGGTCAACAACAACGGCGACCTGCTGGGCCAGGTCACAGTCGACCCGGACGGCACCTTTGTGCTCGACCTGAACAACCCGCAAATCAATGGCCAGGTACTGACGGTGATCGCCCAGGACGCCACCGGCAACCCGTCGGCGCCCTTGCAGGTAACCGCGCCAGACCTGACAGCACCGGTGCAGCCAGGCGACCTGCTGCTCAACCCGGCAGGCACGTCGATGACCGGTACGGCGGAAGCCGGCTCCACCATCACTGTTCGTGGCCCTGACAACAGCCTCGTGGGTACAGTGGTGGTGGGTGGCAATGGCGAGTTCACCGTTGCCATCAACCCGGCTCAGAACAATGGCCAACTGCTGACCGTGGTGTCCACGGATGCTGCCGGCAATGCCTCGATACCCGCCAGCTACCAGACCAACGACACCTCGCCACCCGCCGTGGTGACCAACCTGGCGATCGACAATACCTATAGCTCGTTAACCGGCAGGGGCGAAGCCAATGCCACGGTCACCGTCAGAATCGGTGGCCCCACCGGCACCGTGATCGGGACCGGTCTGGTGGATGCCGCTGGCAACTTCCAGATAAACCTTTCGCCGACGCCGGGCTCAGCCGCACTCCTCTCCGTGAGCCAGTCCGACGGTACCAATACCTCAGGGGCCGTGACGTACATCACCCCTCTGGTACCGCCACCCGAACCTCCGACCAATGCGATACTGGGCAGCGACGGCCTTACCTTGACCGGTACGGCCGCAGCCGGCGCAAGCATTCGCGTCTACGATGCTGCCGGCAACCTGATCGGTTCAGGCTCCGCCAACATCGGAACGGGTAGCTTCAGCATCACGCTGAACGCGGCTCAACTCAACGGCCAGCACATCTCGGTGACGGCAGTCTCCCTGCTGGGCGGCGAATCGCAGCCGGTCTTCCTGCAAGCGGCCGACATCACCCCACCGGCCAACCCGGTGGTTACCAGCCTGTCGGCCAATGGCCTGGTGCTTACCGGTACCGGTGAGGCCGGTGCCACAGTGACCGTACGTGATGCCAGCAACAACGTGCTTGGAACGGCGTTGGTGAATGGCGGTGGCGTGTTCACCGTCAACCTCAACGCGGCGCAGCTCAACGGCCAGGTACTGGGCGTGAGCCAGACCGACGCCGCAGGCAACGCGTCTGGCAGCACCAGCTACACGGCAGTCGATGTCCAGCCGCCAGCCGTGCCGACCAACGTGGCCATCAACGGCACAGGCACGGTACTGACCGGTAACGGCGAAGCAGGCGCTACCGTCACCGTGCAAGGCCCGAGTGGCCAGGTGGGTACCGGCGTGGTGCAAGCCAACGGCTCCTTCAGCATCACCCTGACCTCGCCACAGAACGATGGGCAATTGCTGGTGGTGCGCCAGACCGATGCAGCCGGCAACCTGTCCGCCAGCACCAGTTTGACCGCACCGGACACCACGCCGCCCGCAGCCCCGGTGGCGGTCATCAACGCCAACGGCACCTTGGTCAGCGGCTCTGGCCAGGTCGGCAGCACCGTCACCGTGCGCAATAGTGCCGGCACCGTCCTGGGTACCGCAACGGTGGGCACCAACGGCCTGTTCGTAGTCAGCTTGGCTGCCGCGCAAATCGACAACCAGGCGCTCAGCGTCACCCTCACCGACAGTGCCGGCAACGTGTCTACCGGCACCGCCCTGACTGCACCGGACCTGACCCCGCCTGCAGTGGCCGGAAACCTGCAGATCAGTGCCGACGGCAGTACCCTCACCGGCACCGGCGAAGCAGGCGCCACCGTCACTGTGCGCAGCGCCAGCGGTACCGTGCTGCAAACCGCGACCGTACAACCGAACGGCAGCTTCACCGTGACCCTGAGCCCACCTCAGGACAACGGCCAGGTCCTTTCGGTCGGCCTCACCGACCCGCGTGGCAACGTGTCGGGCAACGTCACCATCACCGCGCCCGATGTGGATGCCAACGCCCCGGTCATCGCCAGCGACAACCTGGCAACGGCAACGGTCAACCTGGTACCGGTCACTGCAACCAAGACCTACACCGACAGCTTCACCACCCTGCTGTCGGGCTTCACCAAGACCTACACCTGGACCGTAGCCGCCGGCACCACGGTGGACCCGACCCTGACACTGACCACCAACAGCGTACTGGCGCTGCTCAACAACTCCACGTTCACCCTGCAAGTGAAAGACGCTACGGGCGCCTGGGTGACGCTTGCCACCGGCAACACCCAGGGCCTGCTCGACCTGATCGTGCTACCACTCGGCCTGCAGGTCGATATCGGTACCCTGCAAGCCGGTGACTACCGCCTGACCGTGGGCAGTGGCGGTATTGGCCTGATCACCAACGTGACCACTTCGCTGGACATCACGGCCACCAGCCTGACCGAGTTCACCGGGACAGGCACCGCCACCACCGGCAACGTCATCACCGATGTGGGCACCGATGGCACTGTCGATGCACGTGGCCCGGACAGCGCCGCCGTGCTCCAGGTGTTCAAGGACGGCAGTTATGTCGCGGCCGGCAGCGCCACCACGGTACAAGGCCTGTACGGCACCCTGGTGATCCGCGCGGACGGCAGCTACACCTACACGCCAAACGGCAGCCCGAGCAGTGTCGGCAAGGTCGATGTGTTCAGCTACCAGCTGGTGCATGCGAACGGCCTGTCCGACTCCGCCAACCTGTATGTGCGTATCGACAGCCCGCAGGCCACGGAGGTGTGGAGCGACATCAACTACGGTGCGCCGGCCACAGTGGTAGATGCCGTCAACGACGTCGGCTTCAGCCACCTGACCCTGGTCAACCGTGTAGACACCAGCAGCAGCTCGCTGGGCACGCTGAGCCTGCCGGTAATTGGCACGCGCCAGGCCACCTACACCACCGCGGTTGCAGCCGATACCACGGCAAACCTGCAAGTGGTGGTCAACTCCACCAACCTGTTGAGCCTGCTCAACGGCACCACCATCGAGTTGCTCAAGCTCAATCCGGCCACCGGCCAGTATGTGCTGGTGCAGTCGGTGCCTGGCAGCTCATTGGTCAGCCTGCTGGGGGGCGGTGCGGCTTATACCTTCCAGAACCAGGGGACGGGTACCTACCACATACGCGTTACAGCGGGCGGCATCGGCTTGCTCAGTTCCATCACCACCAGCGTAAACGCCACCACCACGCACCTCACCGAGTTCGTGGTCAGCAGCGCGACCACGGCAACCGGCAACCTGCTCGCGGATGACACCGTGGGTTCGGCCTTGACCGTGCTGAGCGTGCTGACGGCGGCCAACACCTACACCATCCCGGGCTATAACGGGGTGAGCGTGGCGGGCACCTACGGCACGCTGCTGGTGCATGCCGACGGCAGCTACACCTACACCCTCAACTCAGGGCTCACGTCGACAGCCGTCGGCCAGCACGACACCTTCACCTACGAGCTGACCCACCCCAACGGCACCACCGACACCGCAACGCTCACCATCAACCTGGACAACGCCGCTGGTCTCACCAGCACGATGTCGCTGCTCTCCGATACCGGTGACGAAGGGGTAGCACTGGCCAGTGTGGCCGCATCCGCTTCCACAGAGGTGATCGCCGGCACCGACGGCAATGACCACCTCGATGGCAGCCAGGGTGGCCATATCACCCTGCAGGGTGGCGCAGGGGACGACACCCTGGTGGTGGTCGACCAGAACTTCGCCAGCGTCGAGGGCGGCACAGGGACCGACACCCTGCTGTGGGGCGGCGGCGATGCCAGCATCGACCTGGGCAACCTGGCCGATCGGGTGCATGACATCGAAGTCATCGACCTCAACGACACCAGCGCGGTGGCGCTGACCCTGAACCTGGCGGACGTGGTGGCCATCACCGAAACCGGCAACGACACACTGATCATCAAGGGGGACGACAAAGACACGGTTCACATGACAGACAACTGGACGCTGGTCGGGAACCAAACCGCCGACGGCATCGACTATAACCAATACACGGCCCAGGAGGATCCGAGCCATCACCTGTGGGTGCAGAACGGTATCCATGTGGTCTGAGGCCGCTGCAAACCCGCCGGGCACGCGCCCGGCGGCATGGACGACCAGCAGTAAGGGAACTATGTGAAGCGAAGCAGTCCGCTGTCACCGCTGTTGCTGGGCGCCTTCGGGCTCCTGGTGCTGAACTTCCATCCGGCCGCCCAGGCAGCCGACGACATCGACCCACAACTGCGCCAGATCGGGCCATCGCTGCTACGCGATGCGCCCGAAGCGGTACCCGCCCGCCCCGCTATCGGCATGGCCCCGGTGGCCAGTGGCGAGCGCCTGGGGCTGACCGACGCGGTGCTGCAAGCCGCGCAATGGCACCCCAGCATCGCCGAGGCCATCGGCAACCTGTACAAGCAGGGTGAAGGCATCAACGTCGCCCGTGCGGGGTATTACCCGCAGATTTCCGGCGGTATCCGCACCGGCTATGACACCGGTTACGGCGGTGACCGCAACAGCCAGGCACTGAACCTGTCGCTCAAGCAGATGCTCTACGACTTCGGCAAGGTAGACAGTGCCGTCAGCGCGGCCCAGGCCGCCGCCGCCCGCGCCCAGGCCAACATCCTGCTGGTGGTCGACGAGCTGGCCCGCGACACGGCCTACGCCTGGATCGAAACCCGCCGCTACGAACAACTGATGACCATCGCCCGCGACCAGATTCGCGGGGTCGGCGACATTGCCGGCATGGCCCGTCAGCGCAGCGACATGGGCGCCAGCACCCGCTCCGACGTGGTGCAAGCCGAGTCCCGCGTGGAAAGCGCACGCGCCACGCTGGAGGAATACCAGTCGCAGTATGAACGCTGGCGTTCCACCCTGGCGGCGCTGATGGGGCGCGTTACCCCACCAGCGCTGACCGAGCAGGCACCGCCCGAGCTGAACCAGGCCTGCAAGCGGCCCTCGCAGGGCGATGATCGCCTGCCCGCCGTGCTGATGGCCCTGGCCCAGCGCGCCCAAGGCCAGGCCGAACTGGCCCAGGCCAAGGCCGAGGCCTACCCGACCCTGTCGTTGCAACCCCAGGTCAACCACTACCTGGACGACGACTACAACCGCGACAACGCGCGCCTGGACCGCACCCAGGCCGGCATCTACCTGAACGTCGAGGTGCCCATCTACCAGGGCGGCGCCATCAGCGCCCGCACACGCGCTGCAGGCCACGCGCTGACCGCCGCCGACTCCGCCGAGGATGCGGCACGCCTGCAGGCCCGTCGCGGCCTGGCCGAGGCCATGGCGCAAACCTCCGGGCTGGGCCGGCGGCTGACGTCGCTGGAGGCGCGCCAGGCGAGCATCCAGGAAGCGCGCATGCTGTACGGCCGACAGTACCTGGACCTGGGCACGCGGCCCCTGCTCGACCTGCTCAACGCCGAGCAGGAGATCTACCAGTCACGCTTCGAACTCGCCGGCACCCGCTCCGACCTGCTGCGCCTGGATGTCGACTGCCTGTACAACACCGGCGCCCTGCGCACGGCCTTTGGCCTTGAGGGGCGCAACCTGCAAGGGGTGGAGATCCAGCCATGACCGATTCCATCAATGTAACCCTGCCTAACCAGGCGCCCGCTGCTGCGCCCGAAGCGGCTCACCGGCCAGACCTTGGGCCATGGCTGGAGGTGATGCTGCAAGTAGCGCATCACTACCGCCTGGACGTGTCACCACAACGCATCCGCCTGGCCGCCGTCGAGGACGCCCGCCCGCTGGACGAAATCCTCCGCCACATGGCGCGTCAGGCTGGGCTGGCCCTGCGCTTCGTGCGCTTCGATGCCAAGGGCTTGCGGCAATGGCGCACCCCGTTGGTGCTGGAGCTGGATGACGGCCAGTTGGCCGTGGTCGAGTCAGTCACTGAAGAAGACGATTTGGCGGTGGTATTTGCCGGCGACCAGGGCCTGACCTCACGCCTGCCGCGTGACAGCCTCAAAGGCCGCATCAACCGCGTCGCCCTGCTGCGCCCGGCACGGCCGCTGCGCGACGTGCGCACCGACGACTACACCGCGCCCTACGACCGCCACTGGTTCGCCCGCATCGTGCTGCGCGACCTGCGCCCGTATGGGCAAGTGATGGTCGCCTCGCTGGTGGCTAACGTCCTGGCCCTTGCGGGGGTGCTGTTCTCGATGCAGGTGTATGACCGGGTAATCCCGGCCGAATCGCTGCCCACCCTGTACGTGCTGTTTGGCGGCGTGGTGCTGGCGCTGGTGTTCGACTTCAGCATGCGCCTGCTGCGGCTAAAGGTAACTGACCTGCTCGGCAAGCGTGCCGACCTGCGGGTGAGCGACCTGGTCTACGGGCATGCGTTGCGCCTGCGCAACTCGGTGCGGCCGAAGTCCACCGGGTCGTTCATCTCGCAACTGCGCGAGCTGGAATCGATCCGCGACCTCATCACCTCCAGCACGGCCACGGTATTGGCCGACCTGCCGTTCTTCCTGCTGTTCCTGCTGGTGTTCTGGCTGATCGGCGGCGTGCTGGTGTTCATCCCGCTGGTCGCACTGCTGGCCATGGTAGTGCCCGGGGTGCTGGCACAGCGGCGCCTGGCGCGGCTGGCCAACGCCTCCATGCGCGAGTCGGCGCTGCGCAACGCCATGCTGGTGGAAAGCATCCAGGGCCTGGACGAAATCAAGGCACTGCAAGCCGAGGCGCGCTTCGAGCGGCAATGGAACCAGTACAACGCGGCCTGCGCCCACACCAACCTGCGCCTGCGCACCCTCACCAATGGCCTGGTGACCTGGACGCAGAACGTACAGGGCGCCGTGTTTGCCGTGGTCATCGTGATCGGCGCGCCCATGGTGATCGCCGGCGACCTCACCACCGGTAGCCTGGTGGCGGCGTCGATGCTGTCGTCGCGGATGATGGCGCCGCTGGCGCAACTGACCCATGTATTGACCCGCTGGCAACAAGCCAAGGTGGCCCTGCAAGGGCTGGATAAACTGATGCAGTCGCCGGTCGACCACCCCGAAGGTGAAGCCCGCGTACACTTGCCAGCCATTCGTGGCGAGTATCGCCTGCGCCAGGCCAACTTCCGCTACAGCGAAGAATCGCCGCCGGTACTGAATATCGGCCAACTGGACATTCAACCGGGCGAGCGCATTGCCGTGCTCGGGCGCAATGGCGCTGGCAAGTCGACCCTGCTGCAAGCCCTGGGCGGGGCCATGGACCTGGTGCAAGGCGACGTCAGCCTGGACGGCATCGCGCTGGCCCACCTCGACCCCGCCGACCTGCGCCGTGACGTGGGTCTACTGCCGCAATACGCGCGCCTGTTCCACGGCACGCTGCGGGAAAACCTCACCCTCGGTGCCGGCCAGGCCAGCGACCAGGAACTGGTGGCCGCGCTGGCGGCCACCGGCGCACTGGACTTCGTGCGCCGCCTGCCCAAGGGCATGGACCACCTGATTTTGGAAGGTGGCCTGGGTTTGTCGGGCGGCCAGCGCCAGGCCCTGGTGCTGTCGCGCCTTCTGGTACGCCAACCGCAAGTGCTCCTGCTGGACGAACCCACCGCCTCGCTGGACGACATGACCGAGCGCAAGCTGCTGGATAACCTCGAACGCTTCTGCCAGGGCCGCACTCTGGTGATCGCCACGCACCGCCTGAGCGTGCTGCAACGGGTCGACCGCATCCTCGTGCTCGACGGCGGGCGCATTGTCATCGATGACACCCGCGATGCCGCGCTGGCCAAACTGCAAGGAGCCCAGGCATGAGCAACCATGAACTCCCGGCCTCCTACCTGGATGGGCAGGACGACCAGGCGGTATTCCGCGCCGGACGTATCATCACGATTTGTGCATTGATGCTGGCCGCGTTCCTGGCCTGGGCCGCCTGGTTCGAGGTGACCGAGGTATCCACCGGCACTGGCAAAGTGATCCCCAGTTCGCGGGAGCAGGTGATCCAGTCGTTCGAGGGTGGCATCGTGGCGCAGATGAGCGTGGCCGAGGGCGACCTGGTCGAGCGCGGCCAGGTGCTGGCCCAGCTCGACCCGACCAAGACCGCCTCCAGCGTTGGCGAAAGTGAAGCCAAGTACCGCGCCGCGAAGGCCAGCCAGGCTCGCCTGCAGGCGGAGGTGACCGGCAAGCCGCTGACCTTCCCCGACAGCCTGCGCGACTCGCCCGAGCTGATCGACGCCGAAACCGCGCTGTACCAGACCCGCCGTCGCGGCCTGGAGCAAACCCTGGCGGGCATCCAGGACTCACTGCAACTGGTGCGCAGTGAACTGAAGATCACCGAAAACCTGGCCAAGATGGGCGCTTCGAGCCGGGTCGAAGTGATCCGCCTTAACCGCCAGCGTTCAGAGCTTGAACTGAAGGCCAACGAAGCCCGCTCCGACTACCTGGTGCGGGCCCGGGAAGAACTGGCCAAGGCCAGCGCCGAGGCCGACAGCCTGTCGGAAGTGGTGCGCGGGCGCAGCGACTCGCTTACCCGCCTGACCTTGCGTTCGCCAGTACGTGGCATCGTCAAGGACATCGAGGTCAACACCCTGGGTGGCGTGGTGCAGCCCGGGGGCCAGGTGATGAAGATCGTGCCGATGGACGAACGCCTGCTGATCGAAACCCGCATTGCCCCGCGTGACATTGCCTTCATTCACCCGGACCAGGCGGCCAAGGTCAAGATCAGTGCCTATGACTATTCGGTGTACGGCGGGCTGGATGGCAAGGTGGTGGGCATTTCGCCGGACACCTTGCAGGATGAAGTGAAGCCCGAGATCTACTACTACCGGGTGTTCATCCGTACCGAGCAGGACAGCTTGCAGAACAAGGCCGGCAAGCACTTTGCAATTGTGCCGGGGATGGTGGCCACGGTGGATATCCGCACCGGGGAGAAGACCATTCTGGATTACCTGATCAAGCCACTGAACCGGGCCAGGGAGGCCCTGCGCGAACGCTAGAGTACGACGTGATTTTTGTGTTGCTGGTGCGACCGAGCGCCGCGCGGGCGGCGCTCGGTCGCATCGGCAACCAAAAAGCCAAGGCGAACCCATCATCTGCCATCACCACCCTAAAGCCAGCCACCAAAGGGCCGATAACCGGTTATCCCCTGTTCCCCACCGAAGGTCACCATGGCCACGCAAAATGCCCGCGCGGACTCGCTGTCCCTGCTGCTGTTCACCCTGCGCAGCGGCAAGTTGATGGCAATCAACCTGCTCAAGGTCAGCGAGATCATCCCCTGCCCGCCGCTGACCAAGCTGCCCGAGGCGCACCCCCACGTAAAAGGCGTGGCGACCTTGCGCGGCCATTCGCTGTCGGTCATCGACCTGTCCCGCGCCATTGGCGAGCGGCCCCTGGCCGACCCGGACGGCGGCTGCCTGATCGTCACCGAGATCAGCCGGTCGCGCCAAGGCCTGCATGTGCAGGCGGTCAGCCGCATCGTGCATTGCCTGAGCACCGACATCAAACCGCCGCCCTTTGGCTCAGGCAACCGCTCGTTCATCACTGGCGTAACCCGCGTGGACAACACCCTGGTGCAGGTGCTGGACATCGAAAAAGTCATCCATGCCATCGCCCCACCGGTGGCCGAGCCGCATCACGGCACCTTGAGCGAAGAAGACGCCAGCCTGCTGGCCGCCGCCAATATCCTGGTGGTGGACGACAGCCAGGTAGCCCTGCAGCAGTCGGTGCACACCCTGCGCAACCTGGGCATCGAATGCCACACCGCGCGCAGCGCCAAGGACGCCATCAATGTACTGCTGGAGCTGCAAGGCACCGCGCAGGAGATCAACATCATCGTCTCCGACATCGAAATGAGCGAGATGGACGGCTACGCCTTCACCCGCACCTTGCGCGAAACGCCCGACTTCCAGCACCTGTACGTGCTGCTGCACACCTCGCTGGACAGCGCCATGAGCAGCGAAAAGGCAACCCAGGCAGGGGCCAACGCCATCCTCACCAAGTTCTCCTCACCGGAGCTGACCGATTGTCTGGTGGTGGCCGCGCGTACCGTGGTGTTCACCGAGCGCTGATATATTCAGCGACAACTTCCCCGGCTTGCCGCCGGGGGTGAGTCGGGCATAATTCGCGCCCCTCGGAAGAAAACTGCCGGAACTGCGTATGAAGTTTTTCAGCTCCATCCTGATCAGCTGCGCCCTCTTCAGCGGTATCGCACAGGCCTCCAGCAGCCAGGCCTGGAACGAGCAGCGCCAACAGATGCTCAAGGCCTGCCTGGCCGCCAGCCAGTTCAAGGACGCCCACGCCCGTGGCAAGCTCGCCGAGTTCGATGACCAGGTGGGCATGAGCGCGCTGCTGATCGAAGGCGTCTACCCACAGAAGCACATGCAGCAGCGCACCGGCACGGAGTTGTGCCTGTACGATCGCCAGCACCAGCGTGCCTTTGTCAGCGAGTGGAGCCCGGAGGCCAAGTGACCGACAGCTTGCGATTTGGCTGTACCGGTTGCGGCAAATGCTGCACGGGCCACCATGTACCGTTGACGCTTGATGAAGCGCGACGCTGGGCGGACGATGCCGGCCAGGTAGTGGTGCTGATCGAGGCGTTCATCGCCGACGGCCCCGGCATGCCGGCTGAACAGCGCGAGCATGTCATGCGCCGCTCCCATCCCGTGCACTGCGGTAACGGCGAAGCACGCGTGTCAGTAACCTTTGCCGCCTTCAACCCCGGGCGCTGCCGCAACCTCGACGACAACGACCTTTGCACGATCTACGACCAGCGCCCGCTGGTCTGTCGCATCTACCCGGTAGAGATCAACCCACACATTCCGCTGCGCCCGGACAACAAGGACTGCCCGCCAGAAGCCTGGCAGCAGGGGCCGGAACTGATCCACGGTACGCAACTGGTCGATGCGGAGCTGGAAGCGCTGGTGCAAGCCTCACGGCAGGCCGACCGGGATGACATTGCTGCCAAGGTGGCGGTGTGCCAGGCGCTGGGCATGACCACCAGTGCGCTCAAGGGGAATGGTTTTACAGCTTACCTGCCGGATATGGGGGCATTTGCCACTGCGCTGGCGCAGGTGCAGGGGGATCACGGGGGGCAGTGGACCTTGCATGTGCAGGATGAGGCGCTGGTCGCGAGTTTGCAGGGGCTTGGTTTGCGCACTACCAGCGAAACTCCGGTGTATTACGCCTTTATTGGTTTCTAGGCAAAACCTACGCGCGCCTACACGGGATCGCATTCTGCCGTGAGCGAAACTGACAGCGCTGTCAGCCAGCGGTCACGCTGCCGACCCGGTTCGGGGGCTATAAGCTGTATACAGACAGCCCTTCCCTCCCTTCTGGCCAAGGTGCCCGCACCGATGCGACGTCCGTCCCGCTCTGTCATCTTCGCCGCCCTGACGCTTCTTGTCCTGGTGGTAGCGGGCAGCTGGTACAGCCAGCGCCAGCCTGCACCCGCTGCCCGTGCGCAGGCGGCCATCCCCGTGCGCGTGGTCAGCGTCGCCCAGCAGGACGTGCCGCGGTACGCCAGCGCCATCGGGACAGTTCAGTCGCTGCACAGCGTCGAGGTGCGGCCACAAGTCGAGGGCGTGCTCACCCAGGTGCTGGTCAAGGAAGGGCAATGGGTCAAGGAAGGCGACCTGCTCGCCACCCTTGACGACCGCAGCATCCGCGCCAGCCTCGACCAGGCCCGCGCCCAGCTCGGCCAAAGCCAGGCTCAGATTCAGGTGGCCGGCGTCGACCTCAAGCGCTACCGCCTGCTCAGCAGCGACGACGGCGTATCCAAGCAGACCCTCGACCAGCAACAGGCGCTGGTCAACCAGTTGCAGGCCACCGTCAAGGGCAACCAGGCCGCCATCGCCAACGCAGAAGTGCAGCTTTCCTACACGCAGATCCGTTCACCGGTTACCGGGCGCGTCGGCATCCGCAATGTCGACCCAGGCAACCTGGTACGCACCAGCGATACCCAAGGCCTGTTCAGCGTCACCCAGATCGACCCCATCGCCGTCGAATTCGCCCTGCCGCAGCAGATGCTGCCAACCCTGCAAAGCCTGCTCAAGGCACCTACCCCGGCGCTGGTGCAGGCCTACATGGACGCCGACGGCGACCGCAGCCTGCTCGGTGAAGGCCACCTGGCACTGATCGACAACCAGATTTCCGGCACCACCGGTACCGTGCGGGTAAAGGCCGAGTTCGACAACAAGGACGGCCGACTGTGGCCGGGCCAGCTGGTCACCATCCGCCTGCGCACCGCCGTGGAAGAAAACGCCTTGGTGGTGCCGCCGCCGGTGGTGCAACGCGGCGTCGACGGGCACTTCGTCTACCGACTGGACGGCGACAAGGTCACCAGCGTGCCGGTGAAGGTGCTGTACCAGGACAGCGGGCTGAACATCATTGCCGGGGTCAAGCCAGGCGAGCGCCTGGTGCTCGATGGCCAGTCAAGGCTCAAGCCGGGCGCGCAGGTCGAGGTAACGCCTGATGCTCCCGCGCCGTCGGAAATGGCCGACCGCCGGAGCCAGCCATGAACACGCGCAACGGTGTTTCCGCCTGGTGCATCGACCACCCCATCGCCACCCTGCTGCTGACCTTTGCCCTGGTGCTGCTGGGGGCCATCGCCTTCCCACGCCTGCCGGTGGCGCCGTTGCCGGAGGCGGACTTCCCGACCATCCAGGTGACCGCCCAGCTGCCCGGCGCCAGCCCGGAAACCATGGCCTCATCGGTGGCCACGCCGCTGGAGGTGCAGTTCAGCGCCATCCCCGGCATGACCCAGATGACCAGCAGCAGCGCGCTGGGCTCGACCACCCTGATCCTGCAGTTCACCCTCGACAAGAACATCGACACCGCCGCCCAGGAAGTGCAGGCGGCGATCAACACCGCCACTGCGCGCCTGCCGCAAGACCTGCCCAACCCGCCAACCTGGCGCAAGGTCAACCCGGCCGACAGCCCGGTGCTGGTGCTGACGGTCAGCTCCGACCAGATGCCCGGCAACGACCTCAGCGACTACACCGAAACCCTGCTGGCCCGCCAGCTGAGCCAGATCGACGGGGTGGGCCTGATCAACATCACCGGCCAGCTGCGCCCGGCAATCCGCGTGCAGGCGCAGCCCGAGAAGCTGGCCGCCATCGGCCTGACCTTGGCCGACCTGCGTCAGGCCATCCAGCAGACCAGCCTGAACCTGGCCAAGGGCGCGCTGTACGGCGAGCACAGCGTGTCGACCATCGCCGCCAACGACCAGCTGTTCCACCCCGAGGACTACGCGCAACTGATCGTCTCGTACCGCGATGGCGCCCCGGTACACCTCAAGGACGTGGCCAAGGTGATCAACGGTGCCGAAAACGCCTACGTCAAGGCCTGGTCCGGCGACCAGCCAGGGCTGAACCTGGTGATCTTCCGCCAGCCCGGGGCCAACATCGTCGATACCGTAGACCGGGTGCTGGCCGCCCTGCCCCGACTGCAAGAGATGCTGCCAGCCTCGATCGAAGTGTCGGTGCTGCAGGACCGCACCCAGACCATCCGCGCCTCACTGCACGAAGTGGAACTGACGCTGATGATCGCCGTGGCCCTGGTGATCGGGGTAATGGCACTGTTCCTGCGCCAGTGGTCGGCAACCATGGTGGTATCCAGCGTGCTGGGCGTGTCGCTGATCGCCAGCTGCGCGTTGATGTACATCCTGGGTTTCAGCCTGAACAACCTCACCCTGGTGGCCATCGTCATCTCCGTGGGCTTCGTGGTGGACGATGCCATCGTGGTGGTGGAGAACATCCACCGCCACCTGGAGGCCGGCGACGACAGCCGAACGGCGGCGCTCAAGGGTGCCGGGGAAATCGGCTTTACCGTGGTGTCGATCAGTTTCTCGCTGGTTGCCGCATTCATCCCGCTGCTGTTCATGGGCGGTGTGGTCGGGAGGCTGTTCAAAGAGTTTGCCCTGACCGCCACGGCCACCATCCTGATTTCGGTGGTGGTTTCGCTGACCTTGGCGCCAACCCTCTGCGCGCTGTTCATGCGCCGCCCACCCGGAGAACACAAGGGCGGCTTTGGCGAACGCCTGGTCGGGTGGTACGAAAAGGGCCTGAACCGCGCCCTTGCCCACCAGCGCCTGACCCTCGGTGTGTTTGGCGTGACCCTGGCGTTGGCGGTGGCCGGCTACGTGGCCATCCCCAAGGGGTTCTTCCCGCTGCAGGACACCGGTTTCATTCTGGGCACCAGCGAAGCAGCGGCGGATGTCTCGTACCCGTCGATGATCGAGAAGCACCAGGCGCTGGCCAAGATCATCGGGGCAGACCCGGCCGTGCGCGCGTTCTCCCATTCGGTGGGCGTTACCGGCAGCAACCAGACCATCGCCAACGGCCGTTTCTGGATCGCCCTCAAGCCACGCGGCGAGCGCGATGTGTCAGCCAGCGAACTGATCGACCGGCTACGGCCCAAGCTGGCCCAGGTACCGGGCATTGTCCTGTACATGCGCGCCGGCCAAGACATCAACCTCAGCTCAGGCCCATCACGCACCCAGTATCAGTACGTGCTCAAGAGCAACGACGGCGAGGCCCTGAACCGGTGGACCCAGCGCCTGACCGACCGGCTGCGGGAAAACCCGGCGTTCCGCGACCTGTCCAACGACCTGCAACTGGGCGCCAGCGTCACCCGCATCGACATCGACCGCCAGGCCGCCGCGCGCTTCGGCCTGACCACCACCGATGTCGACCAGGCGCTGTATGACGCCTTCGGCCAGCGGCAGATCAGCGAATTCCAGACCGACACCAACCAGTACAAGGTGATCCTGGAACTGGATGCGCAGCAGCGTGGCAAGGCCGAGAGCCTCAACTACTTCTACCTGCGCTCGCCGCTGAGCAACGAGATGGTGCCGCTGTCGGCAGTCGCCCACGTGGCGCCGCCCAGCACCGGCCCCTTGTCGATCAGCCACGACGGCCTGTTCCCGGCGGCCAACCTGTCGTTCAACCTGGCCCCCGGCGTGGCCCTGGGCGATGCGGTGCGCATCCTCGACCGCACCCAGCGCGAGCTGGGCATACCCGACTCCATCAGCGGCAACTTCCAGGGCGCGGCCCAGGCCTTCCAGAGTTCGCTGTCGAGCCAACCGTGGTTGATCCTGGCCGCGCTGGTGGCGGTGTACATCATCCTCGGCGTGCTGTACGAAAGCTTCGTCCACCCGCTGACCATCATTTCCACCCTGCCCTCAGCCGGCCTGGGTGCGCTGCTATTGCTATGGGCCATGGGCCAGGACTTCAGCATCATGGGGCTGATCGGCGTGGTGCTGCTGATCGGCATCGTCAAGAAAAACGGCATCCTGCTGATCGACTTTGCCCTGGAGGCCCAACGCCATCAGGGCCTGACGCCGGAGCAGGCGATTCATCAAGCGTGCCTGACGCGCTTCCGTCCGATCATCATGACCACCCTGGCAGCCTTGCTGGGCGCGGTGCCGCTGATGTTCGGCTTCGGCACCGGCGCCGAGTTGCGTCAGCCACTGGGCATTGCAGTGGTGGGCGGCCTGCTGGTGAGCCAGGCCCTGACGCTGTTCACCACCCCGGTCATATACTTGGCCCTGGAGCGCCTGTTCCACCGCCGCCGGACTGCCCGTGCGGCAGCGCCAAGTGCCAGCTAGGACAAGACCATGCGTGTGCTGATCATCGAAGACGAAGAAAAAACCGCCGACTACCTGCATCGTGGCTTGAGCGAACAGGGCTTTACCGTGGACCTGGCACGGGACGGCATCGACGGCCTGCACCTGGCCCTGGAGGGCGATTACGCGGTGATCGTACTGGATGTGATGCTGCCCGGCCTGGACGGCTATGGCGTGCTGCGCGCCTTGCGCGCGCGCAAGCAGACGCCGGTGATCATGCTGACCGCCCGCGAACGGGTCGAAGACCGCATCCACGGCCTGCGTGAGGGGGCCGACGACTATCTGGGCAAGCCGTTCTCGTTCCTTGAACTGGTCGCCCGTCTTCAGGCCCTTACCCGCCGTAGCAGCAGCCACGAACCGCTCCAGGTGCAGGTGGCAGACCTGTGGATCGACCTGATGGCGCGCAAGGCCACCCGCGCCGGCCAGCGCCTGGACCTGACTGCCAAGGAGTTCTCGCTGCTGAGCGTACTGGCCAGGCGGCAGGGTGAAATCCTGTCGAAGACAGCAATTGCCGAGCTGGTCTGGGACATCAACTTCGACAGCGATGCCAACGTGGTTGAAGTGGCGATCAAGCGCCTGCGCGCCAAGCTGGACGGGCCTTTCGACAACAAGCTGCTGCACACCATCCGAGGCATGGGCTATGTCCTGGAAAACCGTGCGGGGTAATTCCATCGCCCTGCGCCTGTCGGCGCTGTTCATCCTGGTAGCGCTGGGCGTGTTCGTGTTGATCGGCTCGGCACTTTACCGCCAGGTCGACCACAGCCTGGACTTGCTGCCGCAAGCCGAACTGGACGCACGCTTCAGCGTGCTCGAATCCACCCTCAACCGCTTCGGTACGCCAGACCACTGGGCCAAGATCAACAACAAGCTCAACCTGCTCAGCGAAGAAGACAAACGCATCCGCTTCTGGGTGGTCAGCAGCAACCCGGCCTACGAGTACGGCCACCCCAGCGAGCTGGTACGGGCGTTCGCCGAAGGCCCGCAGGGTATGCGCGACCTGCGCCTGCCCGACCGCCCCTACCCTTACAAGGTGCTGGTCAGCGAACTGCCGGCGATGGGCGAGCGGCCACCGCTACGCTTTCTGATCGGCATCGACACCGAAACCTTCTGGCAGGCGCAGCACAGCCTGCTGGTGGCGATTGTCGGGTTGGCAGTGCTTGGCGTACTGCTGGCCTCAGTGCTGGGCTACTGGGTGGCGCGCATTGGCCTGCGCCCGTTGCTGGCGTTGTCCAACGAGGCCCAGGCCTTGGCCCCGCCACGCCTGGACGGGCGCTTGAAGACCCACGCGCTGGCCCCGGAACTGGCGCAGTTTGCCGGCGCCTTCAACGCTGCGCTCGACCGCGTGAGCCAGGCCTACTCGCGGCTGGAAGCCTTTAACGCTGACGTTGCCCATGAACTGCGCTCCCCGCTCACCAACCTGATAGGCCAGACCCAGGTAGCACTCACCCGAGGCCGCAGCGCCGAGCATTACTTCGAAGTGCTGCAATCCAACCTGGAAGAGCTGGAGCGCCTGCGCAGCATCATCAACGACATGCTGTTTCTGGCCAGTGCCGACCAGGGCAGCAAGGCCACTGCCCTGATTCAGGCCTCGCTGGCCGAGGAAGTGGCAACCACGCTCGACTACCTGGACTACATCCTCGAAGACGCGCAGGTCAGCGTGAACGTAAGCGGCGATGCCCACGCCCCCATCGAAAAAGCCCAACTGCGCCGGGCGTTGATCAACCTGCTGAACAACGCCGTGCAACATACGGCGCCACACCAGGTGATCCAGGTGCAGATCGATGCCGGGCCGGAGCAGGTCAGCATCGCTGTGAGCAACCCGGGGCCGGCGATTGACGATGAGCACCTGCCGTTGCTGTTCGAGCGCTTCTACCGGGTGGATGCGGCGCGCAGCAACAGCGGTGGGGGTAACCATGGGTTGGGGCTGGCCATCGTCAAGGCGATTGCGCTGATGCATGGGGGTGAGGTGTTCGTGCGCAGTGGTGCAGGTGCCAATACTTTCGGTATCCGCTTGCCAGCGCTGAGGCCTGCGCGCTCGGTGCAGGACCGTGTCTAAGACGGGGGTTTGCGGCGAAAGTCCTATTGCTTTTCCATGGATCGTTACCTTTTGCGCAACAGTGCTTATCGCACTCAGGTCTGTTTCCAGTGCATTGAAAGGACTAACTTTACCCCCGTCCTCATTAGCACTTGCCCCGCAAGAAGGTAGTTTCAAATGTCCAACAGTATGGGTATTGCCAGCGTCTTCGTCCTGTCTTCCCTGTTGTTGTCGCCCCTGGCCATGGCCGAAGAATCCAGCGCTTTCGTCACCCGTAATGCAGCGCTCGCCGCCGTCCACCAAGAGGCCCGCGACGCTGTAGCTGCAAACAAGTCTGACGCCGCCAAAGACGCAAAACAGACAGCTTCCAAAGTTTCTGTCGATGCCAATGCCGACAGCTGATCAAGCGCTGTTGCTGCTCCCGATTTCCCTTGGCTACGCCATGGGCACCACCGGTGCCGATATGTTAGCCTTTTAAAGCCGCTGCCGATCAGCGGCTTTTTTTATGTGCTTTAACGCTCAGCCCGGCTGTAACGTCTACTTATAAGAAAGACGCACATTCAAAAATAAAAACTGCCCCACCGTCACACCAAAGGAGCTAGTACCGGTGCCTTCCGCGTTTCGTTTCACCCCGCTGTTCATTGCGTTGACTGCAACGATCCCTTTCGCCGCCCAGGCAGATGAAGACAAGGCTGATGGCTTCATCGAAGGGTCGTCCTTCAACCTGCATTTCCGTAATGCCTACTTCAACCGCGACAACCACAACGCCGGCGTGCGCGACACCCGCGAGTGGGGCCAGGGCGCAGTCGCGCGCTTCGAGTCGGGCTACACCCCGGGTGTGATTGGCTTTGGCCTGGACGCCCATGCCATGCTGGGCCTTAAGCTCGACGGCGGTGGCGGCCATGCCGGCACCAGCATCCTGCCCGAGCACATCAAGGACGACGGCGAGCTGGGCGCTGCCCCGCACTCGTTCTCCACGGCTGGTGCTGCAATCAAGCTGAAAGCCTTCGACACCGAGCTGAAAGCCGGTGACCTGTTCCTCACCAACCCGGTGATCGCGGGCGGCGAAACCCGCATGCTGCCGCAGTCCTTCCGTGGCGTGAGCCTGACCAACACCACCATCGACGGCCTGCTGCTCGAAGGCGGCCAGGTGAGCTTCACCCACCCGTACAACCAGAGCGGTCACCGCCGTATCGACACCTACTACGGCGCGCTGAACGAACACGACAAGAGCAAGCACCTGAACTGGGCCGGCGCGTCGTGGAGCGGTACCCCGAACATCACCGCCAACCTGTACGCCGCCGAGCTGAAGGACATCTGGAACCAGTACTACGCTGACTTCGACTACACCTACGTAGTCAACGACCTGGTCAGCCTGAACCCGGGCGTGCACTTCTACCACACCCAGGACACCGGCCAGGCCCTGCTGGGCAAGATCGACAACAACACCTACAGCGTTCACTTCACCGTCAACGCCGGGTTCCACAGCGTCACCGCCGCCTACCAGCGGGTAAACGGCAACACGCCGTTTGACTACATCAACCTGGGCGACAGCGTGTACCTGGACAACTCGCGCATGTACTCGGACTTCAACGCGCCGAACGAGCGTTCGTGGAAGCTGCAGTACAACTATGACTTCGCCGGGCTCGGCGTGCCTGGCCTGACCACCTCGCTGTCGTACTCGCGCGGTGAAGCCGACCTGACCAAGGCGGTGCAGGACACCACGCACTACGACTACTACCGTGAAGATGGCAAGAACGCCATGCACTGGGAGCGCGACCTGGACGTGAAGTACGTGTTCCAGGAAGGTGACCTGAAAGACCTGTCGGTGCTGGTGCGCTATGCCACCCATCGTGGTAGCCAGGGTTATGCGTCGATCGACAGCAACAGCGACAACGATGAAGTGCGGGTGATCGTGGATTATCCGCTGAACGTGTTCTGATCGCCGTTTGTAAGCAATAAATCTAATCCTGTGGGAGCGGGTTCACCGAGGCGTCGAACCGCCGCGAACACCGACAAAGCCGGTGCCAAGCACCGCGGTGGATTCTTCGCGGGTAAACCTGCTCCCACATTTGTTTCGGGCCAGTATCGCCTGTGACAAACTACGCGACCACCTTTTTTGTTCGACGCAGTATCGAGCCATACGGTCGTATGGTAGTAAAAATAGTTTTCAACTGATACCTGTTCAAATTGAATTTCTATTTCAACCGCGCCTTGATTTGCAATACTCTCAATCCGCCTGCAAAACCATTAGGAGAGTAAGAAAAGCTATAAAGCGACTCAGCAATTCGGTGTACATCTGCCTCGCTACAGAGGGCATGATTTAGTAAATCTATTGAAATTTGCTTAAATGACTCATAGATTATTTTTTTCTGTTCGATTGTTGCCAACATCGGCTGCGAAACGTTAATGGCCTCTACGTGATAAAACTTTGAGATATCTTCTAGCAGAGATACGGGATTGTTGTAATTGAGGTTAAGTTCTCCAAGCTTGATTGTTAAGGCATTCGCCTCATAAAACTCAGGGAAGTAGGGATGGCAAAACTGACTTCTCAGACAAGGCTCTTCAAATATTGAGATTCCGCTTTCTGATAATGAATCACTGATAGATCTCAAGGCATCTAATCTATTATTTTCGCTCAACAAAGCCAAGAGAGCCAGGTGTGGAAGTACCTGGCGCGGGTCTGGCGGACAGATGAAAGGGCTTTAAGCGGGAGGTAGACTTACTCGGCGGAGATAATGCAAAGCTGGGATTATTAAAATTCCTGTTCAAAACTTCCTACTGGTAACGATTCCAGAAAAATTTAAACAGTCATTGACGCGAATGGCTTGAATTTCACTCAGGGAGGATATTGGGAAAAAATTGTATTCGGAATGTTCACTACTCAAGGTCATTTTTGAAATTTCACTTATACTGCAACGGAAGATAAAGGCCTGTGAGTTATAGTGCTTGTGATAATATACGCCTGTCAGTGTAGCAGCGGTGATTGGCTGGCCTAGTTCTTCAAGGCACTCCCTGACTAATGCTTCATGAATAGTTTCCCCAACTTCTAATGCTCCGCCGGGAAGCCCCCAAGAAAAGCTTTCGTAATTTGCCTTTAATAGAAGCACTTCATTGTTTTCGTTAAGTATCACAGCATGAGAACTCAAGCGAAATGTATCGTCAAATGCCATGTGTCAAACCTTAAGCAGCTTAATGATATGATCGTAAGTAGGTTAGTACCTATCGCAGTTTAGTCAAAAAAGAAAATGTTTTAAGTTGTGACGAACGCTGAAAGGTGCTCGGCACCACATGTTCCGCGCCTATGGAATAACCCAGTGGGACCGGGTTCACCCGCGAACACCGGCGAAGCCGGTGCCATGCACCGCGTGGCTCCCTTCGCGGGACAAGCCCGCTCCCACAGTGGACACTGTTCTCTGCGCGACAGCGCAGTCCGCAGGGCTGGGCAATCTCCCACAGGGTTCGGCGAGAAGCCGGAATACAGCTCTGCGTGATTCCGTCGGACAAATCTTGTTCGACAATCCGCGCTTCCCTAAAATGTCGCCGCCGCGAATGGCCCTGCCCACGCAGTAGCGAGCATGCCCACCCGATTACCGCGCTTCGCATTCCTCAGGTCGCACCCCGAGCTGACCCTCAATCTGGGCAGCTGCCTTGCCGTGCTCGCCATCGTCGCCATCGTCAGCTACTTGCTGGCGCGGGAACGCGATAGCGTCGAGCTGTCGGCCATTCGCTCGTCCAGCAACATCGTTCAGTTGATCGAAAGCGACATCCTGCGCAACGCCGAACTCTACGATCAGTCCCTGCGGGGCCTGATTTGGGCTGTCGGACGCAAGGAACTGCCGGAAATCCCCGGCCCGCTACGCCAGCGCCTGCTATTCAATGAAGCCTTCGTCGACCGCAAACGCGGTGATGTGTTGTGGCTGGACAAACAAGGCAACGTAGTGGGCGACTCCACCAGCAGCGTGCCGCGCAAGGCCAACTTCGGCGATACCGGGGTGTTCAAGGCGCATCAGAACAACGCCAACCTCGGTTTGCTGGTGGGCCCGCCGTTCAAGGCCAAACTGGGCGACCTGGACTGGTGTATCAGTTTCAGCCGGCGTATCTCTGGCCCCAATGGCGAATTCGCCGGCCTGGCGGCAGGGGCATTGCGCCTGTCGTACTTCAGCGAGCTGTTCCAGCGCCTGGACATCGGTGACGATAGCAGCATCAACCTGTTCAACACCGACGGGCAGTTGCTTGCCCGCCAGCCCTCGCGCACGCAGGACCCACTGATCGGCACCAACTATGCCGAGCGGCCCAACTTCAAGCGTATTCTCAGCGAACAGAGTGGCAACTTCACCGCACGCTCCGGGAGCGACGGCAACTCACGCATCTATACCTTTGCCCGTGTCGCGCAGTTGCCGCTGATCGTACTGGTGGTTCACTCCACAGACGAGGTGTTCCAGTCGTGGCGACGTACCGCGATTCTGGTCAGCGTCGCTACCGGCGTGCTCTGCGTGGGCATTCTCTGGCTGACCCTGCTGCTGGGCCGCGAACTGCGCCGCCGCCAGGAAGCCGAGCGAGGCCTGGCAACCCTGGCTGCCACCGACAGCCTAACGGGCCTGGCCAACCGGCGCCGCCTGGACCAGGTGCTGCGCCACGAATGGGCTCGCGCGCAACGCAACCGCAAACCGCTGGCCGTGCTGATGGTGGATGTGGACCATTTCAAGGCGTTCAACCAGCGCCATGGCCATGCAGGTGGCGACCATGCTCTGCGTGAGGTGGCCAAAGCCATCGAAGCGTGCATCCGCCGCCCGGCCGACCTGGCTGCGCGTTATGGTGGGGAGGAGTTTCAGGTGGTGCTGCCGGAAACCGACCTGGTCGGCGCCCGACTACTGGCCGAACGCATACGCGCCAGCGTCGAGGCGCTAGCGCCGTTTGCCGATGATGCCCACGCGGTAACGGTGAGCATCGGTATCGGCCTGTCCGGCATCCAGCACGACCTGGCCGGGGTGCTGGGTGCTGCGGACGAAGCGCTCTACCGGGCCAAGGCCATGGGCCGCAACCGGGTAGAGGGGCCTCGGGATTAAGAACGGGCGCGGGCCGCGTTGCGCAGGGCCTTGACCTGGTCATGGTTGCGCTGCACGCCTTGCAGCTGTTTTTCCACCAGGCTGTAGGTCATGTCGCTGGCGGTGCGGCCCAGTTTCACCAGTTTTTCGCGGGCTTCCTTGTAGGCTTTAAGCGCGTGGTCCTCGCCCCGCTCCACCTCGTTGAGCACCGCTTCTTCATCCTTGCCGGTGACCATCGACTTCAGGTTGACCCAGCCACGGTGCAGGTCGCCGCTGATGCTGGTGGAGGTTTCCGGGTCGCCGCCCAGACGGCGTACTTCGCTTTGCAGTTCGCCTGCAGCATTGGCGCACTCGCCAGCACGCTGAACGAAGAACGCTTTCAACTCTGGGTTCTTCACATCATCGGCCGAGGTCTTGAAGCCTTTCTCGCCATCCTTGCTGTACTCGATCAGGTCGTTGAGCACATCGATCACGTCTTTGTTGGGGTTGCTCATGGTACGAACTCCTTGGCAGGTGATAGTCATCTGTAAGGGAGCAGTGTTCGTGCCAAGCCTCAATCAAAAAATAAATCCAGCATTTTCAATAACTTATTCAATTCAGGATGATAGCTGACAAGGGCGTTCTGCATGATTGCCGCTTGGGCACTCGTGCAGATTGCAGTATGGTCGGCGCTTTTCCACAGCCAGGTGCATCGACGATGAAGCCGGAAACCCTCGAACTGCTGGTGACCCGGACCATGCCGTTTGGCAAGTATCAGGGACGGATCATTGCCGACCTGCCGGGAGACTACCTGGCGTGGTTTGCGCGCAAGGGCTTTCCGGCGGGGGAGCTGGGTGGGTTGCTGGCATTGATGCATGAGATCGACCACAACGGGTTGGGTGATCTGTTGGTGCCGTTGCGGCAGAAGCATCGGCGGTGACCTGCTCCGGCCTCTTCGCGGGCTTGGCCGCGAAGAGGCTAGTAATGCCTCCAGAATTCTCTAGCCTTTTACGGGTGCCACCGCCAACTCCACCCGCTCGCTCTTCTTGATCACCGCATACACCACCGCCGTCACCAGGCTACCCGCTACAATCGCCAGCAGGTAAAGCAGTGCATGGTTGATCGCATTGGGGATCAGCAACACGAACAAGCCGCCATGGGGCGCCATCAGCTTGCAGCCGAAGTACATCGACAGCGCCCCGGTCAATGCGCCACCCACGACACTGGCCGGAATCACCCGCAGCGGGTCTTTGGCTGCAAACGGGATCGCCCCTTCAGAGATGAAGCACAGCCCCAGCGCCAACGCCGCCTTGCCTGCCTCGCGCTCGCTCTGGGCGAATTTGCGCCGGGCCAGGAAAGTGGCGATGCCAAGGCCTATAGGCGGCACCATGCCGGCGGCCATGGTCGCCGCCATCGGTGCGTAGCTCGACGACGCCAGCAACCCCACCGAGAAGGCATAGGCGGCCTTGTTGATCGGCCCGCCAAGGTCGACGCACATCATGCCTCCCAGCAACAGCCCCAACAGGATGGCATTGGTGGTGCCCATGCTGTCGAGGAAGTGCGTAAGCCCTTCGAGCATGGCCGCCACCGGCTGGCCCACCACGTAGATCATCACCAGGCCGGTGAAGAGGCTGGCCAGCAGCGGAATGATCAGGATCGGCTTCAGCGCTTCCAGGCTGGTGGGCAGGCGCGCCCAGCGGGCAATGGCCTTGGCGCTGTAACCGGCAAGAAAGCCCGCGACGATGCCGCCGATGAAACCGGCCCCCAAGGTGCTGGCCAGCAGGCCACCGATCATGCCAGGCGCAAGCCCCGGGCGGTCGGCGATGGACCAGGCGATATAGCCCGCCAGCAGCGGTACCATCAGCTTGAACGCGGCCTCGCCGCCGATCTGCATCAACGCCGCCGGCAGGGTGCCTGGTTCTTTGTACGCCTCGATGCCGAACACGAACGACAGGGCAATCAGCAGCCCACCGGCCACCACCATGGGCAGCATGAACGACACCCCGGTCAGCAGGTGCTTGTACACACCGGTCTTCTCACCCTTTGTCGTACTGGCAGCCGCTGCGGCATCGGCGCTGCTTTCCACTTTGGCTTCGGCCAGAGCCCTGTCCAGCGTGGCGCGGGCTTGCTTGAGGGCGATGCCAGTGCCACAACGGTGGATACGTTTGCCGGCAAACCGTGCAGTGGGCACTTCGATGTCAGCGGCCAGCAGCACCACATCCGCCTCTGCGATGGCCTCGGCAGACAAGGGATTGCGCGCCCCGACCGAACCCTGGGTTTCGACCGTGAGTTGGTAGCCCATCTGTTGTGCCGCTTGCTGCAAGGCTTCTGCGGCCATGAATGTGTGCGCGACGCCGGTCGGGCAAGCAGTGACCGCAACGATTCGCGTGACAGCGCTGCCAACAGCGACTGGGGCGTCTGATGCCGCCACCAACGGCTGGGCGTTGGCTGCTGCCTCATCGAGGAAGCCTTCACGGTCGGCCAGCGCCTGGGAGGGTGTGCTCTGGTACACGCGCTTGCCGACAAAGCGGGCCAGGTCCACTGCGCCAGTGCTGACTACCAGCACCCAGTCGGCCTCGGCGATCTGCTGCGCACTCAGTTGCCGCTCCGGGTGCCCGGCTTCCTGCACTTCGACGCTGGTACTCCAGCCACGCCGCTGGGCAGCGGCGGACAACAAACGTGCGCTCAGCACACTCGACACCTGGCCGTTGGGGCAGGCGGTGACAATGGCAATGTTCATCGGCAACCCTCTTGTTGTTCTGTCAGTTGCACGGCCGCTTCCAGACGCGCCAGTTGCTCGCGGTCACGGATGCCGAAGCCAACCTGGGTGACGGCCTGGGCGGCAATCGCGGTGGCACGGGTCAACGTCTGCGCAGGCAGCTCGCCCTGCAGCAGGCCATGGACCATGCCGGCTACCAGCGAATCCCCCGCCCCCACCGTGCTGGCGACCCGCACCTTGGGTGGGCTTGCGTGTACGGCCAGATCGCGGGCGAACCAGCTGACCCCTTGCTCACCTGCAGACACCACCACATGTTCGACGCCGCTGGCCAGCAGGTGCTCGGCGGCTGCACGTTGCTGCGCCGGGTTATCCACAGCCAGGCCGAGTACCTCGCCCAACTCTTCGGTATTGGGCTTGACCAGCCAAGGCGCGCTTTGCAGGCCCGCACGCAAGGCTTCGCCGCTGCTGTCCAAGGCTACCCTGAGGCCTTGGGCCTTCAGTTGGTCAAGCAACTGGCGGAACCACTCGGCACTGATGCCACGCGGCAGGCTACCGGCCACCACCACCGCATCATGGCCTGGGGCGACCTGTTCCAGGCGGCGCAGCAACGCGCTACCCGCCGCCTCATCGACCTCCGGGCCCTGGCCGTTGATATCGGTGACGCGGCCATCGGCCTCGACCAGCTTGATGTTGCTGCGGGTTTCGCCCGGCACGCGAACAAAGCAGTCGGCAAAGCCTCGCCACTGGATCAGCGCTTCGAACGGCTGCAGGTTGTCCTGCCCGAGAAAGCCGCCGACGGTCACGCTGTGCCCCAGGTCGGCCAATACCTGGGCAACGTTCAGCCCTTTACCCGCGGCGTGGCTCTGTTGTACCTGGCTGCGGTTGACTTGTCCCGGGCGCAGGGTGTCCAGGCCGATGGTGATATCCAGCGCCGGGTTCAGGGTGAGGGTGAGGATCTTGGCCATTCAGGAACGCTCCACCAGCGCGCGAACCGCCGCAGCGCTGTCTTGTTGCAGGGCCTCGCGCGCCAGGGCGCGGGCCGTCTGGTGATCGGCCTGGCGAACCAGGGCCTTGACTTCGGCGATGCTGCGCGCAGACACGCTGAGCTCGTCAACGTCCAGCCCCAGCAGCACAGGCACCGCCTGCGGGTCGGCCGCCAGCTCGCCGCACACGCCTACCCACTTGCCATGGGCATGGGCGGCGCGCACGGTCATGTCGATCAGGCTGAGCACGGCCGGGTGCAGGCCATCGGCCTGGGCCGAAAGGCTTGGGTGGCCACGGTCGATGGCCAGGGTGTACTGGGTCAGGTCGTTGGTGCCGATGCTGAAGAAGTCCACTTCACGCGCCAGTTGCGGCGCCAACAAGGCCGCCGAGGGCACTTCGACCATGATGCCCAGTTGCAAGTCGGCCACCGGGGTTTCTGTACGCAAGCGCTCGACCATGGCCCGCGCCTCGCGCCACTCGTGTACCTGGCCAACCATCGGGAACATGATACGCAGCGGGCGATTGTCGGCAGCCTGCAGCAAGGCACGCAGCTGGTCTTCCATGATGTGCGGGCGCTGCAGCGTCAGGCGCACGCCGCGCACGCCAAGGAAAGGGTTTTCTTCAGCGGCGATCGGCCAGTACGGCAGCGGCTTGTCACCGCCGACATCGAGGGTGCGCACCACCAGCGGGCGCCCGTCCAGGCCATCGAGCACGCGGCGGTACTCGGCTTCCTGGGTCGCCACGTCCGGGGCCTGGGGGTGTGCCATGAAAATCAGTTCGGTGCGTAGCAGGCCGACGCCTTCGGCGCCCTGCTCCACCACCTTGGCGATGCCGTTGCTGTCCCCGATGTTGGCGAACACCTCGACAGCGTGGCCATCGCGGGTCACGGCGGGTTCGAGGCGATTGGCCCAGGCGGCCTGCAGGCGTTGCTCGCGGGCATCACGCTCGGCCAGGGCGCGTTGCAATTCTTCTTCCGGCGGTGCCACGTTGACCACGCCGCGCTGGCCATCGAGCAACAGCGGCGTGCCGGGCTCAAGCAAAAGGACCGCTGCCCCCGCGCCCACCACTGCAGGAATGCCCAGCGCACGGGCGACGATGGCACTGTGGGCAGTGGCGCCTCCTTGAGCGGTGACGATGCCGGCGACCCGGCTTGGGTCCAGCCGCGCCACATCGGACGGGCCGACTTCGGTCATCACCAGTACGTAAGGCTGCGCCGGCTCAACCTGGGCCTGCACACCGCACAATTGCGCCAGCACGCGGCGGCCGATGTCGCGCAGGTCGGCGGCGCGTTCGGCCAGCAAGGCATCGTGCAACGCCTCTTGCTGACGGGCTGCGGCTTCGATTACCGCCATCCAGGCTGCCGCAGCACTTTCGCCTTGGGCAAGGCGTTGTTCGACATCGTCGGTCAGGGCCGGGTCGGCGAGCATTTCCTGATGGGTGACGAAGATCTCGCCAATGGCTTTGTCGCTGCGCTTGACCAAAGCCTGCAGATCGCTGTCCACCGCCGCTATGGCCTGACGCAGCTTTTGCCGCTCCAGGGCACTGGATTCGCCACGTAGCGGATAATCGAACTCACGCTCGACACACACATGCGCCGGGCCGCTGGCAATGCCGGGGGCAGCGCCCACGCCCTGGATACGGCTACCGGCCACGGGGGCTTGCAGCACGTCGGCCGCAACGCTGGCAACGGGTGTTGCACGTTGCGCCAGCGGCTCTACCTCTTCACCCAAGCCCTGTTCGATGGCCGCCAGCAACACCGGCAAGGCATCGGCGGCGATGCCCGGTTCGGCCACCAACTCCAGCGTCTGGCCACGGCGGGCGCCAAGGCTGAGCAGCTTGCTCAGGCTCTTCACCGACACCGCCGGCTGCGCACTGTCGACCACGCGCACGCGGAGCTCGCCCTCGAAGCCTTTGGCCAGTTGCGCCAGCACCTTGGCCGGGCGCGCATGCAAGCCATGCGGGTTGGCCAGCACGATGCGCGCACTGGGCCAATCTGCTGGCGCCTCGCCCCCCAGCATTTCCAGTACCGCACGGCTGCTGGTGGCCTGGTAGAGCATCTGCCCACGCCCTTCGATCAGCACTTCGCACAGGCGCTCAAGCAAGGCCTGGTGGGCCGCGCCGAGGCTGGCCAGGCAGAACAGGCCGTTGAGCGGCTGGTCACGGTAACGCAGTGGCTGCTGCGGGGTGATGAAAGCGAGGCCCGGTTGGCGCACCTGACGCTCGCTGTGCAGCCACCACAGGCCCTCGCCCAATGGCAGCGGCTCGGCCTGTTGCAGCACGGCGGCAAAACCGCTGTCGACACAGTCGGCACGCTGCAGCAGGCGGGCACCCCGCCAGGCCAGCTCGTCGAAATCCTCAGCGGGAACGTTCAGGCCGACCAACTGCGCATCCAGCGCCAGTTCCTGAGGTGCACCTTGCAGCAACTTGAGCAGCGCTTCGGCAGAGCTGGCCCGGCGTAGCGCTTCGGCCAGGTCGGTCTCACCCAGGGCACGGGTGAGCAGTTGCAGCAGGCGCAGGTGTTCATCGGAGCGTGCAGCAATGCCAATGGCCAGGTAGACCATTTGCCCATCACCCCAGTCTACGCCCTCGGGAAACTGCAACAGGCGCACGCCGGTGGCATGCACCAGATCGCGGGTTTGTGGCGTGCCATGAGGGATGGCGATGCCCTGCCCAAGGAACGTTGAGCCTTGGGCCTCGCGGGCCTGCAGCCCTTGCAGGTAACCCTCGGCGACCAGGCCGTCAGCGACCAGCCGGTCCGCCAGCAGGCACAACGCCTCGGCCTTGTCGGCGGCCGTCTGACCCATGGCTATCTGCTCCTTGGCGAGCTCGAGCATGACCTTCTCCTTTTACAGTTCCCGGTCGGGTACTGGAGTATTGTTGTGAAATTCACATGAAGGGCCAGTTCAACAGCCTTGCACAGATGGCAGCCGAGGCAGAAAATTCGGCGGCTGAAACGTTTAATCTGACCAGACGGCCACGTTACTCGATAATCTGCCCGGTAAAAAGCCCCATCCTGTCGGACAATTGCGACAATGGTCGTCTGCGCGTGATGCCTGCGCTGGGTCAAAATGCCCGGTCCGGCCTTACAGCCAGCCCCGGAAATAACAAGGAAAATTCGGTGAAACTCAGCGATATCGCCCGCCTGGCCGGTGTGTCCGTGACCACAGCCAGCTATGTCATCAACGGCAAGGCTGAACAGCAGCGCATCAGCAACACCACCGTCGAGCGCGTGCGTGCAGTGGTCGAAGCCCATGGCTTTACCCCAAACCCTCAGGCCGCTGGCCTGCGCAGCCGGCACACCCGCACCCTGGGCTTCATTCTCCCGGATCTGGAGAACCCCAGCTACGCCCGCATTGCCAAGCAACTGGAGCAAGGCGCCCGCGCCCGTGGCTACCAGTTGCTGATCGCCAGCAGCGACGACCAGCCCGACAGCGAGCGCCAGCTGCAGCAATTGTTCCGTGCCCGCCGCTGCGACGCGCTGTTCGTCGCCAGCTGCCTGCCACCGGAAGACGACAGCTACCGTGACTTGCAGGACAAAGGCCTGCCGGTGATCGCCATCGACCGCCGCCTGGACCCTGCGCACTTCTGCTCGGTGATCAGCGACGATCGCGATGCCAGCCGCCAACTGGCCGCCAGCCTGCTCACTGCCGCCCCGCGCAGCATTGCCCTGATCGGCGCCCGCCCTGAGCTGTCTGTCAGCCAGGCGCGTGCCGGCGGCTTCGACGAAGCGCTGCAAGGCTATGCCGGTGAAGTGCGCCGCTATCAGGGGGAAGCGTTCAGCCGCGAGTGCGGCCAGCGCCTGATGCAGCAGTTGATCGACGACCTGGGCGGCCTGCCGGATGCCTTGGTGACCACCTCGTACGTACTGCTGCAAGGGGTGTTCGATACCCTGCAGGCGCGCCCTGCCGATTCGCGCCAGCTGCAGCTGGGCACCTTTGGCGACAACCAGTTGCTCGACTTCCTGCCGCTGCCGGTCAATGCCATGGCCCAGCAGCATGGCCTGATTGCCGCCACCGCGCTGGAGCTGGCGCTGGCCGCCATCGAGGAAAAGCGCTACGAGCCGGGTGTGCATGCCGTTGGTCGAACCTTCAAGCAGCGCATCACTGCGGCCTGACCATGCGCCTGATCGACACCCACACCCACCTGGACTTCCCCGACTTCGACGCCGACCGCCCGCGCCTGCTGGCCAATGCGGCGGCGCGTGGGGTAGAACGTGTGGTGGTGCTGGGGGTGTACCAAGCGAATTTCCAGCGGGTGTGGGACCTGGCCTGCACCGATCAGCGCCTGTTCGCAGCACTCGGCCTGCACCCGGTCTACCTCGACCAGCACCGCCCGGAGCACCTCGTTCAGTTGCGCGAATGGCTGGAACGCCTGCACGGCGATACGCGGCTGTGCGCCGTGGGTGAATTTGGCCTGGACTACTACCTTGAAGACCTGGACAAAACCCGCCAGCAGGACCTGTTTGAAGCGCAACTGCAGATGGCCTGCGACTTCGAACTGCCTGCGCTGTTGCATGTACGCCGCAGCCATGCGCGGGTGGTTGCCACGCTCAAGCGCTACAAACCGGTGCGGGCGGGGGTGATCCATGCGTTTGCCGGCAGCTACGAAGAGGCGCGCGAGTACATCAAGCTGGGCTTCAAGCTCGGGCTTGGCGGTGCCGCGACGTGGCCACAGGCACTGCGGCTACGCAAGACCCTGGCGCGGCTGCCGCTGGAGAGTGTGGTGCTGGAGACTGATGCGCCAGATATGGCACCGGTGATGTACCCGGGGGTGCGGAACAGCCCGGAGCATTTGCCGGAGATTGCCGGGGCGTTGGCCGAGGTAATGGGGATTGATATCGGGGAGCTGGCTGAGGCTAGCAGCCGCAATGCTTGCGAGTTGTTTGGCTGGTAGATGTTTTGCTGCCTGTCATGGCCTCTTCGCGGGCACGCCCGCGAAGAGGCCAGCCAATTCAGTTCAGACCAGCACTGTCCACAGCGCAAACCCGGCATACCACAACACCGCACAACGCAGCAGCAGCTCCCAAAGGCTGTCCAGCCGCCCCAACCCGCGCTGGCTGTCTTCTTCCTCGGGAATATCGTCGGCAATGCGCCCGACACGGGCCACCAGGTGCGCGGCACTGATGTGCCAGTTGAGTAACTCGTGCAACATCACCCGGGTGACCGAGAGGAAGTTGCCCACCAGGGCAAAGCTCAACGCCAGTACCCGAACCGGCAGCCAGTCCATGATATGCCGCAGCTGTTCGGCCCGCGCCTTCAGCGCAGGCTGCTTGCTGTGCTCGCCGCACAGCGCCAGCAGGCGATAAGCCATCGCCGCTCCAGGCCCCAGCACGAAATACCAGAAGATCACCGCGAAAAAGCCCTGGTACACCTGCCACAGCAGGTTGCCCTGCACCCTTACCAACAAGCTGTGCGGCTCGTCGGCCGCCAGGCCCAGGTCACGCTCTGCAACATGCAGCGCCGCCTGGTCATCACCGCGCCGCCAGGCATCGCGCAACGGCCCAAGCGAGGCCTTGGCATCACCACGGCCCAGGCTATAGACCAGCACCAACAGGTGCACCGGCAAGGCCAACAGCCCATAGGCCACCGGCTCCAGCACATGCAGCAGCAATACCAGCAGCGCTACAGGTGCCAGCACCAGGATGGCCAGCGTCCACCATGGGTGAACCTTGCCGCTGCGTTCCAGCCGCACCAACTCGCCAAGGAAAAACCCGTCACGCTGCACTTGGTGACGAAGGGCCGAAAATTTCTCGACCCACAACGCCAGCAGCAACACCAGAAAACTCATGCCTTGTCCTCTTTGTGCAACAACGCTTCGCGGTAACGCGGCCAATCGAAGGACGGGCCGGGGTCGGTCTTGCGTTGCGGAGCAATGTCACTGTGCCCCTGAATGCGACCCAGGTCGATGGCCGGCCAGGCGCTAAGAATGTGCCGGGTAAGCCGTTCCAGCACGGCGTACTGGGCATCGGTGTAGGCCAGGTCGTCAGTGCCTTCCAGTTCGATACCGATGGAGAAATCGTTGCAGCCTTCACGCCCGTCAAAACACGAAACGCCAGCGTGCCAGGCGCGATCGAGCAAGGATACGAACTGGGTCACCGCCCCGTCACGCTCGACGAACAGGTGCGCTGACACGGTCAGGTGCTTGATGCTGTCGAAGTAAGGATGCTCATCAGGGTCCAGGCGATTCTGGAAAAACTGCTGGACCTTGCCGGTGCCGAAACAAGCTGGCGGCAGGCTGATGTTGTGGATCACCAGCAGGGAAATCGATTCGCCTTCAGGGCGGGCATTGAAGTTCGGCGAGGGGCAGTGGGTGATTCCGGTTCCGTGAAACCAGCCAGTGGCACGGTCCAATTGCATGGGGCAGATCCTGAAAACGCCGTGAACAGGTCAACAGTATGCCCTGCGCTCAACACCGTTTGCATGTGAATGATTGTAATGTTGCCGCCTACTGCACCCAAGGTTGCCGCAACCCATCGAGCACCGCCTCCAACGCCCGCTCGAACAACAAACCGTCATCCAGCATCCGTACGTCCCCTCGGTGCAGTGCCTGGGCCAGGGCGGTGCTGTTCCACTCGCGCACTTTCATGCCGGTACGGTTGGCGAATACCAGCCTGTCGTGACTACCGACGTGCGCCACCAGTTTGCAACGCAGCGGTTCGCCGTCATCCATGACTTCAACCCAGCTTCCGATGCGCAAGCGCTGCACGTGCTGCAGCGTTGCTGCCTGCCCATCGGCAAATTGCAGCGGTGCACAGGCCGGTTCTTCGGGCATCGCCAGTACGATGTCCTCGTCCACCAGCACTTCGGCAAAGGGCTTGTCATGGCCAGCCGGTAGCTCAGTGCCCGCACAGGCATGCAAGTGCAATTGCTCCAGTTGCAGGAAGAACTCTCGGGTTGCTGCCGAATCCAGCGCCACGCTGGCCAGGCCATCGCGCAGCGCCTTGAGCAGGCCCGGAACCTGCTGCAAAAGGGCTTGCGGCTCATGCCCCGGGGTGATGCTGGCCAGTAGCGCATCCACGGTCTGCAGGGCATCGCGCCAGCCCTGGGAGGCTTCACCCTGCTTCAGCCATGCCAACTGCAGTACCTGGCTCCAGGCTTGCACCAGCATCTGCACCACCACCAGGGGCAATACCCGACCGCGCAGGCGCTGGTTGAGCACCTGCTGCACCTGGTGCCGCGCCTGCAAGGCACGGGCACGCCCCTCTTCGGCATCGCGGGTGCGCTGTTCAAGCAGCTCGTTGCGCCGTCGTTCCTCCTGATTGGATGCGAGAAACTCGTCGAGAAGCTCGACAAACAGGCCAGTATCTTCGGCAAAATCATTGAGCAGGCGCTGGACCGTGCATTCTACCCGCAGGTGAAGGCTGTCACGCAGGCCTTCGCTGCCGCACGCCCAGCCAATGGCCGCGCCCGCGATCTCGTTGATCAGCCGGCGCCCCGGGTGGCTGGCCCGACTGAACAGCCCCTTGTCCAGCAATGCTACCTTGAGCAAGGGAATATGCAGGCGCGCAAGCAGTGCGCGCAGGCTGGCGGGCAGGTTGTCATCACGCTGGATGAAGGCGAACACCAGGCCGATCAGGTTGATCACGTCCTCATCGTCCACGGCGATGCGCCGGCGCGTGCCGCTGCGCACACTGACCCGCAACAGTAGTTGCTCAAGCTGCTGGCCGAGCTCGAAATCATCGGCCTCGTGAGTTGCGGGTACATAGTGTTGCAAATGCGACAGCAGGCGTATCAGGTCGGCCGTGCTGATCGGCTGGGCAGCAGCCACCGCCTGCAATCGCGGTGCGAACTGCCCGCGCAGCGGGGCCAGCAAGGTTTGCAATGAGGCGAAATACGCTTGCCCTGCCGCGTCTGCCCCAACGTCCTGGCCTTGGCTCAACGGCCCTCGTCGTGTGCGCAAGCGCCTGTCTTCGGCGCGCCGGCGCGGTGCCGGCTGCAACTCCGGAAGGACACCGGCTGCGGCCAATAGCTGGTTGGCGTCGGCATAGAGGATGTCGGCATCACGCAGTACATAGCGTTCGAACAGCTTGAGCAGCACCAGCTTGACCCGTAAACCAACCCCCAGGTTGCGCCCGGCGTCCAGGAAGTATCCGCACAAAGCGGCCGGGCCCAACGGGTTGTGCTGCTCATGCAGGGGGCGATCGAGCAGCGCCTGCAAGCGAAGACCCAGTTGCTGCAGGGCAATACCATCGCGTGACAGCACCCGCCCAACCATGCCTTCCATGGCCGCAGCCCGCTCCCGTTGGGCCTTGCTCCGCAAGCTACCCGGTTCGGCCAGGTGCGCCAGCGGGTCGGGCTGGCCGATGCGCGCGAAAGTGTCATGAAAGGTATCAAGAAAGCCGCGCTCGATGCTTTTGCGCTTGAGCCTCAGATCACGCATGGCTTCGAAGTACAGATGCTGATCATAACGGTCGAAGGCCTTGTCAGCCATTTCGAAGAGCGTGTCATCGGCGTTGTCGAACAAGTCCTGCAAGCCTTGGCGCAACTGCAAGGCGGCCTTGTCCCGCACCTGCAGCAACAATACCGGAAGGCAAGGAAGAGGCGTGCGCCCCCCTCGGTCGATGGCAGCCGCCAAGGGCACCACCTTGCCTTCTTTCTGCATCCTGGACTCCTTGCAGGGTGTTTTGCCCGACAGGGGCTAATGATCGTCAAAGCTATGACGCCAAATACTGGGCGCCATTATCGGTAAAAAATCGCATCGCTGCCAGCACCGTTTCGTCGACCGGTTAATGCCCCGAATGGGCTTGAATGGCTCACAATGCCCGACCAACGGACATCGCCAAGGCGGCTGTACACACCGGCCCCCTGCCCTATAATCGCGGGCATCTAGCTAGTGGAGCCGAACATGCCGAACCTACGCCTCGCCGACCTGACCGCTGAAATCGAAGCCAATGTGCGCCGTGCACTGTTGGAAGACATCGGCAGTGGCGATATCACTGCGCAGTTGATCCCGGCCGAGCGCCTCGCCAAGGCGACCATCATCACCCGCGAAGACTGCGTGATCGCCGGCACCGCCTGGGTCGACGCCGTGTTTCGTCAGCTCGACCCACGCGTGGCGGTGCACTGGCAGGTGGCGGACGGTGAGCGGGCGACTGCCAACCAGCCGCTATTCCACCTCGAAGGCCCGGCCCGTTCGCTGCTGAGCGGTGAGCGCAGTGCGCTGAACTTCCTGCAGATGCTGTCGGGGGTAGCCACCCGTGCGCGCTTCCTGGCCGACCTGGTAGAAGGCACCCAGGTGCGCCTGCTGGACACCCGTAAAACACTGCCGGGCCTGCGCCTGGCGCAGAAGTACGCGGTAACCTGTGGCGGCTGCGACAACCACCGCATCGGCCTGTACGACGCGTTCCTGATCAAGGAAAACCACATCGCTGCCAGCGGCGGCGTGGCCGAAGCCGTGGCCGCGGCACACCGTATTGCGCCAGGCAAGCCGGTTGAGATCGAAGTGGAAAGCCTGGATGAACTGCGCGAGGCGCTGGCCGCTGGCGCGGACATCATCATGCTTGATGAGCTGAACCTTGATGAAATGCGCGAAGCAGTGCGCATCAACGCGGGCAAGGCCAAGCTGGAGGCCAGCGGTGGGGTCAACGAAACGACCCTGCGTGTGATTGCCGAAACCGGCGTGGACTACATCTCGATTGGTGCCATGACCAAGGATGTGAAGGCGGTTGATCTGTCGATGCGCTTGAGCCTGTAAGCGGCTTGCGGGCAATAAAAAACCGGCTTTTCAGCCGGTTTTTTCAGGGGTGTTATCCAATCAGAACGAGGCGTTGGCCAGGCCGTCCAGATAACGCTCTACGTCCAGAGCAGCCATGCAGCCGGCACCCGCCGAGGTGATTGCCTGGCGGTAAACGTGGTCAGCCACGTCACCTGCAGCGAACACACCTTCAACGTTGGTGGCGGTAGCGTTGCCCTCACGGCCGCCGTTGACCACCAGGTAGCCGTCTTTCAGGGTCAGCTGGCCTTCGAACAGCGAGGTGTTCGGGGTATGGCCAATGGCGATGAACACGCCGTCGACCTTGATTTCGTCGCTGCTGCCGTCGTTGTTCTTCAGGCGCGCACCGGTCACGCCCATGTTGTCACCCAGCACTTCGTCCAGGGTGGCGTTGAGCTTGAGCTCGATCTTGCCTTCAGCCACACGAGCGTTCAGCTTGTCGACCAGGATCTTCTCGGCGCGGAATGTTTCGCGACGGTGTACCAGGGTCACCTTGCTGGCGATGTTGGCCAGGTACAGCGCCTCTTCCACGGCAGTGTTGCCACCGCCAACCACGGCGACCGGCTTGTTGCGGTAGAAGAAACCGTCGCAGGTGGCGCAGGCCGAAACGCCCTTGCCCATGAAGGTTTCTTCCGACGGCAGGCCCAGGTAACGGGCGCTGGCACCGGTGGCGATGATCAGTGCGTCGCAGGTGTACTTGCCGCTGTCACCCTGCAGGGTGAACGGCTTGTTGGCCAGGTCGACGGCATTGATGTGGTCGAAGACGATTTCGGTTTCAAAACGCTCGGCGTGCTCTTGCATGCGCTGCATCAGGGCCGGGCCGGTCAGGCCGTGGGGGTCGCCCGGCCAGTTGTCGACTTCGGTGGTGGTGGTCAGCTGGCCACCGGCCTGCATGCCGGTGATCAGCAGCGGCTTGAGGTTGGCGCGGGCAGCATAGACTGCGGCGCTGTAACCGGCAGGGCCGGAACCGAGAATGATGACGCGCGAATGACGTACTTCAGACATGTCGAACTCCTGTCGAGCGGGCCGCACGGGCCGGCATCGGTGTACCGGCTGCGCCAGCTGGAAATTTAAAACGGACCCACGCAGCACTTGGGGAAGGCTACAACGCGCAGGCCCGAAAAGCGGAAAGTTGAGCGCACTGTAGCGAGGTCGCAAAGATTAAGGAAATATCCTTAGACAATCCACCTCATAGGCATCGTCTATGCCGCGATTTCATCGATAAACACACCCCCGGCGCTTTTGTTACATCCCGTTTCCCGCCCGCAACCCACCTTTCGTCGGCGCGGCAAACTCGGTAAGGTCAGCGCGTTTTCCTTCTCTGCGGAGTACCTCGATGCAAGCCCCTGTCCTCTCTGGCCCCCAATACCTGCGCGAAGGCCTGAAACTGGTGCTGAGCCCCAACCTGCGGTTGTTCGTGCTGCTGCCGTTGGCGGTCAACCTGCTGCTGTTCGGTGGCCTGATCTACTTCGCCGGCCACCAGTTCGGCCTGTGGCTGGACGCGCTCATGCCAACGCTGCCGGACTGGCTGAGCTTCCTCAGCTACATCCTCTGGCCGCTGTTCGTGGCCTTGCTGCTGCTGATGGTGTTCTTCACCTTCACCCTGGTGGCCAATATCATTGCCGCGCCGTTCAACGGCTTTTTGGCGGAAAAGGTCGAGGTGGTGGTGCGCGGCCAGGATAACTTCCCCGCGTTCAGCTGGGGTGAGCTGGTGGCCATGGTGCCACGCACTTTCAGCCGCGAAATGCGCAAGCTGGGCTACTTCCTGCCACGGGCTATTGGCCTGTTCATCCTGTCGTTCATTCCGGTGGTGAACGTGGTGGCCGCACCACTGTGGCTAATGTTCGGGGTATGGATGATGGCCATCCAGTACATCGACTACCCGGCGGACAACAACAAGATGAGCTGGCAGGACATGCTCGCCTGGCTGCGCAGCAAGCGCTGGCAGAGCCTGGGCTTTGGCGGGATTACCTACCTGGCGTTGATGATTCCGGGGGTGAACGTGCTGATGATGCCGGCCGCGGTGGCCGGGGCTACGTTGTTCTGGGTGCGGGAGCGCAACTGACCCCCGCCCCCATCAGATCAATCCTTGCCTGGCCGGGGCTTCACTGCCCCAACCGGCTGGAAAACTGCCCCACCACATCCACCACCCGTTTCGCCCCGTCCTGAATCTCGACAATCACGCTGCCCGTCTCGTCAGCCAGTGCCAGCCCCTGCTCGGCCTGGCGCTTGCTGGTGTCGATGATCGCCACCGCCGCCTGCGCCAGTTGCTCGTTCTGCTTCACCACCCGGGCGATTTCCTCGGTGGCGGTGCTGGTGCGCGAGGCCAGTTGACGCACTTCGTCGGCAACCACGGCAAAACCCCGCCCCTGTTCGCCGGCACGGGCCGCCTCGATAGCGGCATTGAGCGCCAGCAGGTTGGTCTGCCCGGCGATGTCGCTGATGGTCTTGATGATGGAGCCGATTACCCGCGACTGGGTATCCAGCGCCTGAATGCCCTCGGCGGCCTCCTGCATCGAGGCCTCCAGGCCGCGCATCACGCTGACGGTCTGGGTAACCACATCGGTGGCCTTCTGGGCGCTGACATCGGTACCCAGCGAGGTGTTGTAGGCAACATCTGCTGCCTCGGCCACCGCCTGTTCCTGGTTGACCTGGTCGGTAATCACCGTGGCGAACTTGACCACTTTGTACAGCACGTCATGGGCGTCGAAGATCGGGTTGTACGAGGCCTCCAGCCAGATCACCCGCCCGTGGGCGTCGATGCGCTTGAAGCGCTCGGCAACGTATTCGCCACGGCGCAGCTTGTCCCAGAACGCCTGATAGCCGGCCGAATTGGCCTCTTCCGGCTCGCAGAACATGCGGTGGTGCTTGCCGCGAATCTGTTCCAGGCGATAGCCGACGGTGGCCAGGAAACGGTCATTGGCAGTGAGGATGGTGCCGTCCAGGTCAAACTCGATAACGGCGGTCGAGCGCATCAACGCCTTGATCAGGCTTTCATACTCGCGCGAGGTCTCAATGGTGCGGGTGAGGTCGCTGGAATGCAGGGTGAAGTACTTGATACGCCCTTCGCTGTTCTTCACCGGCTGCAGGATCGAGCGCAGCCAGGCTTCCTGGCCATTGCCGCGCAGCAGGCGGAAGGCACCGTTCAGGTGCTCGCCACGGGTGATCGCGCTTTTCATGCGCTGGTAGAAATCCAGCGACTTCACATGCGCGGGGACGATGTCCTCGATGTTGCGTCCAAGCAATTGTTCGGCACGGTAGAGCATCTCGCTCTCGAAGTTGCCGTTGACCATCTCGATCCGTCCCTGGGGGTCGAGTTGAAGTACCAGCATCTCGTTGTCGAGGCTACTCTTGACCTGTTCCACGGACATCAGGTCTTCGCGCAGTTGCCGGATTTCTTGCTTGAGCTTGCTGTTGAACATCACCGCACTCCTGGAGCGCATCACCTAGTCGAATGCATCTTCATCGGCTGCCGGTTGCACCTTCTTGAGCAACGCGCAACGAAATATTCATAAAGGCAAAAGCGTCAGCAGTCAGGCGTCATTTGCCTGTCATATTGCAGTCACATTGGCGCAACCCAGTAGGCGGAAACTTTTTGTCATGAATACACCCGCCCTGCGCATTACCCTGGTCAGCGAAACCTTCCCACCCGAGATCAACGGCGTGGCCAACACCCTTGGCCGCCTTGGCGAAGGGCTGCGTCAGCGTGGCCATGAGATCGAGGTTGTACGCCCGCGCCAGGCCGGCGAAGCGCCTGTGCACAACGACCAGCACCTGATGCTTTGCCGTGGCTGGGCTCTGCCTGGCTACCCCGGTTTGCAGTGGGGCGAGGTGTCGATGCACAAGCTGTTACGTCGCTGGCGGCGGCAGCGCCCGGACGTGCTGTACATCGCCACCGAAGGGCCGCTGGGGCTCAGCGCACTGCGCGCGGCCAGGCGCCTGGGGATCGCGGTCGTCAGCGGCTTCCACACCAATTTCCCGCAGTACTCGGGCCAGTACGGCCTGGGTTTGCTGGCGCGCCTGCTCACCCACTACCTGCGCTGGTTCCATCGGCGCACGGCGATCACCCTGGTGCCCAGTGTCAGCCAGCGCCTGGAGCTTGAACGCCGTGGGTTCGAGCGCCTGGAACTGCTCGCACGGGGTGTCGATGCCTGCCTGTTCAACCCGTCGCGGCGCAGCCAGGCGTTACGCGAAAGCTGGGGGCTCGCCCCGGACGATCTCGCCGTGCTGCATGTCGGTCGGCTCGCTGTGGAAAAGAACCTTGGCTTGCTGCGGCCTTGCCTTGAGGCATTGCGGAAGACTTATCCACAGAAACGCCTGCGTCTGATCATGGTGGGTGACGGCCCGCAGCGCGCCGCCCTCCAACAGCAGATGCCGGATGCTGTGTTCTGTGGTGCCCAGCGCGGCGAGGTACTGGCCGAGCACTATGCCAGCGGTGACCTGTTCCTGTTCCCTAGCCTGACCGAAACGTTTGGCAATGTGGTGCTCGAAGCCATGGCCTCGGGGTTGGCGGTGGTTGCCTATGACGAGGCGGCGGCTGCGCAGCATATTCGCCATGGCCACAGCGGAGCACTGGCCATGCCGGGGGACCAGGCAGCGTTTGTGGATGCGACTTGCTGGCTGCTGGAGGAGGAGGAAACGTTGCGCCGGGTACGCCTGAATGCGCGACAGCATGCAAGCCGTCAGGGGTGGCCGGCGATTGTCGAGCAGTTTGAGGGGTATCTCTATGGTGCTTGCCAGCAAACCGGTACTGCGACTGGGCGTTCTGCTCAATATGTGCAGCGCCTGTGAGATCGAGCGCCGCGCGGGCGGCGCTCGGCCTCACAGGCGCCGAAGATATCGCGGCAGACCGCCTTCAAACCAACGCCTTCTCGATAGCCTGCACCACCGCCGGATCATCCGGCGCTGTACGCGGTGAAAAGCGCGCCAGCACCCGCCCATCCTTGCCCACCAGAAACTTCTCGAAATTCCAGGTGATGTCGCCCGGGAACTCGGCTCCTTCGCCCGCCAGCAGGCGGTATAGCGAATGGCGCTGCGGCCCGTTGACCTCCAGCTTGCCCCCCAGCGGGAAGCTCACCCCATAGTTGAGGCTGCAGAAATCCTGGATTTCCTTTTCGCTGCCTGGCTCCTGCCCGGCAAACTGGTTGCACGGCAGGCCAAGCACGTTGAAGCCCTTGTCCTTGTAAACCTGGTAGAGGTTTTCCAGGGCCTTGTATTGCGGCGTGAGCCCACACTTGGAAGCGACGTTGACCACCAGCACCACTTGGCCCTTGAACGGGGCCAGGGGCAGCTCTCCGCCGTTCAGTGCGTCCAGTTTCAGGTCGTGAAATGCACTCATGATGACATCCCCTCTCAGGTTCCCGGTTGCCGCGCAGGCGAATTCCGCCCACTAAAAAGGCGCTCGTCCAAACCGTCCACCTCCCGTAGGAAGGCAAATCGGCTTGCCCGAGCGCCTGGCGACTTTCTGAGCTTAGCGCAGAAAATCAGTGGTGATGGCCACCTTCACCGTGGATGTGACGGTGAGCGATTTCTTCGTCGCTGGCGTCACGCACGTTGACAACCTTGACCTGGAAGGTCAGGCGCTGGCCAGCCAGCGGGTGGTTGCCGTCAACGGTGACGTCGTCGCCGTCGAGGTCGCGGATGGTGACGATCTGCATCTGGCCATCCGGCGCCGAAGCGTGGAACTGCATGCCCACTTCCAGCTCATCGACGCCTTCGAACAGGCTGCGGTTCAGGGTGCTGACCAGCTCGGCCAGGTATTCGCCGTAGGCGTCTTCCGGCTCGATGGAAACGTTCAGTTCGTCACCGGCCTGCTTGCCTTCCAGGGCTTTTTCCAAGCCCGGGATGATGTTGCCGGCACCGTGCAGGTAAACCAGCGGCGCGCCACCGGCGGAGCTGTCGATGGTCTCCCCGGCGTCGTTGGTCAGGGTATAGTCGATGGAGACAGCCTTGTTGGCGGCGATCAGCATGGGGCAAGACCTTTTGCAAAAGAATGTAGAGCCCACAAGTGTAACGAAGCCATCGTCCGATTGCGAACGTGCTGCGGACGAGCAGCGGCCCATCAGTCGGATCACCGGCTTCCACCAGGACGAAGAAGGCCACTGGGTGGCCGAACTGTCCTGTGGCCATACCCAGCACCTGCGCCACCAGCCACCGTGGCAGGCACGCCCTTGGGTGCTCGACCCGGCCCAACGCGCGCAGCACATCGGCCAGCCTTTCGCATGCGGCTGGTGCGCACAAGGGGCCGATAGCGCTACCCTTGGCCGTTAATTTCTTGCACCGCTTATTTCGAGAAGCACGCATGCAGACATTTTTCATTGCGCCGACCGACTTCGGTGTCGGCCTGACCTCCATCAGCCTCGGCCTGGTGCGCACCCTGGAGCGCGCAGGCCTGAAGGTCGGCTTCTTCAAGCCGATCGCCCAGCCCCACCCGGGTGACACCGGCCCCGAGCGCTCTACCGAACTGGTGGCCCGCACCCATGGCATCAAGCCCCCGGTGCCCCTGAGCCTGGCCCAGGTCGAGCGCATGCTCGGCGATGGCCAGCTCGACGAACTGCTCGAAGCGATCATCCGCCTCTACCAGCAAGCCTGCGTCGGCAACGACGTGGTGGTGGTCGAAGGCATGGTGCCCACGCGCCATGCCAGCTACGCGGCGCGGGTCAACCTGCACCTGGCCAAGAGCCTGGATGCCGAGGTGATCCTGGTGTCGGCCCCGGAAAACGAAGTGCTCAGCGAACTGTCCGGCCGGGTCGAACTGCAGGCCCAGCTGTTCGGCGGCCCACGCGACCCAAAAGTGCTCGGTGTCATCCTCAACAAGGTGCGCACCGACGAAAGCATGGCCGACTTCGCCACCCGCCTGCGCGAGCACTCGCCCCTGCTGCGTGGCAACGATTTCCGCCTGCTCGGCTGTATCCCCTACCAGCCTGAATTGAACGCCCCGCGCACCCGCGACGTGGCCGAGCTGCTCGGTGCCCAGGTGCTCAATGCCGGCGACTACGAGCAGCGGCGCATGAGCAAGATCATTATTTGCGCGCGCACCGTGGCCAACACGGTGCCTCTGCTGACCTCGGGTACCTTGGTGGTCACCCCGGGCGATCGCGACGACATCATCCTTGCCGTCAGCCTGGCGGCGATCAATGGCGTACCCCTGGCCGGGTTGCTGCTGACCAGTGACAGCAAGCCCGACGCGCGCATCCTCGGCCTGTGCCGCGGCGCGCTGCAGGCTGGGCTGCCGATCCTGTCAGTCAGCACCGGCTCGTACGACACCGCCAACCAGCTCAATTCGCTAAACCGCGAAATCCCTGTGGACGACCGCGAGCGCGCCGAGTTCATCACTGACTTTGTCGCCAGCCACCTCGACGCCGCCTGGCTGCACCAACGCTGCGGCACCCCGCGTGAAATGCGCCTGTCGCCAGCCGTGTTCCGCTACCAGTTGATCCAGCGGGCGCAGCAGGCCAACAAACGTATTGTCCTGCCCGAAGGCGCCGAGCCGTTGCTGGTGCAGGCTGCGGCCATCTGCCAGGCCCGTGGCATTGCCCGCTGCGTGCTGCTGGCCAAGCCCGAGGATGTCGACGCCGTGGCGCGCGCCCAGGGCATTACCCTGCCGCCAGGCCTGGAAATCCTCGATCCCGAGCTGATTCGCGGGCGCTATGTAGAGCCTATGGTAGAGCTGCGCAAGAGCAAGAACCTCAACGCCCCAATGGCCGAGCAGCAACTGGAAGACCCGGTAGTGATCGGCACCATGATGCTGGCCCTGGACGAAGTGGACGGCCTGGTCTCGGGCCTGGTGCACTCCACCGCCAACACCATTCGCCCTGCCCTGCAACTGATCAAGACTGCGCCTGGCTCAAGCCTGGTGTCGTCGGTGTTCTTCATGCTGTTCCCCGAGCAGGTGCTGGTGTACGGCGACTGCGTGATGAACCCGCACCCGAGCGCTGCCGAGTTGGCAGAGATCGCCCGGCAGAGCGCCGACTCGGCGCAGGCCTTCGGCATCGCACCACGGGTGGCGATGATCAGTTATTCCAGCGATTCAGCCAGCGATGAGGAAGTGGAGAAAGTGCGCGAAGCAACACGCCTGGCACAAGGCGCAGCGCAGGCGTTGCTGATCGATGGGCCATTGCAGTACGACGCGGCGGCCAACCCGGCGATTGCACGGGACCTGGCGCCGGGTAGCCCGGTGGCCGGGCGTGCCACGGTGTTCGTGTTCCCCGACCTGAATACCGGCAACACCACGCACAAGGCGGTGCAACGCAGTGCTGACGGGGTGAGCCTTGGGCCGATGCTTCAAGGGCTGCGCAAGCCGGTGAACGACCTGCCGCGCGGGGCTCAGGTTGACGATATCGTGCATACCATTGCCCTGACGGCGATTCAGGCCAGCGTGGTGCGCTAGAAGCAGGGGGCTGCTTTGCAGCCCCGGCGGTCAATCAGGGATACTGCTGAACCTGGCCTTGCTGCTGGTCATACTGCTGACCCGGAATCGGCTTCAGGTTCACTTCCACGCGGCGGTTCTGCGCACGGCCATTGGCGTCGGCGTTGCTGGCGATCGGCTGGTCCGGGCCCATGCCACGTACCGAGATCCGCGAGGCATCCACACCCTGCGAGGTCAGGTAGGTGCTGACCGCCTGCGCACGGCGCTGGGACAGGTCCATGTTGTGCTGGCGGCTGCCGGTGCTGTCGGTGAAACCGACCACTTCGATGGTGTTCTGGTTGAACTGCTTGAACGAACCGGCCAGGTTGTTCAGCGGCGAGTAGAAGCTAGGGGCGATGTTGGCCGAGTCGGTGGCGAAGGTGATGTTGCCCGGCATGATCAGCTTGATCTGGTCACCCTGACGTTGCACTTCCACGCCAGTGTTGGCCATTTGCGCGCGCAGCTCTGCTTCCTGCTTGTCGGCGTAGTAGCCGTAACCGGCAGCGGCAGCACCCACCGCAGCAGCGCCGATCAGCGCACCCTTGCCACGGTTGTTATGGTCGATCGCGGCACCGGCGATGGCGCCGGCCAGCGCGCCCAGGCCGCCGTACTTGGCGGTCTTGCTCATCCCAGTGGAGCCCTGCGCCTGACCCTGGTTGTCATAAGGGTTCTGGCCGGCACAGCCGGTCATCAGGGCAGCGGCAGTTGCGACGATAATCAGACGACGCATGGTGAACATGGACAAGCTCCTACTGAAATTCATAAATGCGGCAGATCTCGAATGGATCTATGCCAGCCTTGGATTGCATCGGCAACGAAAAATTCCATGAAAGTGCCTTCATGTGCCATCAGGCACGTACGAAGGGGTTTTCGCGCATTTCATCGCCCAGCCGAGTATCGGGCCCGTGGCCGGTGACCACGATGGCCTCTTCGTCCAGCCGGTACAGCCGCTCCTTGATGGAACGCACAATTGCCCGCTGGTCCCCACCCCACAAATCGGTGCGGCCAATGCCCCGGCGGAACAGGGTATCGCCCGCAACCAACAGCTTGGCATCGGCGAACCAGAAACTCATCGAGCCCGGGGTATGGCCTGGCGTATGCAGGGCCACGCCACAACCGCAGGCCAGCTCTTCATCATCGCCCAGCCAACGGTCGGGGGCAGGCACTGGCGTGTACGGTACCCCGAACATCTGGCACTGCATCTCCAGGTTGTCCCACAGTACCTGGTCGTCCTTGTGCAGGTGCAAGGTAGCGCCGGTCAGCTCCTTGAGCTTGCCCGAAGCCAGAAAGTGATCGAAGTGCGCGTGGGTGTGGATGATGCTTACCAGCGTCAGGCCATGGGCCTGCAGGCGCGCCAGGATCTTGTCCGGGTCACCGCCCGGGTCGACGACGATGGCCTTTTTGGTCAAGGGGTCGCCGATCAGGGTGCAATTGCATTGCAGGGGGCCTACGGGGAAGGTTTCGCGGATGAGAGTGGTCGGGGCAGTCTTCATGGAGGGCCTGTCTTGGACGCTGCAGCGCCTGTGAGATCGAGCGCCGCCCGCGCGGCGCATCGCGAGCTGGCGCTCGCTCCTACGTTTGTTTCGGGCCAATTGTACCAGTGAGATTCGCGTGCGCCCCCTCTGGCGCATACGTTGATACCGTGTCGTATGAAAAAAGGCGGTCGCGCGCGACTGTTACAGGCATAACTGTCCCGAAACAAACGTAGGAGCGAGCGCCAGCTCGCGATGCGCCGCGCGGGCGGCGCTCGATCTGAAGGGCGCTAAAAATCCAACGCCATGCCCTGCTGGCCTAAGGCAAGAACAACCTGAACAACCCGCCCCCAAGCGCCCCGCCATTGGAAATCTCGATCCGCCCGCGCACCCCGCCGCTTTCATGCAAGGCCGCAATCCGCGCCGCAAAGTACAGCCCCAGGCCGGTACTGCCGCTGGTCGAATCGATGCCCTGGATGTACTCCTCCTGGCGCTCGAGCATGTGCTTTGGATAACCCGGGCCGTCATCGTTCACGCAGATGGCCAGCTGGTTGTCGGCCTCTTCGATCGTGATCAGCAAAGCGTGCCCGGCATAGCGGGTGGCGTTGGTGATGACGTTGGCGATCACCGAGGCCACCAGTTCGCGGTCGAAGAAACCCAGCGGGTTGTCGGTGTCGATGCGCCAGGTGGCGAGGATGTCGTTGTGCTTGAGCACTTCCTGGTGCGCCGCCAGCTGGGCTTCGATGAAGTCGTCCAGCTCATGGTAGTCCGGGCACACCGGCAGCTGGTTGATACCCAGTTTATAGAGCCCCAGCAGCTGCACGAGCATGCCGTTGAGGTGGCGAAACTCATGCTCCATGATGCCCTGCTCGGCACCACCGCGCAGCTCTTCGGGCAGGCGTTCTACCCACTGGTTGTGGGACTGGATCAGCGCCGACAACGAACTCTTGAGGTCGTGCACGGTGGAGGCGATCACCGTGGAAAAGTCCAGCCCCTGATTGTCTTGATTCATGCGCCGAACACTCGGATGTGCAGTTTGCGGTAACGGTCATAGCGATTGTCGCTGGCAGGGATACCGGCCACGCTGGTCAAGGCGTCCTGGCATTCCTGCATGATCGCGGGCTGAGGGTTGTCACCGCCAATACGCAGCAGCGCCTGGGCGGTGTTGAGGGCGATGCTGATGTTCTTCGGCTGCAAACCCAGTGCCTTGCGGAACAGTTGCAAAGCCTCGCCAAGCTGCCCTCCTTGGTAACTGCGCACACCCTGGCGATTGAGGGTGACCGCTTCGGTAATGGCGTTGAGCACGCTGGGGTCGTCCGTCAGCTTGCCCACTTTCTCCATGACCTTGGGGTCATCGCCATAACTTTCCACACAGCTTTTCAGCACGCCAATGGCGGCGGCTTCCTGGCCCATAGCCTGCAACTGTGCGGCAACGGTCAGGGCCGAATCGACCGAGAAAAACTGGTTCATCTTGTCCAGGCGCTGGATCGCCTGCTCGGTCAGCTTGGCCGCCGTTTCCGGGTCGCCCGCCTGCTGCAGACTGGCGGCTTTCATCATCCGCGCGCGCACCTGCAAACCCTGGTCTTCGGGGTTTTCCTTGGCCACTTCGCTGAGCGTGGTGTTGATCTCGACCCGGGTACGGGCGTCCAGGCCGAAGCCTGCATTCTTGCTCATCAGGGCCTGCACCAGGCCCAGGTTGTTTTCGGCGTCCTTGTAGCGCGAGCTCTGCCCTTGGTTCACCGCATGACGGAACGCCTTCGACGCGCTCTCGAAGTCCTCGTTTTCCAGCGCCAGCTTGCCTAGGGTCGACTGCCGACGCACTGACAGTGGCGACAGGCGTACCGCCTCTTCCAGCAGGTTTTGCGCACGTCGGGTATCGCCCTGAGCCACCAGCACTTCGGCCATACCGTCGTAAAGCCCTGGCATGATCGGGAACGCCTTGAGTGCCTGCTCGTACACGCCCTGGGCCTGGGCATTCTGGCCACGCTTGTGCATCAGGGCGCCCAATGCAGCGTACACCCACGGCTGCGGGCGACTGGCCAGGATGGCCTTGAGGAATTTTTCCAGCTCCTCGAAGCGGTTGAGGTTGCGCAAGGCATCGGCCCGGTAGCGCAGGCACAGTGGTGCCAGGCGCGGGTCTTTCTTGCACAGCTCGGCGCAAGCCGCCAGCACTTCGGCCGGGCGACTGCGGTCCAGGGCCTGCAGAATCGGCTTGAGCAAGGTCTTGCGCTGATACAGCTTCTCGACGCGCTGGGCCAGGCCAACCCGGTTGAAAGGTTTGGTCAGGTAGGCATCGGGCTCGTGCTCGATGGCACTGAGGACAATGGCCTGGCTGCTCTCGGCCGTGACCATGATGAACACGCACTCATGGCTGATGTGCTTGTCGATGATCAGGTCTTCGAGCACCTGTTGGCCGTTCTTCTTGCCATCACCCAGGTGAAAATCCTGCAGGATGAAGTCATAGCGCTTCTGCGCGCACATGCGCAGCGCCTGCTCGCCGCTGTCAGCGGTGTCCACGTCGCGCACGCCCAACTCGCGCAGCATTGAACGGGTCGACGTGCGAAAGTCGGTAAAGTCATCGACGATCAGAAAGCTTTTTTGCCCGTACTGCAGCATCAACACGACCTGCCTTGGAATGATTGAAAAATCGCGCGAGGCGATGCCACCGATCGCTGTATCGGCAGCTGGTCGGGAAAGATGAGGGTAGAGCTTTGGCGGCCACAAACCATGGCCTCAGGCCATCACTTTAGCGGGCAATGACCTGCAGGGCCAGCATCACGCCAGCAACCCCAGGGATTTGGCCTTGGCCACCGCCTGCGTACGCCGCTCGACGCCCAGCTTGCTGTTGATGTGGCTGGCGTGGGTCTTGACCGTGTGCAGGGAAATGAACAGCCGCTCGCTGATCTGCTGATTGGAACAACCCTGAGCGATCAGTTCGAGCACTGCCAGCTCACGGCCACTCAACGCCTCGCCGCTGCCCGTGCTGGCGCTGGGCAGCGGTGGCAGGCGTTTGAGCAGTTCGGCCTGAACCGCGCACGCGGCACCTGCCTGCAGTTGCTCGTGAAGCCATTGCGGGTGTTTTTCCAGCAGCGGCTGGAACGGTTGCAGCACGCCGCCACGGGCGGCCTCAAGCAAGCCTGGCAGCAACCGCGCGGCCTGCGCTTCGCGGCCTTCGGCCAGCAGCAGGGAGAGCCATTGGCACAGGGCGCTGACGGTGAGCATCATGCCGCCACTGGCCTGCCCGCGCTCGACCAGGCTGGCCAGGCGTTGCACTGCATCGTCGCCACGTAACTGGATGCGCTCGAGCAGCGCCTGCTGCAGCGCAATGTGCAACGGCAGCAGTGGGTGGAACTCCGGTGCTGCCGCTGGCTGCTCACCGCCGTAGGTCTGGCCCAGGCGCAGCAGCCAGGACTCGGCCAGGTCGGTGCGCCCCTGGGCCAGCCACAGTTCGCATTTGACCAGGGTAATCATGGCCAGGTAGTAGACCGGGGGCACGTCCCAGATATGCATCAGGCGCTCAGCCTCTGCCAGTTCGGCAAAGGCCTCGGCAAAGTGACCTTCCCGCCCATCGAGCGTGGCGATCACGCAATGGCCGATGAGCACACTGATGTCCCGGCAGGCCCGCGCCTCGCCCAGCCCCGCGCGCAACCGCGCACGGCCCTGGGCAGGCTGCAGGCGCGAAACCAGCAGATAGCCCTCGTAAAGCGTCAGACGTGCGCGCACGGCATACAACCGCTGTGCCGAAAGCCCTTGCAAGCGTTGCAGCCCTTGGCGCACTTCGTCCAGCGCCCGCAATACTTCGCCACGGGCGTGCAGTACACGCGCCCGGTCGTAATGGGCCAAGGCCTCGAACAACGGGTTGCCGACTCGCTGGGCCAGTTCCAGGGCTTCTCGGTTCCAGCCGCGGGCCCGCCAGAAATCACCATCGGCGATGGCCAGGTTGGACAGCGTCGACAGGCACACCAGGCGCTGGCCATAGCGCTTGCTTGGCAGGCTCTGCAGCGCTTCGCTGCAATAGGCCAACGTGCGCTCACGGTCACCCCGGCCTCGGGCAATCACCCCACTCAGCGCCAGCCACTGGGCCAACATCGACTTTTGCGCGGTCGCCGAAGGTGCGGGCAGGAAGCGGCTGAGGTAGCCGGCAAGCTCCTCGGCCGCGTCCAGTTGGCAAGCCAGGCCCAACGCCCAGCTGTACAGCACGATCAGCCTTGGCGTGCTGATCAGCAGGCTGTCGGGCAAGTCCATCTTCCAGCGCAGCAACATGCCGACGTTCTGTTCGGCCAGCAGTTGCTCCTCGGACAGGCTCTGCACCAGGTCGGCGGCAACATCAAGGTGGCCGGCACGCAAGGCCTGCTCCACCGCCTCGTCCAGCAGGCCCTGGGCTTCGAACCAACGGCTCGCCCGCAAGTGCAAGCCGGCCAGCGGTTCGTTGGCCTGGCGACTGCGCAGCAAGTCGGAGAACAAGTGGTGATAACGGAACCAGTGGCCGTGCTCGTCCAACGGCACCAGGAATACCTGGTGCGCCTGCAGGAAACGCAGGATCTCGACACTGTCGTGGCGACCCCGCACGGCATCGCAAAGTTGGGCGCAGAAACGCTCCTGGCACGCGGTTTCGTACAAGAAGGCCTGCACATCGGCGGGCAGCATATCGATGACTTCTTCGAGCAGGTAGTCGCGAATCAGCCCTTCGCCACCATGCAGCGCCTGGGGCAAGGCCTGCTCGTCGGCACTGTCGCTGGCCGCCAGTTGCCAGAAACGCAACCCGGCCACCCAGCCATCACTGCGCTGGATAAGGTTGTCCAGGGCCTGGCCACGCAGGCCCGTGGGCTGGCGACCGATTACCGCCAGCGACTCTTCGGCGGTGAGGCGCAAATCCTGTTCGTTCAGCTCGACAAGCTGACGCGACAGCCGCAGGCGCGCCAGGTGCCAGTCCGGGCGCTGGCGACTGGTAACCAGCAACACCAGGCCGGCCGGCAGGTGGTTGAGGAAAAACTGCAGGCAACGGTCCAGTACAGGCCCTTGGGCCAGGTGGTAATCATCCAGTACGAGCAGCAACGGTGTATCCGCTTGCAGGTACAACGCCAGCTCGTCGAGCAGGCCGTCAAGCCACTCTTCGAAGGCGAACGGCTGATGGCGCTGGCGCATTTTCAGCAAGCCCATGGCCTGACCACCCAGGGCCGGGCAGTATTGCTGCAGCCCTTCGAGCAGGCGCTCAAGGAAGCGGCCTGGGTCTGCATCTCGCTGGCTCAGACCAAGCCACAGGCTGCGCCAGTGTTCGGGCAGTGCCTCGCAAAACTCGATGGCCAGGGAGCTTTTGCCGAAACCCGCCGGGGCGTTGACCAGCAGCAGGCGAGCGCCGAGGCCGGTGTACAGGCGCTGGCACAGGCGCGGACGCGGCACATGCCCCTCCGGCAGGGGGGGCCGAAAGAAACGCCCGTCCAGCAGGCCCAGGGCCTGGCTGGCGAATCCATGCGTACGGGACAAGTCTGTCATGGCCGGCTCGTTCTGGTTGGAAGACTACGGCGATATGGATGCTTGCGAGACTAGCCGGTAACGCAGCGCATTTGAAGATGATGGGCGCATTTGCCCCGGGAAAGACTGCGACAAAAAGCGACAAGGCTGATGGACAGCGGCTGGTGCGGGGGTTTGGGTGGGTATTCAGCAGGTTTATGGCCTGCCCGCGAAGAGGACGGGGCAGGAAAATAGAAACGCCCCGGCAGGCCGGGGCGTTCTGGGGATCACACGGAGTCTTTCAGGTTACCGAATACCCGACTGACGCAGCGCTGCTGGCTGGAAGTCAGCCTTGCTGGCACTGAAGCCGAAGTCGTAGGCACGCTTCTCTTCGTTCTTCATGCCCAAGGCCAGGTAACGACCCGACTGCAGGTCGTAAATGGCCTCCAGGGTGTACCAAGGCACCTCATTGTTGTAATACGGCTGGGAATGAGCTTCGGAAACGCGCCACAGCTGGTTGCGACCGTCGTACTGGTCGATCACCGCCGCCTGCCAGGTGTCTTCGTCGATGTAGAAGTCACGCTTGGCATAGATGTGGCGCTGGCCTGGCTTCAGGGTCGCGACCACATGCCACACGCGGCGCAGCTCGTAGCGGGCAAGGTCCTGGTTGATGTGCCCGGCCTTGATGATGTCGGTGTACTTCAGCTTGGGGTCGTCCAGCTTGAAGGCGTTGGAGGCGATGTACAGCTCTTTCTTGCCTTCCAGCTTCCAGTCGTAGCGGTCTGGCGCACCGTTGAACATGTCCAGGTTGTCGGAGGTACGCAAGCCATCGGCAGCGGTACCCGGGCCGTCATACGACACCTGCGGCGCCTGGCGCACACGGCGCTGGCCGGCGTTGTAGATCCACGCCTTGCGCGGTTCCTTCACCTGATCGAGGGTTTCGTGGACCAGCAGCACGGTACCGGCCAGGCGCGCAGGTGCGGTCACTTCCTGCTTGAAGTAGAACAGGATGTTGCCCGGGTTGTTCGGGTCGTAATCCTTCATCTTGTCGCGGAAGACGAACTGGTCGGAGAAGTACACCGGGTTGAACGAGCCGTTCTGCTGTGGCGTGGCCTGGGTTACCAGGCGGCTGACACTGCCCCCCCGGTAGCGGGTGATGTGGTTCCAGATCACCTCCAGGCCGGTTTTGGGGATCGGGAACGGCACAGCCGTGCGGAAGTTGTTCAGGCCGTTGCCGCCTTCCACCAGGGTGGTCTTGGTGGCGTTTTCCTTGATGGCCGCAAACACATCGGCCGGGACGGTTGAACCGCGATGGGTTTTGAATACCGGGATCTTGAAGGTGTCCGGGTAGCGCTTGAGCATGGCCAATTGGCCCGGCGAAAGCTTGTCCTTGTACTGGTCGGCGTTCTGCGCGGTGATGGTGAACAGCGGTTTTTCACTGCCATACGGGTCGGCCAAAAAGCCCTTGCCGTCGACGCTGCCCGCACTCTTCGACAGCGGCTCCCACGGGCCGATCGAGCCATCGGCGTTGCCGGCCTTCTCGGCGCCCATCGGGGTCAGGGTACTGCCCAGCTTGGCCGCCTCGTCGGCGGATACCGCAGCCATCACGCTGGTCGCCAGCAGGGACAGGCCCAGTACACCGGCTTGCAGCAGACTTCTGGTCTTGTTCATGTCGTGTCGTCCTGGATCTGTGTGCTTAGAAGTTCACGCCGAAGCTGAGCGCGACGAAGTCACGGTCATCCACAGTGGTGTACTTGCCATCGAAGAAGTTGGTGTACGACAGGCTCGCCGTGTAGGTGTTCTGGTACTCGGCGTCCAGGCCCAGGCTAACTGCCTTGCGGCCCTCCTCGAAGTTCGCACCAGGGCCTGGCGAGTAGCCAGACACGTCATGCGACCAGGCCACGCTCGGCTTCAGGTTCACCCCGGCGAAGACGTCGTTGTAGTCCCAGATGACGCGGGCGCGGTAACCCCAGGAAGTGCTGGTGGTGTAGCCGTCGTTCTCACAGTTGCGGTTCAGGTTGGCAGTGGATGCCCCCGCACCAGCGCCTGCGATGGTGCTGGCATTGAGCGCCTGGCAGGTGTCTGCGCCACCAGTGGATGGCAATGGACCAGGGCCGAACACCGGGTCACGACCGTAACGCGTGTCGTGTGCGTTCTCCAGCCCGCCGACATGGGTGACACCCACTTCACCCACCACGGTCATCCGGCTGGCGCCCATCACCTGGTCGAAGAAGTGCGTCAGGGTGGTCTGGAATTGAGTGATCTCCTTACGGCGATACCCGTGCAGGTCTTCCCCTGGCGTACCGGTCAGCAGCGAGGCGTTGGTCAATGCACCGCCAATCGGACGCACACCCGCGAACAGGATATCGGTGGTATTCAGCTGCACCGGGGCATTCGGCCGGTAGCTGATTTCGCCGCTCCACGCGGTGCCGGTGGGCAACGTGGTGGAGAAGCTCAGGCCATACAGGCGGATATCTTCCGGGTATTCGACGAAATACTTCGAGTTACCCGCGACGATCAACGGCGCCAATGCACGCAGCTGCGCCGGCAGCGCGCTCAGCCCGGCAAATACCGAAGGCGAGGCGCCGGTGGCGCTGAAGATCGGCGCACGGCTGTGGTAGTTCATGAAATAGGCGCCAAATTCAGTGTCGAGCGGTTCGAACATGTAGCGCATGGCCACACCGAACTGGCCACTGTCCCGGGCGTCGCGGTCGGCGCCGCGCGCCACCATCACACCTTCTTCATTGATGTTGACGCCACGGGTGGCGAGGAACTGCTGGGCCGCAGCCGGCACTGTGCGGCTGCTGTTGAGCACACGCAGGTTGTCGGTACAGCCGTCGGCGATGATGTCCGGCTGAGAGAAGAAGGTGCCGCAGTTGTCGACAACCGTCTGGTCCCACTCGATCTGGTAGAAGGCTTCGGCCGACAGGTTGTCGGTCAGGCTTTGCGAGATGTAGAACATGTTGACCGGGATCAGGCCTTCCTTGATCTCGGCCCCTGGGCGGCGGAACGCCGATACGTCGATGGGGTTGATCGAGTTGATGCCGCCGCCGATGAAGGTACTTTCGCCCCAGCTCACCACCTGCTTGCCAAGCCGCACAGAGCCAGGCTGATCAGCGATGGAGTAGTTGTGGTACACGAAGGCGTCGAGCAACTGGGCGCCGGACGACTTGGCGCCTTCCTTGCGATTGGAGTCGCTGATGTCCTTGAACTCGCGGCTTTCGTCCTTGAGTTCGAAGTCATACCAATACTTGCCGCGCACGAACACACCGGTATCGCCGTACTTGAGCTCCAGGTCATGGATGCCCTTGAAGATCTTGGAGAAGGTTTCGCCCTTCTTGAAGTTCAGGTGGCCATCGTCGGAGGTCTGCGACAGGCCCTTGCCGCCGTTGTTGACACCGATCAGGTTCTTGTTGGGGTTGGCCGTCGACCAGCTGGCGCCGATGGAGAGCGAGGAGTCGAACTGGCCTTCGATTTCACCAATGTTGAAGCTGACAGCGAAAGCAGGACTTGCGAGCGTGGAAGCAAGGCTGACGGCCAGGGGCAACTTGGCCCGGCGCCAGAACAGGTTTGCAGATTTCATCGACGCTACTCCATGTACTTTTTTGTTATGGCAGTGAGTCCTTTCAAGAACGGCCCGAGCGACCGGTTTGCAGGTTTGCACCTGCGACGACACGGCTTGCGCGTGTCGCCCTCCCCCATTCCTGAAAATCCCCTGGCCCCGACTATAGCCAGCAAGGCACAGGCGCTTGATCCCTCTAAAGTGTGATTTGCGCTCCATGCCGCCAACTCGCTGCACTGTTATCCCGGTTGCGGGCTGGCAGTGCTAAAGGATGGCGCATTTCAGCCGTTTGGCAAGGCGTGAAGGCCTCTAGCGTGCGGGTCGCGTTCTGGCGTTCGCGACCCGCACGGCGGTTACAGGGTGGAAAGGAAGGCGCTGTTGCTGGCTTGCCACTGGACGATGTCCTGGCGGATGCGTTTCTTGTCGAGCTTACCGACACTGGTCTTGGGAACTTCAGTAACAACGGCGATCTGGCTAGGAATCGCCCACTTGTTGATGTGCCCTTGCTCGACGAACGGTTTGAGGTGTTCCTTGAGCGCCTTGGCATCGATGGCCTGGCCGTCGCGCACCACCAGCAGGGCAAACGGGCGCTCGCCCCACTGCGGGTCGGCCACTCCGACCACCGCCACTTCACGTACGGCCGGGTGGCGGCTGATCAGGTCTTCCAGATCGAGTGAGGAAATCCACTCGCCACCGGTCTTGATCACATCCTTGATACGGTCACGGATGTCGATGTAGCCCATGCCGTCGAGGGTGGCGACGTCACCGGTGTGGAGCCAGCCGCCCTGCCACAGCTCCTCGCTCTTCTCCGGCTCCTTGAAATAACCCATGGTCAGCCACGGCGCACGCAGCACCAACTCGCCCTGGGTCTCGCCATCCGACGGAAGGAAGTTGCCGTCGCCATCGACAATCGCCGCTTCGACCAGTGGCACCGGCACGCCGGCCTTGATGCGGTAGGTGATGCGCTCGTCTTCGCTACCGGCCTGCAGTTCGTCGTTCAGGTGCGCGGCGGATATCAGCGGGCAGGTCTCGGACATGCCGTACGCTGCGGTTAGCTGGATACCCCGGGCCAGGGCTGCCTGGTACAACGAGCGGTTGAGCGCGCTGCCGCCGATGATGATCTTCCAGCCGCCGAAGTCCTGGCCCTGCGAGGTCGGGCAGTTGAGCAGCATCTGCAGAATGGTCGGCACACAATGAGAGAACGTGACCTTCTCCTCGCGCCACAGCTTGACCAGCATGTCTGGCTCGTAGCGTCCCGGGTACACCTGCTTCATACCGAGCATGGTGGCGGCGTAGGGGATGCCCCAGGCATGCACATGGAACATCGGGGTGATGGGCATGTACACGTCGTTGCTGCCCAGCAGGCGCACGCTGTCGATACTGCCGGTGACCGAAGCCTCGGCCAGCGTGTGCAGCACCAGTTGCCGGTGGGTGAAATACACGCCCTTGGGGTTGCCGGTGGTGCCAGTGGTGTAGAAGGTGGTGGCCACCGAATTTTCGTCGAAGTCGGGGAAATCGTAGTGCGGGCTGGCAGCGGCCAGCAATTGCTCGTATTCGCCCACCAGATCGGGTAGCTCGGCGGTCTTGTCCGGGCCATCGGTCAGCAGCAGGGTCTTGTCGACGGTGGTCAGCTGCCCGGCAATACCCTGGTAGAGGCCGACGAAATCACTGTTGACCAGCACCACGCGGTCTTCGGCGTGGTTCATGGTGTAGAGGATCTGCTCGGGCGACAGCCGCACGTTGATGGTGTGCACCACGGCGCCGATCATCGGGATAGCGAACATGCATTCCAGGTAGCGATGGCTGTCCCAGTCCATCACCGCCACGGTGTCACCGGCCTTTACTCCGGCCTCGGTCAGCACATTGGCCAGGCGTGCAATACGTTCGTTAAGCTGTGGATATGTCAGCCGCAACTGGTCGCGATAGACGATTTCACGGGTCTTTTCATAGCGGCTACCGGACATCAGCAGGCGCTTGATCAGCAGTGGGTAGGCGTAGGCGCCCTCGGCGGGCTTGATGATGCGGGTCTGCAACATGGGTATCCCTTTTCTGAAAAGCGAGCCGGACAGGTCTGACAACTACTGTAGTGCGGCAATGTGACGGCTAAATCAGCCGAAGGAATGATTTGCGAGCCAAAGGTATGAGTGGCAGGCGTTGACGGGCGGTAACCCCGGGCTAGACACTGCGCCTGTAGACGCGGGCGTACCCGCGAATGGCCATAACACCAATACCCCGCCCTGCCACCGGAGCCCCCCATGCCCAGCCCGCGTCGCGCCGTGTTTCTCGATCACCAGTCCCTGGACCTTGGCGACCTCGACCTCTCGCCCCTGAAGCAGCAGTTCGATGAATTCGAACTGTTCGCCGCCACCCGTCCCGACCAGGTGGCAGAGCGCCTGCAAGGCGCGGTCGCCGTGGTTAGCAACAAGGTAATGCTCGACGCCCCCACCCTGGCCGCCAACCCGCAGCTCAAGCTGATCCTGGTGGCCGCCACCGGCACCAACAATGTCGACCTGGCAGCGGCGCGCGCCCAAGGCATTACCGTCTGCAACTGCCAGGGTTACGGCACGCCGTCCGTCGCACAGCACACCCTCGCCCTGCTGCTGGCCCTGGCCACCCGCCTGTGCGACTACAACCAGGCCGTAGCCGACGGCCAATGGGCCAAGGCCAGCCAGTTCTGCCTGCTGGACTTCCCTATCGTCGAGCTGGAGGGCAAAACCCTCGGCCTGCTCGGTCACGGCGAGCTCGGCGGCGCGGTGGCGCGACTGGCCGAAGCCTTCGGCATGCGCGTGCTGAGCGGGCAGATTCCCGGCCGGCCGGAACGTGACGACCGCCTGCCACTGGACGAACTACTGCCGCAAGTGGACGCCCTGACGCTGCATTGCCCACTGAACGAGCACACCCGGCATATGCTCGGTGCCCGCGAACTGGCCCTGCTCAAGCCCAATGCGCTGGTGGTCAACACTGCCCGTGGCGGCCTGATCGACGAACAGGCGTTGGCCGACGCCCTGCGCCAGGGCCACTTGGGCGGCGCGGCAACCGATGTGTTGAGTGTGGAGCCGCCGGTCAACGGCAACCCGCTGCTCGAACCGGGCATCCCGCGCCTGATCATCACCCCGCACAGCGCCTGGGGTGCGGTAGAGTCACGCCAGCGTATCGTCGGCCAGCTCAGCGAGAACGCCCAGGCCTTCTTTGACGGGCAGCCACGCCGCGTGGTCAGCTGAGCCCGGCGCCCGCCTCTGCTACACTGCGCCACTTTTTTCCAGGAGGCGTCGTCCATGGACCCGCGCAGTGAAGTGTTGCTCCGCCAGGCAGAGCTGTTCCAGGGGCCGCTGCTGATCGCTGGCGCCCCCGCCGACGGCCTGCTCGCCCAATTGCCACAGGCCAAGGCCTGGACTTGGCATGCCGGCGATCAGGCCATGCTCGACAGCCGCTTCGCCGGCCGCAGCCATTACGGGGTAGAGCCGCCTGAAATGGCATTCGACAGCGCCGTGCTGTTCCTGCCCAAGTCCCGTGAGCTGGCGGCCTACCTGCTGAATGCCCTGGCATCACGCCTGGCCGGCCGTGAGCTGTACCTGGTCGGCGAAAAACGCGGCGGCATCGAAGGTGCGGCCAAGCAACTGCAAGCCTTTGGCAAACCGCGCAAGCTCGACAGCGCCCGCCACTGCCAGCTGTGGCAAGTGACCATCGAGCACGCCCCCGATGCCAAGCCGCTGGCAAGCCTGGCCGAGCACTTCGAGCTGGCGCTGGAAGACGGCCCCTTGCAGGTGGTCAGCCTGCCGGGCGTATTCAGCCACGGCCGCCTCGACCGCGGTACTGCCCTGCTGCTCAAGCACCTCGACGGCCTGCCAGGCGGCCATGTGCTGGACTTCGGCTGCGGCGCAGGGATATTGGGCGCCACGGTCAAGCGCCGTTATCCACAAAGCCGGGTAACGCTGCTGGATGTGGACGCCTTCGCGGTTGAGGCCAGTCGTCTGACACTGGCTGCCAACGGCCTGGAGGGTGAGGTGATCAGCGGTGATGGCATTGATGCGGCACCTGCCGAGCTGAGCCTGATTCTGAGCAACCCACCGTTCCATACCGGGGTGCACACCAATTACCAGGCCTCGGAGAACTTGCTGAAAAAATCTGCCGTTCATCTGCGAAAAGGAGGCGAAATGCGCTTGGTCGCCAACAGCTTCCTGCGCTACCAACCGCTGATCGAAGGGGCACTGGGCAACTGCCAGGTACGCGACGAGGCAGACGGCTTCCGTATCTACCAGGCAACCCACGGATAAAAAACAGCGCTTGCCGAAAGCGTTTTGCCTAGGCAGAATCCGCACCGTCCTAGGGGAGTAGTCTCCCGCGAGCGCACTGCTCGCCCGGTACGCGTCAACATACTTGGTCCACAGACCATGGCGCGTGCGACCCACCATGCCAGCCTGCATGGAGAGATCCGCGTAGACGGATCCCGGGTTTGACAAGACCTATGACACGCACACCTTACCCGGGGCGGGGAGGCTGTACGTGTCATAGCCGTGTCGACCCGCCCCCGTAGGAATCCTGATGCTGGAATCTCTGTTGGTCCCCACCGCTATCGTTGCCTTGGCCGAAATCGGCGACAAGACGCAACTGCTCGCTCTCATTCTTGCTGCCCGCTTCCGCAAGCCTTGGCCGATCATCGCCGGCATCATCGCCGCCACCCTGGCCAACCATGCTGCAGCCGGTGCCGTGGGCGCATGGTTCGGCAGCTTCTTCAGCGACTCGGCCCTGCACTGGATCCTGGCCGCGAGCTTTACCGCCACCGCGCTGTGGACACTGGTACCGGACAAGATGGATGAAGACGAAAACCCCGCACGTCGCTTCGGGCCGTTCCTGACCACGCTGATCGCGTTCTTCCTGGCCGAAATCGGTGACAAGACCCAGGTTGCAACCGTGATGCTGGCTGCGCAGTATCCGCACCTGATCATGGTCATTATCGGGACCACGCTGGGCATGCTGATTGCCAACGTGCCGGTGGTTCTGGCGGGTAACTTCGCGGCAGACAAGCTGCCCCTGACGCTGATTCGTCGCCTGGCGGCCACGGCGTTCTTCGTGCTGGCGATCGTGGCCGTGTACTCGGCGATGAAGGCCAGTGGCTGGATCGGCTAACTGAAAAAAAGAGGGGCACAAGGCCGCTCCTACAGGGGATCGCGTACCGTTGTAGGAGCGGCCTTGTGCCGCGAAAGGGCTGCAAAGCAGCCCCCTTGCGGTCTTACTGCTTGGCCGCAGCCTGATACAGCGGCATCACCTTCGGAATCGCCGCCTGCAGCGAAGCGATACGGCTTTCAGAAGCCGGGTGAGTGCTCATGAACTCTGGTGGCGCGCCTTCGGAAGCCTTGCTCATCTTGTTCCACAAGGTGATCGCAGCATTCGGGTCGTAACCGGCGCGGGCCGACAGTTCCAGGCCGATCAGGTCGGCTTCGTTCTCGTTGGCCCGGCTGTTGGGCAAGGTCATGGAGTAGTTCACCACGGCATCGGCCATGGCCATGCTGCCCTCGCCCAGGCCCAAGAGGGCACCGGCACCCTGACGGGCCATTTGCACGCCATAGGCCTTGGACATCGCCTCGCGGCTGTGCTCACGCAGGGCGTGAGCAATTTCATGCCCCACCACGGCGGCAATTTCTGCATCGGTGAGCTTGAGCTGATCGATCAGCCCGGTGTAGACGATGATCTTGCCGCCCGGGCCGCAGTTGGCGTTCAGTTCGTCGCTTTTTATCACGTTGACTTCCCAGTTCCACTGCGCGGCATCCGGGCGGAACTTGGGCGCCTGGGCGATCAGGCGGTTGGCGATGACCTGCACGCGTTTGGCATCGGCGCTGGACTTGTCGAGCACACCCTTGCTCGACGCTTCGCCCAAGGTCTGCTGGTACGACTGGGCGTACATCTGGTTGACCTCATCGGTCGAAAGCATGCTGAACATGTACTGCTGGCGCTGCACGCCGACAGCACCACCGCTGGTGGTGTTCACCGCCTGGCAGCCGGCCAGCAGGATTCCAGCACTCAACAGGCTGACAACAAAAGACTTACGCATGAAAACACTCCCTATCCACATGCGGCGTATCCTAGGCCGACTCGCCTGTGGCTGCCATAGCCGCAGGGAAGATTTTATCGACCAGCGCATCAGGCTGGAGTCAGGCACTCCGGCGCATCCAGCTTCGGGTCATTGACGAAATTGGCCAGCGCCCGCTCACGCAGCTGTGCCGCAGGGCTGGCCAGCAACTCGTGCAAGCGGGTAACCGGCGTGTCCGGGTCGAGCCAGGCTGCCTGCCCTGTCTCATCCAGTATCAGCGGTCGACGCTGGTTCATGGCCGCCTGGGTCACCACCGCACAGCTAAGCCACACCTGATCCTGCACGGGATAGGCCTCCCACACCGCAGCAAAGTACAGCGACGAGCCCTCCCCCGGGGTCAACCAGTACGGGCGTTTACGCACGCTGCCACGCCATTCGTAAAAGCCGTTGGCCGGCATCAGGCAGCGGCGCTGGCGAAACGCCTCGCGGAACATGGGTTGCTCGGCCAGCGTTTCGGCGCGGGCATGGGCGGGGGTGCGGGACAGGTCGGTAAGCCAGGCCGGGGTCAGCCCCCAGCGCGCCTTGGCCAGTTGCTGCTGGCCGTCGAGCTGGCGCTGGATCAGCACCGTGGCACCGGGAGCAATGTTCCATTGGGCCGGCTGGCCTTCGGGAAAACCAGGCAGGCTGGCCAGCGCCTGGGGCCAGCGAAACAGGGCGTAACGTCCACACATGGGCGAATTCAGAACCTAGCAGATCAAGGTACCGGGGAAACTCTCCGGTTCGTCGCCAACCAGTGGCTGGGCATCATTGTACGCATCGATCAGCCGCCGTGCGTACTCGGCCTGCTCATCCGCTACCGCAAGCCCCAACAAGCCTTGCATCGGCAACTCGCCCACACCGCCCATCAGGTCACGGCCCACCAGTTGAACATCGACACCCTCACTGGCCAGCATCCCGATCAGCATTTCGGCTTCGAGCAGGCTTTCAGGTTCATAGATCCGCCGCATCAGTCGTTCTCACCGAAGACATCCAGCATCCACTCCTCGCCATGAACCTGCAGTACGAAGCGGATAGGCTTGCAGCATACCTGGCAGTCCTCGATGTACTCCTGATCGCCGCCGGACAGGTCCACCGTCGTTTCGACTTCTTCGCCACAATAAGGGCAATCGTAGATCGCAGTTTCCAGCATCGCGGCCTCCGGGGTGACTTATGCGTATAATTGCCGGTCTGTTTACAGGGCCAGTGTGTGTCCGAGCCGTTTTTCGGAGCCCGCCCTTACCTTATTACCCTAGCCGTTTCCAACAAGAGAGCATGATGGGCGAATTCGATGCCATCCGACCGTACGACGACGCTGAGGTCCCTGCCGTTCTGGCACGCCTGCTCAGCGACCCGGCATTCCTCGATATCCTCACCCACTTCCGCTTCCCGCGTGCGGCCGGTGCTCTCGGCTGGTTGCTCAAACCGCTGATTGCCCGCCGCCTGCGCAAGGAATTCGCCGGCGTCACCTGCGTTTCCACCTTGCAGGACAAAGTCGAGTACTACGTCGACCAGACTATCGACCGTGCCACCGACGGCGTCACCTATTCCGGCGTAGAGCAGCTCAAGGCCGGCACTGCCTACCTGTTCCTGGCCAACCACCGTGACATCGTCATGGACCCCGCCTTCGTCAACTACGCGGTGTACCATGCCGGCCTGCCCACGCCGCGCATCGCCATTGGTGACAACCTGCTGCAAAAGCCCTTTGTCAGCGACATGATGCGCCTGAACAAAAGCTTCATCGTGCACCGTTCGATCAGCGGGCGCCGCGAGAAGCTGGCGGCTTACCAGTTGCTCTCGGCCTACATCAACCACTCGATCCGCAACGATGCCACCTCGATCTGGATCGCCCAGGCCGAAGGGCGGGCCAAGGACGGTGACGACCGTACCGACTCGGCGATCCTCAAGATGTTCCACATGAGCCGCAAGGACGAGCCGTTCGGCGCGGTGATCCAGAGCCTTAACCTGACGCCCGTGTCGATCAGCTACGAATACGACCCCTGCGACCAGGCCAAGGCCCGCGAGCTTTACATCCGCGCCACCACCGGCACCTACAAGAAGGCGCCGGGCGAGGATGACAACAGCATCGCCAAGGGCATTACCGGCTACAAGGGCCGGGTGCATATCAATTTCGCCCCACCGGTGACCGAATACCACGAGGATACCAAGCAGCTGGCGGCGGAAATCGACCGGCAGATCCTGGGTGGCTACCGGCTATTCCCGGTGCATTACCTGGCGTATGCGATGTGGGAGGGCAAGGACGAGGCCCTGCAGGTGCCGAGTGCCGAGAAAGTGTTCCCGGCCGATGAGTTGGCCAAGGCCAAGGAAGAATGGCAGCGCCGCCTGGATGCCTGCCCTGAAGAGCAGCGGCCTTACCTGGTGTTGCAGTATGCGACGCCGGTGCGTAACCAGTACCAGGTGCGGCAACAGGCACCTGTAGCCTGACAGATTGTCGGGGCCGCTTTGCGGCCCCATTCAGTCAAACCCAGGTACTGAGCCAGGACAGCAGCAACGCCATCGCCAGACACGAAAAACCGAGAATATAGAAGTAGCGCGGCACTCGGAGGTCGAACGCATCCACCACGCCCTCGTCCACCGCCATGTATTCACGGGTCTCGGCATCACGCCGCCGAGCACTGTGCAGCAGCAACCCACCTGGACACGTCAGCAGCAGCGCCAGCAGGTTGATCCACTTGGCGGGGTGGGCGGACAGAAACCCCCAGAGCACTTGCAAGGACATCAGGCGACCTCGGTGTGAGCAGCAACAAAGGCCCGCATTTTACCCAAGTCGCACCCGCGCACCCGCCTTGGACGACAAAGTGTCATTAAATTTCATCTGTCATTAGCTCGTCATCAGAACAGGCCACCCTATCGGCCTTTCATGACCCGGAGCTTGTTCATGTTGCACGCCGAAAACCAGGACCGCCTTTACCTCGTCGCCCAGAGCGATGAACAACAGGCGCTGATCGATGGTTTTGCCATCAACGTGCAGGACCGCCAATGGCTCGTCTACTGTGCGCTAGGTGGGCATGTGCACGAAGACTTGCCCGAAGTGGATGCCGGAACCGGCTTCAGCCTGCTGGATTTCCACATAGAAGCGGCTTGAACCCGTACAGACAAAAAAACCGCTGCCTGGCACCCAGGCAGCGGTTTCTTTTTATTGCTGAAGGCTTACTGCCCCAGTACCTGCCCGATGGTCGGGTCTTTGAACATACGGGTCAACGCATCGCTCAGCACATCACCCACCAGTTGGGTGTTGGTGTCCTGGTTCGGCGCCATGCCGAAACGCTGGTCCAGCGAAGCACCGTAACGGCCGCTGTAGCTGCGGCCGCCGTTGCGCACGTCGGCACGGAAGGTGGCGCCAATGGTGGCTTCGGTCACGTACAGGTTGTCTTTGGGCGACTGGTATTTCAGCTCGGCCAGGGTCACGGTCAGCTGCGGTGCGTTATAGGCATTTGGCGTCGGGGTGAAGCCGAGCAGGCGCACGGCAGCTTCGGCCTGGGCTTGCAGCTTGGGCACCACGTCGTTACCGCTGACGCTGATGGTGCTGGTTTCGGGGTACATGCCACCACGGGTACCCAGGGACTGCGAAGCCCGGCCGTCAACCACCCGGACCACCACCGGCTGGCCATGGCCGACCGGCGTGAGCTGGGCCTTGAGCGTGGGTTGCGGGTTGAGTTGTTGCGGGCTGTGGGCACAACCGACCAGGCTGAGGCTGGCCACGGCGATCAAACCGAACAACAGACGTTGCAACATGCGCGTTTCTCCAGAAAATGCGGCTAAGGCGCACAGTATACCTAGGCACGCATCGACCAGTCATCGGTCCGGCCCGCTTGTCACAATCGTTTCATGGCCTCGCCCTTATCCTCGCGCCAAGCCCTCACGCAAAGGACTCCTCGTCATGGCCTCGCTCTGGACGCTGCTCTTCCAACGCCCGCGCCACCATGCCTATGCCCGCCTCGATGCCCACGGCAAATGCGTGGCCTTCAAGCAATGCAGCCAGGCACCCAACGGCAGCGACTGGGTCCAGATTGGTGAAACCCGGTTGGCCTGGCTGGGCCACGAACTGCCTGCCGACGCCCGGGTTTGCGCCCGCGCAAGCCGCCGCTGGCACCAGCGCATCCTCGCGGCCTGACAAACGCTGCAATAAAAACCACGAATGGCGACATTTCTGCCCGCGACATCGCTATAATCTCCCCCCGATTATAAGGACGTCTCCTGATCGGGCCCCGCACTCGCCGATTGACCCCGGCAACTTCACCGCTTCGCCCACAGAGAGCCTTCCACTCAGGTCTTGCATCGGCTGTCGTGCCTGCTTTTCCGGCCCTTCACACTGCATGAACCTGCGGGTTGCCATCGCGCAGTCCCCCTTTGAGGTTCACGTCTCCAAAAGAGCGTGAAAAAACGGTTTTCACAACTTCACAAGAGTGTGGCGAGCAAATGAACAGTCTGGCATGTGCAAAAGCGGCAGATGTGTCCCGAACAGCCCTGAACAGGCGGCAAATGCGCTCATCCCGTATGAGTGTCTGAACCGTTCCATAACGCACGCACGACACCTTGACCATAAGTCGAATTGCCGCACCTGTGGCAAACGGCGTTCAATACCCGAACCCGAAGACTGATTGGCGGTGTCCGCGGAAGTTGCAAGAACTGCGAAAAGTCGGACATGGCGACCCTGGCGAACCCAGGTCCTATGCTGTCAATTAGGTAGCTGTAGATTGTGGAGACGCGTTAAATGGCGCAGAACGAATCGGTTGATGTGGTACTGGTAGGCGCGGGCATCATGAGTGCCACCCTGGCCGTACTGCTCAAGGAGCTCGACCCGACCCTGAAGCTTGAGGTCGTCGAGGCGATGGACTCCGGAGCCGCGGAAAGCTCCAACCCCTGGAACAACGCAGGCACCGGCCACGCCGGTCTGTGCGAGCTTAACTACACGCCCCAGGCCGCCGATGGCAGCATCGACATCAAGAAGGCCGTGCACATCAACACCCAGTTCGAGGTTTCGCGCCAGTTCTGGGCTTACCTGAGCAAGAAGGGCAACTTCGGCTCGGCACGTGCGTTCATCAACCCTGTCCCGCACCTGAGCTACGTCGAAGGTGACAAGGGTGTTTCCTTCCTCAAGAAGCGCTTCGAGCTGCTCAAGCAGCACCATGCCTTCGCCGACATGGAATACACCGAAGACAAGGCCGTGATGAACGACTGGATGCCGCTGATGATGCCTGGCCGCCCGGCCGACCAGCACATCGCCGCTACCCGCGTGGCCAAGGGCACCGACGTCAACTTCGGCGCCCTGACCAACAAGCTGCTCAAGCTGCTGGGCGACTCGCAGGACGCACAGGTCAAGTACAGCAAGAAGGTTGTCGGCCTGCGCCGTAACGGCAGCGGCTGGACCGTGAGCATCAAGGACGTCAACAGCGGCGGCAGCCGTGAAGTCGACGCCCGCTTCGTCTTCCTCGGCGCCGGTGGCGCGGCCCTGCCGCTGCTCCAACTGTCGGGCATCCCGGAAGGCAAAGGCTTCGGCGGCTTCCCGGTCAGCGGCCAGTGGCTGCGTTGCGACAACCCGGAAATCGTCAAACAGCACCAGGCCAAGGTCTACAGCCAGGCCGCCGTAGGCGCCCCGCCGATGTCGGTGCCGCACCTGGACACCCGTGTTGTGGACGGCAAGACTTCGCTGCTGTTCGGCCCGTACGCTGGCTTCACCACCAAGTTCCTCAAGCACGGTTCGCTGATGGACCTGCCGCTGTCGGTACGCATGGGCAACATCGGCCCGATGCTGGCCGTGGCCCGCGACAACATGGACCTGACCAAGTACCTGGTCAGCGAAGTGATGCAGTCGATGGAGCAGCGCCTGGAAGCCCTGCGTCGCTTCTACCCGCAGGCCAAGGCCGAAGACTGGCGCCTGGAAGTGGCCGGTCAGCGTGTGCAGATCATCAAGAAAGACCCGAAAAAAGGCGGCGTGCTGCAGTTCGGTACCGAGCTGGTCTCGGCCCAGGACGGCAGCCTGGCCGCACTGCTCGGCGCATCGCCAGGTGCTTCGGTTACCGTGTCGATCATGCTGGAACTGATCGAGCGCTGCTTCCCCGAGCAGGCCAAAGGTGCCTGGGCTGCCAAGCTCAAGGAAATCTTCCCGGCGCGTGAGAAGACGCTGGCGACCGATGCCGCTCTGTACCACAAGATCAGTGCCGACAACGACGTGGCGCTGGACCTGGTGGAAAGCAGCCCGGCAGCCAAGCATTACGCTTAATGCCGGCCTGAAACGAAAAAACGCCCCTCGGGGCGTTTTTTTGTGCCTGGGCCGTTATCAGCCGCGGGCTTTATCGATGATCTCGATGTACTCCGGCGCATTGCGCTGGTCGGCTATCTGCTCGACGAAGGTCTTGCCGTGCTCGTCCTTGCCATCCAGGTCCAGGCCCGCTTCGACGAAGAAGCCGACAAAGCGCTCGAAGTCATCGACGCGCAGGCCACGGTAGGCCTTGACCAGCTTGTGCAGCGACGGCGAGGTCACGCCATCGGCCGGCTCGAACTGAAGGAACGACTTGATGTAGTCGTCGCTGATTTCGTCACCGATTACCTGTTTCTTGTCTTTACGCATTGCCGACTCCAACTGGACCATCACGGAATTTCGAAGGCCGGCAGTGTACCCCTCGCAGGCCGCGTGCCTCAACGCGTACGTACGGTACCGGTGTGCAGGTCGGCCCAGATATGGCCGTTGTTATAGGTCAGAAACTGCACATACAGCGTTTCGTTGCGCAGCAGATCCATGATCACCCGATAGTCGCTGACCGGGTAATTCAGGCTCAGGGTGCGGGTTTTTTCGTCATACACGGGCTTCTTCAGGCTCTTGGCCGCCTCACCGTCGAACGTCAGCAGCACCTGGGCAATGGTCGCGCCCTTGCTCAGCGGCTTGCCTTTCAGGCGCACCTGCAACGACGACGTGATCGGGATCGGCTGCTGATCGGACTGGCGCTGGGCACCCACCACCACGGAGTAGTCGGTCACTTGCAGCAATTGCTGGCCGGTCGGCGCCTCCTGGCGTAAAGACAGGTCGTCAGGTGGCAGGAACTGACTGTGCAGCGGTGCGGCGGCAAGTGGCAGGCTGACTGCCAGCAGGAGGGGAAGAATCGCACGCATGTGAGGCTCCTTGTATGAAGGAGCACTCTAGCATGCCGTGTGCAGGCACTATCAATCGAACTGCGCGCGCATCCAGGCCTGGTACTCGGCGACACCCTCATCGCCTTCACGCGGCGCCCAGTGCGCATGCTCGCCCTCGCCCACGGGTCGGTAAGGCCCGGCCTTGCATTCGAACAGCATGCTGTCGGGCTCCAGCACCACCAACCCATGGTACGTGCCTGGTGGCAGGTCCACTCCCAGGCAGTCGCCGCCCGCCTGCAGCACCCGCTTGGCGGTTACCACGCCCTGCTCATCGAAGATCAGCAGGCCCAGGCGGCCCTTGAGCACGATCAGGGCCTCAGCCTTGTCGTCGCTCAGGTGCCGGTGCGGCGGGATATAGGTATTCGGCTGCAGCCCCACCGCCATGCGGTGGCAAGGCTCTTCCATCTCATGGAAGTTGTGATGCTGCCGCCCGCGCGGGTTGGCGGCCGCCTTTTCGGCCAGCCCGGCGAACAGCGATTGGTCGATGAACGCAGGCTGGCGCATGGTCACAGCCCCTTGACGGCGAAGATGCCGTTGGCGTTGCGCCAGTAGCCTTTGTAGTCCATGCCGTAGCCGAAGATGTAGCGGTCGACGCACGGCAGGCCCACGTAGTTGGCCTTGAGGTCCGGGCTGGCCTTGCGGTCGTGGTCCTTGTCGATCAGTACCGCCGTGTGCACCGAACGCGCGCCGGCATGCTTGCAGAACTCGATGATGGCGCTGAGGGTGTGGCCTTCGTCGAGGATGTCATCGACGATCAGCACGTCACGGTCGATGAACGACACTTCCGGTTTGGCCTTCCAGAACAGCTCACCGCCGCTGGTCTGGTTGCGATAGCGGGTGGCGTGCAGGTACGACGCTTCCAGCGGGAACTGCAGGTGGGTGAGCAGTTTGCCGGCGAAGATCAGGCCGCCGTTCATCACGCAGAACACCACCGGGTTCTTGTCGTGCAGGTCTTTGCAGATCTGCTCGCCGACGTTGGCGATGGCCGCTTCGACTTCGGCTTCGTTGTACAGGCAGTCAGCTTCACGCATGACTTGACGGATATGCTCGAGATCGGCGGACATGGCGCTCTCCGGGGGGTGCATTTTGGAAAAGCGGGCAAAGGTACGCATCCGCTCGTCACAGATCAAGCATTTATGGACTAACGTCCAGAATGACCAGACGACAGCACAGGCTGAATAGATTAATCTAGCGCGGTTTTTTTGCCCGCCTTTCGGAGCCCCCCTATGCCCACTCGTGAGATCCGCCATCCGCTGATCCGCCACAAGCTCGGCCTGATGCGCCGTGCCGATATCAGCACCAAGAATTTTCGCGAACTCGCCCAGGAAGTCGGCGCGCTCCTGACCTACGAAGCCACCCAGGACCTGCCACTGGAAACCTACGAGATCGACGGCTGGTGTGGCAAGGTTCAAGTTGAAAAAATCGCCGGCAAGAAAATCACCGTGGTGCCTATCCTGCGCGCCGGCATCGGCATGCTCGACGGCGTGCTCAGCCTGATCCCGGGCGCCAAGGTGAGCGCCGTCGGCGTTGCCCGCAACGAAGAAACCCTGGAAGCCCACACCTACCTGGAAAAACTCGCGCCGGATATCAACCAGCGCCTGGCCCTGATCATCGACCCGATGCTGGCCACCGGCGGCTCGATGGTCGCCACCATCGACCTGCTGAAAAAGGCCGGCTGCAAAGAGATTCGCGCCATGGTGCTGGTTGCCGCGCCAGAAGGCATCGAAGTGGTGGAAAAAGCCCACCCGGATGTGCAGATCTACACCGCCTCGATCGACCAGCGTCTGAACGAACACGGCTACATCGTGCCGGGCCTGGGCGATGCCGGTGACAAGATCTTCGGCACCAAGCAAAAGGACGCCTGACCATGCAGGACGGCTTCAACGACCCGCTCTGGCGCCAGGTCGTTTCGGGCGCGCAGATGCTCTTCGTGGCATTCGGCGCGCTGGTGCTGATGCCATTGATCACCGGCCTCGACCCGAACGTCGCGCTTTTCACCGCCGGCATCGGCACCCTGCTGTTCCAGCTGGTCACCGGCCGCCAGGTACCGGTGTTCCTGGCCTCCAGCTTTGCCTTCATCACCCCGATCATCCTCGCCAAGGGCCAGTTCGGCCTGGCCGAGACCATGGGCGGCGTGATGGCCGCAGGCTTCGTGTACACCTTCATGGGCCTGATGGTGAAAATCAAAGGCACCGGGTTCATCGACCGCATGCTGCCGCCGGTGGTGATCGGCCCGGTGATCATCTCCATCGGCCTGGCCATGGCACCGATCGCTGCCAACATGGCAATGGGCAAGGCCGGTGATGGCAGCGTGCTGCTGCCGTACAAGACCGCCATGATGATCTCGATGCCGGCGCTGCTCACTACGCTGATCGTCGCCGTGTTCGGTAAAGGCATCTTCCGCCTGGTGCCGATCATTGCGGGCGTGCTGGTAGGCTTTGCCCTGTCGTTCGCCTTTGGCGTGGTCGATACCGCCAAGATCGCCGCTGCACCGTGGCTGGAGATCCCCAACTTCACCGCACCGGCGTTCAACTGGCAGGCCATCCTGTTCATCGTCCCTGTTGCCCTGGCACCGGCGATCGAGCATATCGGTGGGGTAATCGCGGTCGGTAGCGTGACCGGTCGTGACTACCTGAAAAAGCCTGGCCTGCACCGCACCTTGCTGGGTGACGGCCTGGCCACTACCGCAGCCGGCCTGTTCGGCGGCCCGCCCAACACCACCTACGCCGAAGTGACTGGCGCGGTGATGCTGACCAAGAACTACAACCCGAAGATCATGACCTGGGCGGCGGTCTTCGCCATCACCCTGGCGTTCATCGGCAAGTTCGGCGCGCTGCTGCAAAGCATCCCGGTACCGGTGATGGGCGGCATTCTGTGCCTGCTGTTCGGCTCGATCGCGGCAGTGGGCATGAACACCATGATCCGCCACAAGATCGACCTGGCCGAAGCCCGCAACCTGGTGATCGTGTCGGTCACCTTGGTGTTCGGTATCGGCGGCGTGCTGATCGGCAGCGGTGACGGCCCGGATGACTGGGGCCTGAAAGGCATCGCCCTGTGCGCCATCGTGGCGATTGCCCTGAACCTGATCTTGCCGGGCAATGATGGCTGGAAGCACAAGAAGCTGGATGATCAGTTGCCGTGATCCGGCTTTAACCTGATCTGGCCTCTTCGCGGGGTTGCCCGCGAAGAGGCCGGTTCAGGCAACCATCGGATCAGGCTTTTTCGCACATCCCCGCCAACACCCTTACCCACTCAGGGTGATCATTCAGGCACGGCACCAGCACCAGCTCCCGCCCGCCGGCCTCGACAAACTGCTCGCTCCCACGCATGCCGATCTCTTCCAGCGTCTCGATGCAATCGGCCACGAACGCCGGGCACATCACCAACAATTTCTTCACCCCTGCCTTGCCCAGCTCATCCAGCCGCGCCTCGGTATAGGGCTCGATCCACTTGGCCCGCCCCAGCCGCGACTGGAACGACACCGACCACTTGCCATCCGGTATGCCCATCTTCTGCGCAAAGGCCTTGGCCGTGGCCAGGCACTGCCCGCGGTAGCACACCGCACGCATCTCGGCGCTGGCATCCTTGCAGCAGTCGGCTGCCTGGAAATCGTGTTTGCCGGTCGGGTCCAGCTTCTTCAGGTGCCGCTCCGGCAAGCCGTGGAAGCTCAGCAACAGGTGGTCGTAATCCTGCTCCAGGTACGGACGCGCGCTGGCGGCCAGCGCCTCGATATAGTCCGGATGCTCGTAGAACGGTTGCAGCACACGCATCTGCAACGGCAACCGACGTTCGTTGACCGTCTGCCTGGCCAGCTCGACCACAGTGGTCACCGTACTGTCGGCGAACTGTGGATAAAGCGGTGCCAAGGTCACCTTGCGTACACCCTGGGCCGCCAGGCGCTCCAGCACGTCTGGTAGGGCAGGCTGGCCATAGCGCATGGCAATTTCCACCGGGCCGTGGGGCCAGTGTTCGACCATGGCAGCCTGCAGACGACGGGTCAGCACCACCAGCGGCGAGCCCTCCTCCCACCAGATCGAGCCATAGGCATGCGCCGACTGCTCCGGGCGCTTGATCAGGATCAGCGACACCAGTAGCCGCCGCACCGGCCAGGGCAGGTCGATCACGTACGGGTCCATGAGGAACTGGTTGAGGTAACGGCGTACATCGGCCACCGAGGTGGAGGCCGGGGAACCCAGGTTGACCAGCAGCAGGGCGTGATCGGTCATGCAGCATCCTATGTCAGAGGCGGCTGGACAAGTTGTCCAGGGCCGATTGCAGATCGTTGAAGCGGAAGGTGAAGCCAGCCGCCAACAAGCGTACCGGGCGTGCCCGCTGGCCACCCAGCAGCAAGGTCGACAGCTCACCCAGGCCAGCCTTGAGTAGCAGCGCCGGCACCGGCAGCAACGCCGGCCGATGCAAGGTGCGCCCCAGACACCTGGCGAACTCGCGGTTGCGCACCGGTTCCGGGGCGCAGGCATTATAGGGACCGCTGGCATCCTTGTGCCGCAAAAGAAAATCAATCAGGGCGACCTGGTCGTCTATATGGACCCACGGCATCCACTGCCGACCATCGCCCAAAGGCCCGCCCAGCCCCAGCTTGAAGGGCAGGCGCAGCCGCGACAAAAAGCCGCCATCGCTGGCCAGCACCAGCCCGGTTCGCACCAGCACCACGCGGATGCCCTGTGCCTGGGAACGCAGGGCCGTTTCCTCCCAGGCAATGCATAACTGGCTGGCAAAATCTTCGCGCACCGGCGGTGATGCCTCGGTCAGCTCGCGCTCACCACCATCACCGTACCAGCCAACCGCAGAGCCGGAGATCAGCACGTCTGGTCGCTGCTCGCGGGTACCCAGCCAGCTCAGCAACTGCTCGGTCAGGGTAACGCGGCTGGCCCACAGCAGGTTACGCCGGGCCGCCGTCCAAGGCCGGTCCGCAATCGGCGCGCCGGCGAGGTTGATCACCGCATCCAGGTGATCGTCCGCTTCCAGTTGCTCCAGACGGGCAATGCCACGTACACCAGTGCCACACATTTTCGGCACTTGCTCAGGGCGCCGGCTCCACACCGTCAGGCGATGGCCTTGGCCAAGCCAGTGCTGGCAGAGGTGCCTGCCTATCAACCCGGTGCCGCCTGTCAGCAATATATGCATGGCTGTGTCCTCGCAGAATGCGGCGGTGGTCTATTTTTAACATCAAGGCACTTTTTTGACCCGACGCTCTCGGATAAACATAGGCCAACCTGTCCGCCAAAGCGGAATAACCTTATACAGAAATTCTGGATTGTACAGGTTTGCCTGACAGCGTAGTCTGCTTACAGCAAGGTTTGAAGAGGCCATCATGACAGTACCTATCGCCATCATCGGGGCCGGTATCGCCGGCTTGTCAGCTGCCCAGGCCTTGCAGAAGGCGGGGCAATCCGTGCATTTGTTCGACAAAGGCCACGGCAGTGGCGGTCGCATGGCAAGCAAGCGCAGCGAAGCCGGCGCACTCGACCTCGGCGCGCAGTATTTCACCGCCCGTGACCGGCGTTTCGTCGAGCAGGTACAACAGTGGGTCACCGCTGGCTGGGCCGAGCAGTGGAAGCCGCAGCTGTACAACTACCGTGACGGCGAACTCACCCCCTCTCCCGACGAGCAGACGCGCTGGGTGGGCGTGCCCCGCATGAGCGCCATCACCCGTGGCTTGCTCAAGGATGTGACGGTGAACTTCGGCTGTCGCATCACCGAGGTGTTCCGCGGCAAACAGTACTGGCACCTGCAGGACACCGAAGGCTGCAGCCATGGCCCCTACAGCCGCGTGGTGATCGCGGTACCGGCACCGCAGGCCACGCCGCTGCTGGCTGCCACCCCAAAACTGGCTGCCGTGGCCGCTGGTGTGCAGATGGAGCCCACCTGGGCCGTCGCCCTCGCCTTCCAGGCGCCGCTGGATACGCCGATGCAAGGCTGTTTCGTGCAAGACAACCCGCTCGACTGGCTGGCCCGCAACCGCAGCAAACCCGGCCGTGACGAACAACTCGACACCTGGGTGCTGCACGCCACGTCTGACTGGAGCCGGCAACACCTCGACCTGCCCAAGGAAGAAGTGATCGAACAGTTGTGGGGCGAGTTCGCCGAGCTGGTCGGCTGCGTGGTGCCCGCACCTACCTTCGCCCTGGCCCACCGCTGGCTCTATGCACGCCCCAGCAGCAACCACGAATGGGGCGCGCTGGCCGATGCCGACCAAGGCTTGTACGCGTGCGGCGACTGGTGCCTTTCCGGGCGCGTCGAGGGCGCCTGGCTCAGCGGCCAGGAAGCGGCACGGCGACTGCTCGAACACCTGGAATGATGTAGCGCTATACAAAAATAATGGTTTGCATAACTTCAGGGCTGTGCTGGAATAAACCTGTACAAGTTTTTTGTCATGTACAGGTTTACTGGAGACAGCCATGCACGACCCTTTCACCCACAGCAAGCCGCGTATCGCCATCAGCGCCTGCCTGACGGGCCAAAGCGTGCGCTATAACGGCGGCCACAAGGCCTCCGACCTGTGCCTGACGCAGCTGGAACAACATTTCGACTGGCAGCCGGTGTGCCCGGAAGTGGCCATCGGCCTTGGCGTCCCGCGTGACCCTATCCGCCTGGTAGGCAACCCCGAACATCCCGAAGTGGTCGGCACCCGTAACCCCGGCATGGACCTGACCGGCCCGCTGCGCACGTACGGCGAACAAATGGCCGACGAGCTCGACGACATTTGCGGCTACATCTTCATGCAGAAATCACCGTCTTGCGGGCTGGAACGGGTCAAGGTCTACCAGGACAACGGCCACCCGGCCCTCCAGCGAGGACGCGGCGTCTACGCCCAGGCGTTCTGTGTGAAACGCCCGGACCTACCCGTGGAAGAAGAAGGCCGCCTGCACGACGCCGTGCTGCGAGAGAACTTCATCAGCCGCGTGTATGCCTACGCCGACTGGCAGCGCCTGCTGGCCGAAGGCCTTAGCCGTGGCGCGCTGGTGCGCTTCCATTCGCGTTACAAATACCTGGTGATGGCCAACAACCCCCAGGCCTACCGCACCCTCGGGCGCCTGCTGGGTAGCATGAGCCGCGATGACGACCCGCAAAACATCGGCCCGCGCTACTTCAGCCAACTGATGCAGGCCCTGCGTCGCTGCGCCAGCCGCGGAACCCACAGCAACGTGCTGCAGCATCTCTGCGGCTATTTCAAAGACAGCCTGACACAACAGGACAAAGCCGAACTGCAGACGGTCATCGGCCAGTATCAAAAAGGCGTGGTACCGCTGGTGGTGCCACTGACCCTGCTCAAGCACCATTTACGCAACCACCCTGACCCCTACCTGCAGCAGCAAGCGTACCTGCAGCCGCACCCCGAAAACCTGGGCCTGCGCAATGCCGTCTGAAACCTTGTTGCCCATCGGTGAGCTGGCCCGTCGCACCGGCGTCAACCCGGTCACCCTGCGCGCCTGGGAACGCCGATATGGCCTGCTCAAGCCACAGCGCACCGCGAAAGGGCACCGCCTGTACCCGCTGGAACAGGTCGAACGGGTCGAAGCCATCCTTGCCTGGCTGCAGCGGGGGGCCTCGGTCGGGCAGGTCCGCGAGCTGCTCGACAAACCCTCCAGCACTGCGCCCAAAGGCGACTGGCAGGCCCGGCAGCTCCAGCTGATCGAGGCTATCGCCAACCTGTCACAGCGTGCCCTTGACCACCAACTCAACCAGGCAATGGCGCTGTACCCCGCCGTTACCCTGTGCGAACAATTGCTGCTGCCACTGCTCGACCTGCTCGACCTGCGCTGGCGCAATTACTTCAACGCGCAACTGGAGCAGGTGTTTTTCCACAGCTGGCTACGCAGCAAGCTCGGCGCCCGCGTGTACCACGACAACCAGTTGCTGCAGGGCCCGCCCGTATTGCTGGTGGAAGACGGTGAACGTGCTTTCAGCCCCGGTTTATGGCTATGCGCCTGGTTGTTCACCAGCAACGGTTTCCCGGTAGAAGTGCTGGAGCACCCGGTCACCGGCCCGCACCTGCAACGTGCCGTAAGCACGCTTGCCCCGCGTGCCGTGCTTCTGCACCTGGGGCCACGCGTTGATGGCAAAGCACTGCAACGCACCCTGCACAACCTGCCCGTGAAAACCTTGGCCGGCGGTGCGACGCTGGTACTGCATGAAGCGCAGCTGCGTGCCCTCGAGTTGCCAGACCTCGCCCTGTTCGACACCCCTCAAGCGGCTTTACGCTTGCTCCAAGCCCATGACCGCCAGCCTGAAGAGACGCCTGCACCATGCATTTGACCTGGCTGCGCAGTGACCTGCGCATCAATGACAACACTGCGCTCAGCGCCGCCAGTGAACGTGGCCCAACCATCGCCCTGTGGCTGGTCAGCCCCGCTCAGTGGCTGGCCCATGACGACGCTGCCTGCAAAGTCGACTTCTGGCTGCGCAACCTGCGCGACGTGCGCCAGTCGCTGGAAGGCCTGAATATCCCCCTGTTGATCCGCAGCATCGACACTTGGGATCAGGCACCACAGGCCGTGCTTGAGGTATGCCGCCAGCATCGGGTGGCAAGCGTTCACTGGAATGAAGAGTACGGCATCAACGAACAGCGCCGTGACGATGCCACTCGAGCCCTGCTGGAAAAGTCGGGCATTCAGGCACACAGCCACCTCGACCAGCTGTTCTTCCGCCCGGGCACGGTCCTCACTCGCAGCGGCGACTACTTCCAGGTTTTCAGCCAGTTCAAAAAAACCTGTCTGGAGCACCTGCACCGCAGCCTGCCAGCCATGGCTCACCGGGTTAAACAGCAAGCGCCCCTGCAGATCCAGAGCGACCCGATTCCGCAGCATGTGGAGGGTTTTGAAAAGCCCGAGCGCGCCCTGCAAGCACATTGGCCAGCGGGTGAGGCCGAAGCGCAGGGGCGATTGTCTCGCTTTCTCGATGAAACCATTGATGACTACCAGCAACTGCGTGACCTGCCAGCCAAACCCGGCACCAGCCAGCTTTCGGCCTACCTGGCCGCGGGGGTGATCTCGCCGCGCCAGTGCCTGCACGGTGCCCTGGCCAGCAACCGGGGCGAGTTCGACAGCGGCAGCGCCGGCGTGCAAACCTGGATCAACGAGCTGCTGTGGCGCGAGTTCTACAAGCACATCCTGACCGGTTTCCCACAGGTCTCTCGCCACCGCGCCTTCCGCGCGCAAACCGAAGCGTTGCCTTGGCGCGATGCACCGGCAGATCTGGAAGCCTGGGAACAGGGCCGTACGGGTTTCCCGATCATCGACGCCGCCATGCGCCAGTTGTTGCATACTGGGTGGATGCATAACCGCCTGCGCATGGTGGTGGCCATGTTCCTCAGCAAGAACCTGCTGATCGACTGGCGCAAGGGCGAGCGCTACTTCATGCGCCACCTGATAGACGGTGACCTGGCCGCGAACAACGGCGGCTGGCAGTGGAGCGCGTCTACCGGCACCGATGCAGTGCCCTATTTCCGCATCTTCAACCCGATTTCGCAGTCGCAACGTTTCGACCCACAGGGGCGGTTCATTCGGCACTGGCTGCCGGAATTACGTGACCTCGACGATAAAACCATCCATGAGCCCGTGAAACACCGAGATCTTTTTGATAATAATTTGTATCACTGTCCCATGGTGAATCTCAGCAGCAGTCGCCAGCGTGCACTGGAAGCCTTCAAGGGGCTACCACGTCGGCAGAATTAGAGGGCACAACGTCTTGACTGACTCACGCAGTTTTTGGGTTACAGGCGCCAGCAACGGATTAGGTCTGGCTTTGGTGGAACGCTTGCTCGAACAGGGCCATTGCGTTGCCGCCAGTGCTAAGGAAAGCGATGAATTGAACGCCTTGGCGGCACAGCATGGGCGGCGCTTCTTGCGCCTGCCCTGGCAGTTGCATGCCGATGGGCAAGCGGCCGATGCGTGCCAGCAGATATGCCATGCCTGGTGCTCGCTGGATGGTCTGGTCATCAACGCCGGTACCACCGACTACCTGGATGCCCCACTGGCGGGCAGCGATGTGTTCGAGGCGATTGTCACCAGCAACCAGCTGGCGGGTGAACATAGCCTTGCCAATGCGCTGCCTTTGCTGTTGAAAGGTGAATCACCGCAGGTGATGGCCGTTTTCAACCGCTATTCGGCGCTGCAGCTGTATGCACCAACCCAGGTGAGCGCTGGCTGGAACAATATGCCGCAATGGATGCGTGAACAGCGCAAGACGCTGAAAGGCCAAGGGATAGACGTTACGGTGGTCAGCCCCCAATCGCTGAAGACACCCGTGACGCCGGCGCAAGCCATACCGGAGGAATGGACGCCGCGGCGTGCGGCTGAAGAACTGCTGCGGCGGTGGCCACAGAGAGAGCCAGAGCTGGTGCTGGAAACACTTGATCTGAGCAGTCTATGGCCGCTGCCACGTAGCTAGACGGCTAACGTGCCGGCTACAGCGCCATGCGGTAATGCAGGCTGTAGCTCTCTACTCCATCGTTGGGCTCTTTGATACCCGCGTTGGAGTAGTGAATGGCCCGCACGCCGATCTCATGCCCGCCAGCAAAGCGCAAGCCAAAGCCGATGCGGTCTTCGAACTGGAATGCCGAGCCCAGCTCGTTGCTTTCCAGCTCGGTGCTGGAAAACGCTGCCACACCGATCCCGGCTTCGATGTAGGGCTTGACCGACGCCCCGGCAAACTCATAAACGAACACTGGCGCGAACGAAAGGCTGTGGTTGCTCGCCGTCTCATCGCCATCCCAATAGGTGTAGGCCCCATCCCAATAGCCGGTCAGGCGGCCAACGCTGGTCTGCCACCAACTGGCATCCCAGTTTGATTGCAGTCCAAGCCGGTAGACCATTGTCGAGTCACCGGTCTGACCTACCGAAAAGGAAACATCGGCTGCCTGCGCCGATAGTGCTTGCCCCAGAGTAAAAGCGGCAGCCGCCGCCAAGCCGAGCAGTTTCTTCATGAGAAACATCCTTCTTCCTGATGCTGTTATTAAAGCCTGCCTCATCTCAGGCAAAGCGGTAGAGCGCGGCAGTGGAACGATAGTTCAGCTAATTTTCACGTTTTTTTCACAACGCAAAGCTTTGCACATCGCCAGACTCATGCCACAGCATCGGTAGGATATTTCTGAGGGTTTGCGGGTCGGCGCTGGTCCAGAAGCGGGTATCCCGGGCCGGCCCATCGGCCAGCAGGTCATTCGCGCCCAGCAGCCGCTGCAACTGGCGCGCCACCGCGGCGCCGGTGTCGATGATGGCCACATCGGCTGGCACCATGCCGGCCAGCAACGGGCGCAGGAAGGGGTAATGGGTGCAGCCCAGGATCAGCGTGTCGCAGCCAGCGGCCAGCAACGGCTGTACATAACCTTGCAACAACTGGCGCACTGCCGGGCTGGCCAGGTCGCCGGCCTCGATCAACTCGACCAACCCCGGGCAAGGTTGGGTGATGACCTGTACGTCATTGGCAAAACGGTCGAGCAAGGCGGCGAACTTGGCGCTTTGCAGGGTACCGGTGGTGGCCAGCACACCGACCACGCCCGAGCGCGTGGCGGCGGCAGCGGGCTTCACCGCCGGCTCCATGCCCACCAGCGGCCAGGTCGGGTACAACTCGCGCAGGTCGGCCACCGCCGCCACCGTGGCGGTATTGCAGGCCAGTACCATGGCCTTGGCGCCCTGTTCATGGAAGAACGCAGCAATGCGCCGGAGACGCTCACGGATATAATCTGGCGACTTCTCGCCGTAGGGTATGTGGCCGCAATCGCCCACGTACAGCAGCGTCTCGTTGGGCAGCAGCCGCTGGATCTCGGCGAGCACCGACAAGCCGCCAACCCCGGAGTCCATTACGCCGATTGGCGCCGAACGCTCAGCCATCGCGCTTGCCGCAGACTGCACAGGCCGGGTCGCGCTTGACCCGCAATTCGCGGATGCGCGTGCCGAGAGCATCGATCAACAGCAGGCGGCCGACCAGCGGCTCGCCGAACCCGGCCAGCAGCTTCATCGCTTCCAGCGCCTGCAAGCTGCCTACCAGCCCCACCAGTGGGCCGATCACACCGGCTTCGCTGCACGTCAGCTCGGCTTCGCTGCCATGCCCGTACAGGCAGTGGTAGCAAGGGCTGTAGTCACGTCGCGGGTCGAACACCGACAACTGCCCTTCCAGGCGGATCGCCGCGCCGCTGACCAGTGGCTTGCCAGCCGCGACACACGCGGCGTTTACCGCCTCGCGGGTACCGAAGTTGTCGGAGCAATCCAGTACCAGGTCGACCGCCGCCACGGCGGCAGCGAGCGAGTCCTCGTCCAGTGCTTGGCGGTGGGCAACCAGGCTGATTTCCGGGTTGATCGCCTCCAGGCGCTGCAAGGCCGAGTCGACCTTGCTCATGCCGACACTGGCACTGTCGTGGATGACCTGGCGTTGCAGGTTGGTGAGGTCGACGGTGTCGAAGTCGGCCAGGTGCAGCTCACCCACCCCGGCGGCGGCCAGGTACAGGGCAACTGGCGAGCCAAGGCCACCGAGCCCGACGATCAGCGCCTTGCTCTGCTTGAGCCGCAACTGGCCATCGATGTCGATCTGGGCCAGCAGTACCTGCCGGCTGTAACGCAACAGTTCCTCATCACTCAGCATGGCAGGCGCCCCAGGGTAATGCGTTCACGGCCGCCCAGGTCCGTGCGGCTGGCAACCTCGATAAAACCGTGTTCCGCCAGCAAGGCGCGTACCGCTGCTGCCTGATCGTAGCCATGCTCCAGCAACAACCAGCCCCCCGGCAACAGGTGCGCAGGGGCTTGGGCAGCAATCACGCGCAGGTCGTCCAGGCCATCGACGCCAGCGACCAGCGCACTGCTGGGCTCGAAGCGCACGTCACCGGCCACCAGGTGAGGATCTGCAGCTGCGATGTAAGGCGGGTTACTGACAATCAGGTCAAAACGCTCGCCGACCAGGCTGTCGAACCAGTGGCTTACCCGCACCTGGGCATTAGCCAGGCCCAGGCGCTGGCGGTTGCGCTCAGCCAGGGCAGCGGCTTCCTCTACCCGGTCAACCGCAGTCACCTGCCAGGCCGGGCGATCACTGGCCAAGGCCAGGGCAATCGCGCCCGTACCGGTGCCCAGGTCCAGCACCTTGGCTGGCGAGGCGGGTTGCAGTTCGAGGGCCGTCTCGACCAACAGCTCGGTGTCTGGCCGCGGGATCAGGGTATGCGGCGCCACTTCCAGGTCGATTGTCCAGAAGCCCTGCTGCCCGAGAATGTAAGCCACCGGCTCGCCGCCACGGCGGCGCTGCAGGTAACCCGCGTAAGTCTCGGCATCTTCGCTGCTGACGATACGCTCGGGCCAGGTGTGCAAGTAACTACGCGACTTGCCGATGGCAGCCGCCAGCAGCAATTCGGCATCCAGCCGTTCGGTGGGCGATTCGGGCAACTGCGCGTTGCGCAGCAGGCTGGCGATGATGGTCATCAGTCCCCCAGGGCGGCCAGTTGATCGGCCTGGTATTCGGCCAGTAGCGGTTCGATCACCGCCTCTACGCCACCACTGAGGATGTCGTCCAGCGAATACAGGGTCAGGTTGATGCGGTGGTCGGTCACCCGGCCCTGTGGATAATTGTACGTGCGGATGCGCTCGGAGCGGTCGCCAGAGCCCACCAGCAGCTTGCGTTCGCTGGCGATGGCATTCTGTGCTGCGCTGGTCTGCATGTCGTTGAGCTTGGCCGACAGCCAGGACATGGCGCGAGCCCGGTTCTTGTGCTGCGAACGCTCTTCCTGGCATTCGACCACGATGCCGGTAGGCAAGTGAGTGATGCGGATGGCCGAGTCGGTCTTGTTCACGTGCTGGCCACCGGCGCCGGAGGCACGGTAGGTGTCCACGCGCAGGTCGGCCGGGTTGATTTCGATGGCGGCCTGTTCGTCCGGCTCGGGTAGCACCGCCACCGTGCATGCGGAGGTGTGCACACGGCCCTGGGATTCGGTCTCGGGTACGCGCTGGACGCGGTGAGCGCCCGACTCGAACTTGAGCTTGCCGTAAACGTTCTCACCCTCGACACGGGCGATGATTTCCTTGTAGCCGCCGTGCTCGCCTTCGTTCTCGGACAGAATTTCCAGGCGCCAGCCGCGCTTTTCGGCGTAGCGCGAGTACATGCGGAACAAGTCGCCAGAGAAGATCGCCGCCTCGTCGCCACCGGTGCCGGCGCGGATTTCGAGGAACACGTTGCGACCATCGTTAGGGTCTTTGGGCAGCAGCATGCGTTGCAGCTGCGCCTCCAGCGTCAACAGTTGCTCCTTGGCTTCACGCACTTCTTCCACGGCCATTTCGCGCAGGTCCGGGTCACTGTCCTTGAGCAGCGCCTGGGCGCCTTCGAGGTCGTCCTGCACTTTGCGCCACTCTTTATAAGCAGCGTAGACCGGCTCCACCTCGGCGTACTCACGGGAATACGCGCGAAAGCGTGTCTGGTCGGAAATGACTTCGGCGTCACCGAGCAGGGCGGTGAGTTCTTCGAAGCGGTCCTGGAGGATTTCCAGTTTATTCAGCAGCGACGCTTTCATTGCGGGGATTTGTCCGTGGAGCCCTCGTTGAGGGCAAAGAGTTCCTGGGCCATGGCCAGCGCATCGAGGCGGCCCTCGGCCGAGAGCTTTTTCAACTGCACGCTGGGCGCATGCAGGAGTTTGTTGGTCAGGCCCCGGGCCAGTTGGGCCAGCACGTCTTCGGGGTTGCCGCCGTTCGCCAGCAGGCGCTGGGCTTTTTGCAGTTCTTCGTCGCGCAGGCGCTCGCTTTGCTGGCGATAGGCCTTGAGCACATCCACCGCAGCCAGTTCACGCAGGCGCAGCATGAAGTCTTCGGCGCCCACCGACACCAGCTCTTCGGCGGCCTGGGCCGCGCCCTGGCGGCTCTTGAGGTTTTCCGCCACCACATCGTGCAGGTCATCGACAGTGTACAGGTAGACATCGTCCAGTTCGCCGACTTCAGTTTCGATGTCGCGCGGCACGGCGATGTCGACCATGAAGATCGGCTTGTGCCGGCGCTGCTTGAGCGCACTCTCGACCGCGCCTTTGCCCAGGATCGGCAACTGGCTGGCGGTGGAACTGATGACGATGTCGCTGTTGGCCAGCTCCTGGGGGATGTCGGCCAGCAGCACGGCATGCGCACCGAACTGCTCGGCCAGCGTGCTGGCGCGCTCCAGGGTGCGGTTGGCCACGACGATACGACGTACGCCCTGCTCGTGCAGGTGGCGGGCGACCAGGGTGATGGTTTCGCCGGCACCGATCAGCAAGGCCTGGCTGCGACCCAGGTCGGCGAAGATCTGTTTGGCCAGGCTGACCGCGGCAAACGCCACCGAAACCGGGTTTTCGCCGATTGCAGTGTCGGTACGCACCTGCTTGGCGGCGCTGAAGGTGGCCTGGAACAGGCGCCCGAGCAGCGGGCCGACGGTACCTGCTTCACGCGCCACGGCGTAGGCCGACTTCATCTGGCCGAGAATCTGCGGCTCACCGAGTACCAGCGAGTCCAGGCCCGAGGCCACGCGCATCATATGCCTCACGGCATCGTGCTCTTCGTGCACGTAGGCGCTGGCGCGCAGCTCGTCGAGGCTGAGGCGGTGATAGTCGGCCAGCCATTGCAACACGGCGTCGGCGGACAGGTGGTCCTGCTCTATATACAGCTCGCTGCGGTTGCAGGTCGACAGGATCGCCGCTTCGCGGCTGGATGTCAGTCGGCAGAGCTGCTGCAGGGCGTCTACCAGCTGCTCTGGGGTAAACGCCACGCGCTCGCGTACGTCTACCGAGGCAGTCTTATGGTTGATACCAAGTGCAAGAAAGGCCATGCAAGGTCGCTGGTTGTGACGGGAAGCCGATAATTGTCCTCTTTCGCAGGTTTTTGGACAACCACCGTTCGCTATTGCGCTGATAACGCTGCGGCTATCGCCGCGTCCAGGCCAGCATCAGCGGTAATTTCACCCCTCCCCCGCTTTTGATCTGGCTTTTGATCTGGCTTTTGATCTTGATCTTCGCGACTTCAGGAGGCCGAACGCAGGCCTTGCGGAGGGCTGTGACGGGCATGGATGCCCGTCAAGCGCTGGGCCCCAGGATGGGGCCTGCAGCGCGGTCCTCCCGGGAGCAAGGCCGGAGTGAGGGAACCCCGGAGCGCAGCGTAGGGGCCGGATGATGGGAGCGCAGCGTTTTTTGGTTACTTTTTGCCGCGTTTGGCAAAAAGTGACTCGCCGTAAGGGCGAAAAGGTGAGTATGCGTCGCCACCGCATACGAACTTATCGCTATATAAAAACCATCGCTTAAGCTTTTCGCTTTTCGCTTTTAGGCGTGGGCATCAACAACACAGTAAACATTCATTCTCGAAGGTGGCGCTCAGTCACCTTTCCGCCCTTACGGCGGGTCCCTTTTTGTCGTGGCAAAAAGGAACCAAAAACCGTCCGCTCCCATCATCCGGCCCCTACGCTGCGCTCCGGGGTTCCCTCGCTACGGGCTTGCTCCCGGGAGTACGCGCTGCAGGCCCCATCCATGGGGCCTCAGCGCTTGACGGGCATCCATGCCCGTCACCTCCCTCCGCAATCCCTCCGCTCGGCCTCCTGAAGTCGCAATCTGCAGCGCCTGAACTATCGCGCGCTTAGAAGCAAAAGCTGAAGCAAGAGCAAGAGCAAGAGCACTGGATCGTGTTGGCAGGCTCTGCGGCGAACCACGCAGGCGCTGCGCGGTCTGCATAAGCGAAGCGCAGCTTCATACCTTCGCAGGTGGGTTTGCCACCGCGCTTGTGTCATCATGCTCCGACCGCCGGTGAGTCCTTCTAAAGCCTTCTATGAACAAACCATACGCATTGCTGCTTGCCTTCGCCCTGCTTCAGGGCTGCCAGAGCCTGGCCCCGCAAAAGGCCGAGCCTCCCGTCGCCGAGGCCGCAAAGAGCGAGGCCCAAAAGCCCGTGGTGTATGGCTCGTTCAAGCAGGACACACTCTATAGCCTGCTGGTCGCAGAGCTGGCCGGCCAGCGCAACCGCTTCGACATCGCCCTGGCCAATTACACCGACCAGGCCGCCAAAACCCAGGACCCTGGGGTTTCCGAACGTGCCTATCGCATCGCCGAGTACCTCGGCGCCGACGAGCCATCGCTGGAAAACGCCCTGGTCTGGGCCCGCAACGACCCGCAAAACCTCGACGCCCAACGCGCCGCCGCCATCCAGCTGGCCCGCGCCGGCCGCTATGACGACGCCATGGCCTATATGGAAAAGGTGCTGCAGGGCCAAGGCGACACCCACTTCGACTTCCTCGCCCTGTCTGCCGCCGAAACCGACCAGAGCACCCGCGATGGCCTGCTGCAAAGCTTCGAGCGCCTGCTGGTGAAATACCCGAACAACGGCCAGCTGGTGTTCGGCAAAGCGCTACTGCTGAATCAGGACGGCAAGGCCGAAGAGGCACTGGAGCTGCTTGAGTCGCACCCGGCGCAGAACGGCGAAATCGCCCCGATCCTACTGCGCGCCCGATTGCTGCAGACTCTGGACCGTGGCCCGGAAGCCCTGCCACTGCTGCGCAGCGCTATCCGCGACAACCCGGATGACAAGCGCCTGCGCCTGACCTACGCCCGCACCCTGGTCGAGCAAGACCGCATCGCCGATGCCAAGGGCGAGTTCCTCAGCCTGGTCCAGCAGTACCCTGACGATGACGAACTTCGTTACTCCCTGGCGCTGGTGTGCCTGGAGAACAAAGACTGGGATGAAGCCGAAGGCTACCTGCAGGAACTGATCGAGCGTGACAGCAACGTCGACGCCGCGCACCTGAACCTGGGCCGCATCCGGGAAGAGCGCCACGATCCCGCAGGCGCTCTGCGCGAATACGCGCTGGTCGGCCCTGGCCCCGATTACCTGCCCGCGCAACTGCGCCAGGCCGATATCCTGATTGCCAACGGCCGAGGCACCGACGCTTCGCGCCTGCTCGCCGAAGCCCGCGAAGCCCAGCCGGACCTCGCCATCCAGCTGTACCTGATCGAGTCGGAAAGCTACAGCAACAACAACAAGGACGCCCAGGCCAACCAGGTGCTTCAACAAGCCATCCAACGGTACCCAGACGACCTCAACCTGCTGTACACCCGCGCCATGCTGGCCGAAAAAAGCGACGATCTGGCACAGATGGAAAAAGACCTGCGCGCCATCATCACCCGCGAGCCAGAAAATGCCATGGCCCTGAACGCCCTGGGTTACACCCTGGCCGACCGCACTACCCGCTACAGCGAAGCCAAGGCGCTGATCGACAAAGCCCACCAGTTGACCCCGGACGACCCGGCAGTGCTCGACAGCCTGGGTTGGGTCAACTATCGCCTGGGCAACCTCGACGAGGCCGAAACCTACCTGCGTCAGGCCTTTGCCAACTTCCCCGACCATGAAGTGGCCGCCCACCTGGGTGAAGTGCTGTGGGCCAACGGCAAGCGCCGCGAAGCCCGCCAGGTGTGGGCCAAAGGCTTCGAAGCCCAGGCCGACAGCCCCATCCTGCGCAAGACCCTCCTGCGCCTGACCGGATCCGAGACCCTTTAACGCCATGTTCCTGCGCCATTGCATCTCCTTCACCCTGATCGCCCTGCTGGCCGGTTGTGCCGGTTTCGGTAGCCGCGAGGCCCTGCAGGGCCACGGCAACCCACAACAGTGGCGCGCCCATAAAGAACAACTGAGCAGCCTCGATGGCTGGCAGATCAACGGCAAGGTCGGCATCCGCGCCCCGCGCGACTCCGGCAGCGGCACGCTGTTCTGGCTGCAGCGCCAGGACTACTACGACATTCGCCTTGCCGGCCCGCTGGGCCGTGGTGCCGCACGCCTGACCGGCCGCCCGGGTGGTGTGGTACTGGAAGTGGCCAACCAGGGCCGTTACGAGGCCACGAGTCCCGAAGCTTTGCTGGAAGAGCAGCTTGGCTGGCAACTGCCGGTGTCCCACCTGGTCTGGTGGGTACGCGGCCTGCCCGCCCCCGACAGCAAGAGCAAGCTGACCCTGGACGGTGACAGCCGTCTGGCCAGCCTCGACCAGGACGGCTGGCAGGTGCAGTACCTGAGCTACACCGAGCAGAACGGTTACTGGCTGCCCGAGCGCCTGAAACTGCACGGCAAGGACCTGGACGTGACCCTGGTGGTCAAGGACTGGCAGCCACGCCAGCTGGGGCACTGATCACATGCAACTCACCCTGCCCGCCCCGGCCAAGCTCAACTTGTGGCTGCACATCATCGGCCGCCGCCCAGATGGTTACCACGAGCTGGAAACCGTGTTCCAGTTTCTCGACCATGGCGACGAACTGAGTTTCGCCCTGCGTGACGATGGCGTGATCCGCCTGCACACCGAGATTGAAGCCGTACCGCACGACAGCAACCTGATCGTGCGCGCCGCCCGCAAGTTGCAGGAGCAATCCGGCACCACGCTCGGCGCCGACATCTGGCTGACCAAAGTGCTGCCCATGGGTGGCGGCATCGGTGGTGGCAGCTCGGATGCCGCCACCACCCTGCTGGCCCTGGCCCACCTCTGGCAGCTGGACTGGGACGAAGACCGCCTGGCCGCACTGGGCCTGAGCCTGGGCGCCGACGTACCGGTATTCGTGCGCGGCCATGCGGCGTTCGCCCAGGGCGTGGGCGAACAGCTCACCCCGGTAGACCCGGAAGAACCTTGGTATGTCGTGCTGGTGCCGCAAGTGTCTGTCAGCACAGTAGAAATTTTTTCGCATCCACAGTTGACACGTGATTCACTCCCCCTTAAGATGCGCCCCGTTCCCAAGGGAAACAGTCGAAATGACTGCCAACCGGTGGTAGAGCAGAATTACCCAGAAGTTCGCAATGCATTGAATTCACTGGGGAAATTCACTGAGGCTCGACTAACCGGCACTGGAAGTTGTGTGTTTGGGGCCTTCCCAAGCAAAGCCGAAGCTGATAAAGTTCTGGCCCTTCTTTCAGCGACCCAAACAGGGTTTGTGGCGAAAGGAAGCAATGTTTCGATGTTGCATCGCAAGCTGCAAAGTCTGGTCAAGAAGCCGAGCGCATAAGCGTTCGCAGCAACAGATACAGGGGCGTCGCCAAGCGGTAAGGCAGCAGGTTTTGATCCTGCCATGCGTTGGTTCGAATCCAGCCGCCCCTGCCATTTTCCTTATACTCATCCAGGTATACCCTCAGCCTTCAGGTACTGCGCGTGTCCAAGATGATGGTCTTTACGGGGAACGCTAACCCCGATCTGGCTCGGCGTGTCGTACGTCAGCTGCATATCCCTCTCGGTGACGTCTCTGTCGGTAAATTCTCCGACGGTGAGATCAGCACTGAGATCAATGAAAATGTTCGCGGTAAAGACGTTTTCATTATTCAGCCGACCTGTGCCCCGACCAACGATAACCTGATGGAACTGGTAGTGATGGCCGATGCCTTCCGCCGCTCCTCAGCATCCCGAATCACCGCCGTGATTCCTTACTTCGGATATGCCCGCCAGGACCGCCGTCCGCGTTCGGCACGTGTAGCCATCAGCGCCAAAGTCGTCGCTGACATGCTCACTGTCGTGGGTATCGACCGTGTTCTCACCGTCGACCTGCACGCTGACCAGATCCAAGGCTTCTTCGATATCCCGGTCGACAACATCTACGGCTCGCCCGTACTGGTCGACGACATCGAAGACCAGCGTTTCGAGAACCTGATGATCGTCTCCCCGGACATCGGTGGTGTCGTGCGTGCACGTGCAGTCGCCAAGTCCCTGGGTGTCGACCTGGGTATCATCGACAAACGCCGTGAAAAGGCTAACCACTCCGAGGTTATGCACATCATCGGCGACGTCGAAGGGCGCACCTGCATCCTGGTAGACGACATGGTCGACACCGCCGGCACCCTGTGCCACGCGGCCAAAGCCCTGAAAGAACACGGCGCTGCCAAGGTTTACGCCTACTGCACGCACCCTGTCCTGTCGGGCCGCGCGATCGAGAACATCGAGAAGTCGGTACTGGACGAGCTGGTGGTGACCAACACCGTTCCGCTGTCCGCCGCTGCTCAAGCCTGTGACCGTATCCGCCAGCTGGATATCGCACCGGTTGTCGCTGAAGCGGTACGCCGCATCAGCAACGAAGAATCGATCAGCGCGATGTTCCGCTAAGCGGAACGCGTGTTGATATGAAGCGCCCCGCCCCAACATGTGTTGGGGCGGGGCTTTTTTGCCATCCCCGTTGGCGCTGGTCGCAAACGCCCTCGGGGGGCTATTTTGGAGAAGTAAAATGACTGATTTCATCCTGAACGCCCAAGCGCGTACTGACCTGGGGAAAGGTGCGAGCCGCCGCCTGCGTCACTCGCTGAGCATCCCAGCCGTTGTCTACGGTGGCGATAAAGAAGCTCAATCCCTGACCATCCTGGCCAAGGAAATCACCAAGCTGTTCGAAAACGAAGCTGCCTTCAGCCACGTTATCGAGCTGAACGTTGACGGCGTTAAGCAAAACGTCATCATCAAGGCCATGCAGCGCCACCCAGCCAAGCAGTTCATCATGCACGCCGACTTCGTTCGCGTTGTTGCTGGCCAGAAACTGACCGCTGTTGTTCCAGTGCACTTCATCAACGAAGAAGCACCGGTCAAGAAAGGCGGCGAGATCTCCCACGTTGTTTCCGAGATCGAAGTTTCCTGCGAAGCCAAAGACCTGCCTGAGTTCATCGAAGTTGACCTGGCCAACGCCGAAGTCGGCACCATCATCCACCTGTCGGATCTGAAAGCTCCGAAAGGCGTAGAGTTCGTTGCTCTGGCCCACGGTGATGACAAAGCTGTTGCCAACGTTCACGCTCCACGCGTTGCTCCAGAAGCAGAAGGCGCTGCCGAGTAATCTACTCGCACGCCGGCGTTGATCGGGTTACAGTGCCGCGCGCCCTGTAACCCACCAACTCCAAGGAAGAGCCCCTGACGTGACCGCCATCCAGTTGATCGTCGGCCTGGGTAACCCCGGCCCCGAATACGAACAGACCCGGCATAACGCAGGGGCTCTTTTCGTTGAACGCATTGCCAGCGCACAGCGTGTTTCGCTGACCGCTGACAAGAAATATTTCGGCCTGACGGCTAAGTTCAGCCATCAGGGCAACGACGTTCGTTTGTTGATCCCCACCACCTACATGAACCGTAGCGGCCAGTCCGTGGCGGCCTTGGCCAATTTCTTCCGCATCAAGCCGGAAGCGATCCTGGTGGCACACGACGAACTCGACCTGCCTCCGGGCGTTGCCAAGCTCAAGCGCGGCGGCGGCCATGGTGGGCATAACGGCCTGCGCGACATCATCGCGCAGCTCGGCAACCAGAACGACTTCCACCGCCTGCGGCTTGGCATCGGCCACCCGGGCGACGCCAAACTGGTCTCCAACTTCGTCCTGGGCCGCGCGCCGCGCGCCGAGCAGGAGAAGCTCGACGCCAGCATCGATTTTGCCCTCGGCGTGCTGCCGGACGTGCTTGCCGGCGACTTCGCCAAGGCGATGCGCGAGCTGCACAGCCAGAAGGCCTGATTTCCTTTAGAGAGGGGAATACCCATGGGTTTCAATTGCGGCATCGTCGGCCTGCCCAACGTCGGCAAGTCCACCCTGTTCAACGCCCTGACCAAGTCTGGCATCGCGGCGGAGAACTTCCCTTTCTGCACCATCGAGCCAAACAGCGGCATCGTGCCGATGCCCGATGCGCGCCTGAATGCGCTGGCTGAAATCGTCAAGCCAAACCGCATCCTGCCCACCACCATGGAATTCGTCGACATCGCCGGCCTGGTGGCGGGTGCGTCGAAAGGCGAAGGCCTGGGCAACAAGTTCCTCGCCAACATCCGCGAGACTGACGCCATTGCCCACGTGGTGCGCTGCTTCGAAGACGAAAACGTGATCCACGTTTCCAACAGCGTCGACCCCAAGCGTGACATCGAGATCATCGACCTCGAACTGATCTTCGCCGACCTCGACAGCTGCGAGAAGCAACTGCAGAAGGTTGCCCGCAACGCCAAGGGCGGCGACAAGGAAGCCCTGGCGCAGAAGGCTATCCTGGAGCAGTTGATCCCGCACTTCACCGAAGGCAAGCCAGCGCGCAGCCTGATGAAGAACATGAGCGCCGAAGACAAGGCGGTCATCCGCGGCTTCCACCTGCTGACCAGCAAGCCGGTGATGTACATCGCCAACGTGGCGGAAGACGGTTTCGACAACAACCCGCACCTGGACGTGGTCAAGGCCATTGCCGAGGAAGAAGGCGCGGTGGTGGTGCCGGTGTGCAACAAGATCGAAGCGGAAATCGCCGAGCTGGACGACGGTGAAGAGAAGGACATGTTCCTCGAGGCCCTGGGCCTGGAAGAGCCTGGCCTGAACCGTGTGATCCGCGCCGGTTACGAGCTGCTGAACCTGCAAACCTACTTCACTGCCGGCGTGCAGGAAGTACGTGCCTGGACCGTACGCGTGGGTGCCACCGCACCACAAGCCGCTGGCGTGATCCACACCGACTTCGAAAAAGGCTTCATCCGCGCTGAAGTGGTGGCCTATGACGACTTCATCCAGTTCAAGGGTGAGAGCGGTGCCAAGGAAGCCGGTAAATGGCGTTTGGAAGGCAAGGATTACATCGTCAAAGACGGCGACGTGATGCACTTCCGCTTCAACGTCTAAGCGGTAGCCTGCTGTAACCACAAACCCCTTGAGGCTTACGCTTCAAGGGGTTTTGTTTTGCCCGGCCCCCCCAGCACCAGGCTCAGGTCCTCGGTCATGTGCAGGCGGGCATTGAGGTGCTGGAGGCCCTGCCCGCCATCGACAGTACAGGAAGCGCTATAGTCGGCGTTGCCCGCGATGGGCTCATGGGTTCAAGGAGGACAGATGAAAGAACACCAGTACGAAGTGCAAGTGACCTGGACCGGCAACAAGGGTGACGGTACTTCCAGCTATACCGCCTATGCACGCGACTTCAACGTTGAGGCCCCCGGCAAGGCTGCCTTGGCCGGATCGGCAGACCCCGCCTTTCGCGGTGACCCACAGCGCTGGAACCCGGAAGACATGCTGGTAGCATCGCTGTCGGCCTGCCACAAGCTCTGGTACCTGCACCTGTGTGCGGTGAATGGTGTAAATGTGCTGAAGTACGTCGACAAACCACTGGGGCGCATGGTGGAGGGCGATACACAGGCGAAGGGTCGCTTCACTCAAGTGCTATTGCGCCCGCAAGTGACCATCAGTGCAAGCTCGGACCGGGAGCTTGCCTTGCGTATGCATGAGGATGCGCACCATGAGTGCTTTATTGCCAACTCGGTGAACTTCCCGGTTGAATGCGCGCCAGTGGTGACGACTGCATAGATGGATTGAGATTGAAGGGGCTGCTGCGCAGCCCCCCATCCCAACATCTAAGCTGTGATTGAGTCCCCTCCTCCCCCAGAGCCTGCATCATGCCCGAACCCACTCGCTTCGACTGGCAACGCTGGTTACCTGGCCTGGTCACCCTGCTCCACTACAAGCCAGCCTGGCTGGCCAAGGACATCGCCGCCGGCCTGGTGCTCACCACCATGCTGGTACCCGTGGGCATTGCGTACGCCGAAGCGTCCGGCGTACCCGGCATCTATGGCCTGTATGCCACCATTATCCCCTTGCTGGCCTATGCCCTGTTCGGCCCCAGCCGCATCCTCGTACTGGGCCCGGACTCGGCACTGGCCGCGCCGATCCTGGCGGTGGTGGTGCAGTACGCCGCCAGTGACCCGCAGCGGGCAATCGCCATCGCCAGCATGATGGCGCTGGTCGCCGGGGCGTTCTGTGTAATTGCCGGGCTGCTGCGCCTGGGCTTCATCACCGAGTTGCTGTCCAAGCCGATCCGCTATGGGTACATGAACGGAATCGCCCTCACGGTGTTGATCAGCCAACTGCCCAAGCTGTTCGGCCTGTCGGTGGACAGCCAAGGACCGCTGCGAGATATCTGGAACCTGATTCAGGCCTTGCTTGCCGGCCAAGGGCATTGGCCAAGCTTCATGGTCGGTGGTGGCAGCCTGGTGCTGATCCTTTTGCTCAAGCCCTTCAAGCGGGTACCGGGCATCCTCATTGCCGTGGTGCTGGCCACGCTGGCGGTGAGCCTGCTGGGGCTCGACCAGCAAGGCGTGAAGGTGCTCGGCGAGTTGCCCCAAGGGCTCCCCGGTTTTGTCTTCCCCTGGGTCAGCGACATCGACCTGGTGGAGGTGCTGCTCGGTGGCATCGCGGTAGCGCTGGTGTCGTTCGCCGACACCAGTGTGCTGTCGCGCTCCTATGCCGCCCGCCTGAAAATGCCGGTCAACCCGAACCAGGAAATGTTCGGCCTGGGTATAGCCAACCTGGCTTCGGGGCTGTTCCAGGGTATTCCGATCAGCAGCAGTTCATCGCGCACGCCAGTGGCCGAAGCGGCAGGCTCGCAAACCCAACTCACCGGTATTATCGGCGCGCTGGCGGTAACCCTGTTGCTGCTGGTGGCGCCCAATCTGATGCAGCACCTGCCCAACAGTGCCTTGGCCGCCGTGGTGATTGCTGCCGCACTGGGCCTGTTCGAGTTCACCGACCTCAAACGTATATTCCACATGCAGCAGTGGGAGTTCTGGCTGTCGTTCACCTGCTTTGTCGGCGTAGCCGTATTTGGCGCTATTCCAGGTATCTGCATCGCCGTGGCCATCGCAGTGATCGAGTTTCTGTGGGACGGTTGGCGGCCGCACCATGCGGTACTGGGCCGGGTGGATGGCACGCGGGGCTACCATGATGTGCAGCGTTATCCAAAGGCCCGACGCATTCCAGGGTTGGTGCTGCTGCGCTGGGACGCGCCGCTGTTCTTCGCCAACGCCGAGCAGTTCCAGAGCACAGTGATGGCGGCAGTGGACGCGTCGCCTACACCGGTGCAGCGGTTGATCATCGCGGCGGAGCCAGTGACCAGTATCGACATCACTTCGGCCGACATGCTGGCCGAGCTGGACCGGGCACTGGAAGCACGGGGGGTGGAGTTGCAGTTTGCCGAGATGAAGGATCCGGTGAAGGACAAGATGCGGCGGTTCGGATTGTTCCACCATATGGGGGAGAATGCCTTTCATCCAACGGTGGGCGCGGCGGTGGATGCCTATCTGGATGAGAGCGGAGTTGACTGGCAACCCTAGGCAGCCCGAACCCGGCGCCGATCAATCCAGATCAGCATGGCACTGGCATACACCGACACCGCCAGAAACAGTGCCATGCGCACCGCAAACGCCTTGTACACATCCTGCCCGCCAGCACTGTCCTGCACCGACTGCCCCAGCAGGATCAACAGGGTCGTCAGGCAGCTCACCCAGTACGCCGGGCTCTGCCGGTTCTGCACCACCTGATACAGCCGGCGCGCCTGCCAGAGCGCGAACAGCAGCACCCACAAAAAAAACATCCACAGGTGCACGAACAGGCTCAACGCGCCCCACATCAGTATCGCCAGCAACCCGGCGAGCAACGTTGAGCCAACCAGCTCACGGCTGGCGTGCCGCGCGCGGGTTTCGCCGGCCTGTTGCCCCACACTCACTGCCTTCATGATCAGCGGCATGTACTGGTCCGGGGCAATCAGCGCCAGCAGGAAAGCCGGCATCACAATCAACGTGGCGCGCAACGCTACCCAGCTGACATGCGCGCGCCCCGGCAGCGGCGGTACCGGCTGTGCCGGCGCATTGGCAGGTTCGGGAAACAGCACATGGGCCAAGGCCGTGCCCAGCACCGCAAGCAACATGCCTTTGGCCAGCGCTTCGACCACCGAGAGGGCCAAGGTGAAGTCGCTGGTACCCGCAGCAGCAATCATGGTCAGGCCGACTATCAGCAAGTTGGCCAGCAGGCCGTTGCCGCCCATCAAGGCATAGCGCAACGTGAGAAAAACGCCCACGCCCACCAGCAACACTCCGCTGACCGGGGCGTGACGCAACAGTGGAATCAGCAATAACCCGCTGCCACACGCGAGCAGCACCAGTACCGCCAAGGCGGGTGCCGCGCGCAACGGCAATGGCTGGCTGCGCATGGCCAGCAACAGCACGGCGAACACCGGTGCCAGGATCGGCACGGGCAGGCCGATGCCGAAGCTGACCACCAGGCACAGCGCCACGCCCCAGGCCAGGCGCAGGGCCCGCAGGCGGCGCAATTCAATAGGCATACGACAGCCAGCTCATCAGCCACATGAACAACCTGCCCGGCAGGTTCAGCGGGTTGCCTTCGCCAGGCAAGGCCATGACCTCGGCCTGGCCACCAACCCGCAGCACGGTCTTGTCCTGAAGTTGGTCGCGCTCAAGCTCGACAATCACCGGGAAGCGCTGTGCCGAACGCAGCCACTCGCGGCTGTTCTGAACGGTCGGCAAAGTACCCGGCGGGGTGCCCTGGCCCACGCTCACGCCGTAGCCAATGCTGCGAACACGCCCCTTCAACACGGTACCGGGCAGCGCATCGAGCACCACCAGCACCGGGGTGTCGGGGCGCAGGCGGCCGAGGTTGTTCTCGGTCATGTCGGCACTTATCCACACGTCGTGGATACTGATCAGCGTCATCATCGGGCTGCCAGCCCCGACATAATGCCCAACGTCAGTGCGCAGGTCGGTGATCAGGCCATTCGCATCAGCGCGCACCACCGTGCGCGCCAGGTCAAGCCGTGCCTTTTCGACATTGGCCGCAGCACTGCGCAGCTGGGCGTTGTCCTCCTGCGCCCCGCCCTGCTGCTCACGGGCCCGCTCCACCTCCGCACGGGCCGCCGCCACCTGGCTGATGGCCTGGTCGCGGGTAGCCTGGGCGCCTTCCAGGCGACGTACCGATACTGTGCCGGGGTCCTCATCAATCAGGCGCTTGAGGCGCTCGGCGTCCTGCCGGGCCTTGCGTGCGTTGGCCTCGGCGGCCACGAGCGCGGCCTGGGCCGAGTCGATGCCGGCGGTACTGGCGCCGATCTGACGGCGCACGGTTTCGAGGTCGGCTTCGGCGCGGGCCAAGGCAATGCGGTACTGTTCCTGATCGAGCTCGAACAGCACATCGCCCTGGCGCACCTCCTGGTTGTTGCCGACTGCGACACGCTTGATCTGCCCGGCCACTTCGGCGGCCACCGGAACCACGTACGCCTGCAGGCGGGCCTGCTGGGTGTACGGCGTGAAGCGGTCGGCCAGCAAGTACCAGAGCAGGCTCACGGCTATCAGCAGCAGCACCCAGCGCATGCCGCGATCAGGGGCCGGCGGGGGGGGCGTAGGCGTGCTGTCGCTCATTGGTTTTCACCTTGTGCGTGTGCGGTGGGGGCTGGCTCGTCGAGCAGCTCGCCCCAGTCGGTGCGGTGCTGCATGTGCTGACGGGTGGCCGGGTCGATCGGTGCGCGGCGGGCATCCCAGCCACCGCCCAAGGCCTTGTACAAGGTCAGCAGGCTGCTGACTGCATTGCCACGGCTGACCAGGTAACCGTCCTGTTGCTGCAACAGCAATTGCTGGGCATCGAGCACGCGCTGGAAGTCGGCAAAGCCTTCGCGGTACTGCGAGCTGGCCAGGTTCAGCGAACGCTGTGCAGCCTGCGAGGCCTGGTCGCGAATGGTTGCGCTCTGCAGCGAGCGGACAAGCCCGCTGGCGGCATCGTCGGCTTCGCGGGCCGCTTCGCGCACGTTTTGCTGGTACAGCTCGATCAGTTGCTGCAAGCGGGCATCCTCTACGCGCACGGCATTCTTGCGCCGGCCATAGTCGAACGGGTTCCAGATCAGGCTAGGGCCAGCAGCCAGGTCGAAGGTGTCGGGCAGATGACTGGCGGATAAAAAGGTCCAGCCAATGCTGCCCAGCAGGCTCAGCTGTGGATAAAGATCGGCCTCGGCAACCCCAACCAGCGCCGACTGCGCCGCCACCGCCTGCTCGGCAGCGCGGATGTCCGGGCGGCGCTGCAAGAGGTTGGCCGGTACGTCCTGAAGCACCGCGCGGTCTGGCAATGGCAGCTGGCCATGGCCGGCCTCCAGCTGCGGTAGCGGTCCTGGCGGGCGGCCCAGCAGCGAGCACAGCACGTTGCGCAGCGCGTTGAGCTGGTTTTCGAACTCGGGGATGGTGGCCAGGGTCGCCAGGTATTGGGTGCGCGCCTGCTGCCAGTCGAGTTCGTCATTTTCGCCGTGGCGGAACAACCGCTCGGTGATCTCCAGGCTACGCGCCTGGCGCTCGGCGTTCTCGCGCGCGATATCCAGCCGTGCCTCGGCGGTCCGCAGGGCGAAGTAGGTGTCGGCCACTTGTGCACGCAACAGCAGCATGGCATCGGCGTAATTGGCCTGGGAAACGAAGTAGGCCGCATCTGCGCTTTCGATGGCGCGGCTGAAGCGCCCCCAGAAGTCAATCTCCCAACCGATGTCGAAGCCCACGCTGGATTGCCAGAACACCGAGTCGCGCGCTGCTGCAGCGCCGGACTGGTCTTGTTTCAGGTACAGGCTCTGCGCGCTCAACTGTTGCAACTGTGGATAACGCCCGGTCTGCACGATGGCCAGCTGGGCACGGGCTTCGGCGATGCGCAGGCCCGCCACGCGAAGGTTGGTGTTGTTGGCATCGGCCTCGGCAATCAGCGCGTCCAGCATTGGGTCGGCGAACACCGTCCACCAGCGGCGCAGGTCGGGCGCCGCAGCGCTGCGCCCTGCCTGCTCCAGCAAAGGCGTGCTCCAGCCAGCCAACCAAGGAGCCTGGGGCTTTTCGAAATCCGGGCCAACCTGGGTGCAGCCGGCCAGCACTACCAGCAGCCCCAGACCATAGCCGTACGTGGGCATGGCAACCCCTGGCTCAGGCAGCAGGTGGTGTTGGTTGCTCCGGCACCTGCAGTGCAACCCATTGCCAGAACAACACGTAGGTGACGCCAAGGATCACCGGGCCGATGAACAAGCCGATGATCCCTTTGACCACCATGCCGCCCAGCGCCCCGATCAGCACCACCGGCATCGGCACGTCCACCCCTCGCCCCAGCAACAGCGGCTTGAGCACGTTGTCGGCCAGCCCGGCAACGAAGGTGTAGATGGCAAACACGATGGTCGCGGCGGTAAAGCCTTCGACGTTGAACACATAGATGATCACCGGCACCGTGACAAGGGTAGCGGGCGCCTGGGCAATCCCCAGCATGAGGATGACGATGGCCAGCATGCCGGCCCCTGGCACCCCTTTGACCACGAAGCCGACGCCGATCAGCAACATCTGGATGAACGCAATGCCGATCACACCTTGGGCCACCGCACGAATGGTCGCGGTGCATAACTTGGCCAATGGCTTGCCCCGCTCCTCACCCGATACCCGCATGGCGATACGCTGTGCCGCGATTTCACCACGGTCACCAAAGGCCATGATCACCCCGGAGATGATGATCGCACCGATGAACAGCAAAAAGGCCCCCCCGGCACTGGCCGCAGCACCCAGCACCGTGCGCCCGGCGCCCTTGAGCTGGGGCATCCACTGGTTCAGCACACTGGCCATGTTTTCGGAGGCCGCCAACCAAAGGGCATGCACCTTCGGCCCGATCAGTGGCCAGGCCGCCACGGCGTCAGGTGGGGTCGGCACGCTCCAGGCTCCGCTTTTGAGTAACGTCACCAGGCTGTCCACCGATTCGCCGATGGACATCACCACCAGGTAGATCGGCACCAGCAGCACCACCAGTACCAGCACCACCACCAGCGTCGCCGCATACCCCTGCTTGAGGCCGGTACGGCGCTGGAGGCGACAATGCAACGGGTACAGGGTGACCGCGAGGATAACCGCCCACAGCATCAGCTCCAGAAATGGCTGGAACACCTGAAAGGCAAAGATCACCAAGGCAGCCACCAGGCCGGCTTTGATCAGCACATCGAGCAAACCCCGCGACAGGGCGCTGTCCAGCTTGATACCCGGTTGCATGCTTCACCTCCGAACATTCAGTTCGTCATGTGCCACGGTTCAGTCACTCGTTTCCGGGGTTGCCTGTACGGGGCTGGCGTCTCGTAACTGCCGCGCCAAGGCCATCATCACCAGCGGTACCACCGCCATCGACAAGGTAATGGCCAGCACCAGCACGTCATGCACTTGCCGAGTCAGCACCTGATGCTCCAGCGCCAGCTTGAACACCACGAAGGCAAACTCGCCACCCGAGGCCAGCACCACGCCCAGGCACAACGCCTGGGCCTTGTTGAGCCCGCCAACCGTACGCCCGAGGCCATACAGCAAGGGCAGCTTGATGGCGACCAGCAACACGGTCAGGCCTAACACCATCAGTGGCATGCCAAACAGCAGGCGCAGGTCGGCACTCATGCCCACGCCAACGAAGAACAGCCCCAGCAGCAGGCCTTTGAGCGGCTCGATCTGGGTTTCCAGTTCGTGGCGAAATGGCGACTCGGCCATCAGCACGCCGGCCAGAAATGCACCCAGTGCCATCGACACGCCCACGTGCTCCATCAGCCAGGCGGTGCCCAGCACTACCAGCAAGGCCGTGGCCGTCGACAGCTCGGGCAAGCCCGAACCCACCGTCCACTTGAATACCGGGGTCAACAGATAGCGACCAAAGACAATCAGCACGCCTATGCCGACAGCCACTGCCAGCAGCGGCCAGGCCCCTTCGTCGGCGGTGCTGACATCGCCCCCGAGCAGCGGCACCACGGCAATCAAGGGAATAGCGGCAATGTCCTGAAACAGCAGGATGGCCACCGCCAGGCGACCGTGCGGCTTGCCCAGGTCCTTGCGCTCGGCCAGTACCTGCAAGCCAAAGGCGGTGGACGACAGCGCCAGGCCAAGGCCCAGCACGATGGCAGCGGGTTTCGATTGGTCGAACAGCCAGTACGCCAGCAGCCCAAGCAGCACCGCAGTCAGCCCTACCTGCAAGCTGCCGACGCCGAACAGCGCCCGGCGCATGGTCCACAGACGCCGGGGTGAGAGCTCAAGGCCAATCACGAACAGCAGCATGACCACGCCCATTTCCGACAGCCGCGCCACGTTGTCCGGGTTGTCGAGCAGGCCGAACACCGAAGGACCAATCAGGATACCCGCCAGCAGGTAACCCGGTACCGCCCCCATTTTCAGGCGCTGTGCCAGCGGAACCAGAAGCACCACGGCCAACAGGAACACCACCGTCGCCTGCAACAGGCTGCCGTCATGTGGCATGAGCTCGTACCTTCGCAGCTCCCCGCAGGGAGGGGGTCAGAAGCGTTCTTCAACGACCTTGAACGGATAGGCCACAGCCTTGTACTTGCCGATCTTGCCGCGTTTGGGCAACTTCACCAGCTGGTCGCGGGTGATGTCCTTGTAGGGAATGCGGCCAAGCAGATGGCTGATGATGTTCAGCCGGGCGCGCCGCTTGTCGTTGGAATGGGCCACGAACCACGGTGCCCAGGCGGTATCCGACGCCTGGAACATGTCGTCACGCGCCTGGGTGTAATCATCCCAGCGGGTGTACGACTTGAGGTCCATCGGCGACAGCTTCCACAGCTTGCGGCCGTCATTGATGCGGTCCTGCAGGCGCCGGGTCTGCTCTTCGGCGCTGACTTCAAGCCAGTACTTGATGAGGATGATCCCCGACTCGACCATGACCTTTTCGAACACGGGCACACCGGTCAGAAACTTGTCCACTTGCTCGTCAGAGCAGAAGCCCATGACCCGCTCGACCCCGGCGCGGTTGTACCAGCTGCGGTCGAAGATCACCACTTCGCCCGCAGCGGGCAGGTGGCCCAGGTAGCGCTGCAGGTACATCTGGGTTTTCTCTCGCTCGGTCGGTGCGGGCAGTGCCACCACGCGGAACACCCGTGGGCTGACGCGCTCGGTGATGGCCTTGATGGTGCCACCCTTGCCGGCACCGTCACGGCCTTCGAAGACGATGCACACCTTCAGGCCCTTGGCGACCACCCACTCCTGTAGCTTCACCAGCTCTACATGCAGGTGTTTGAGCGCTTTTTCGTAGGCCTTGCCGCCCAGTTTTTCTGGCATTTCCTGGGTGGTTTTCTTCCTGGACGGCTTCGACATGACACTCTCCTTAAGGGGAATGAAGAGTCAGTATGGTCGATTCATGACGGTTTGCCGCTTCGCTTGCCGGCTGAGAGGGGGCTGCGGTGCAGCCCCCCCAAAAAAAACCTACTTGGCCAACTTGTTGTAGCTGGTCATCAGGTTGCGGTAATCCGGAATATGGTTGGAGAACAGGGTCCCCAGCCCTTCAATGTCATTGCGCCAATCACGGTGCAGCTCACAGGCCACGCCGAACCAGGTCATCAACTGTGCACCGGCAGCCTCCATGCGCCGCCAGGCGGAGTCGCGGGTGAGTTCGTTGAAGGTGCCAGAGGCGTCAGTGACGACGAACACCTCGAAGCCCTCCTCCAGTGCCGACAGTGCCGGGAAGGCCACGCACACTTCGGTGACCACACCGGCAATCAGCAGCTGCTTCTTGCCAGTGGCTTTTACCGCCTTGACGAAGTCTTCGTTGTCCCAGGCGTTGATGTTGCCGGGGCGTGCAATGTAGGGGGCGTCGGGGAACTGCTCTTTCAGTTCCGGCACCAGCGGGCCGTTGGGGCCAGTCTCGAAGCTGGTGGTGAGGATGGTCGGCAGCTTGAAGTATTTGGCCAGGTCGGACAGAGCCAGCACGTTGTTCTTGAAGCGGTCGGGGTCGATATCCCTTACCAGCGAGAGCAGGCCGGTCTGGTGGTCGACCAGCAGCACCGCAGCGTTGTTCTTGTCCAGACGCTTGTATTCGAAGGCCATGGCGGATCTCCTTGCTTCAGCGGGTTGGGAGTATCAGCGTAGGCAAGGATGCAGGGCTGCAGAGGCCGTCGGTCGGGTTTGCCTGGCCGCTCCCTTCAGCTTCAAAAGGAAGCTCTGCCATCACTTCACAAATTCCTGAACTGATTATTTGCCGCCAGCGATTTTTCCCCTCGCCAACCGCCACCAGAATCGCTTCACCATAATCACAAAAACCGTGAGGCCACTCCCGTGGACCAGACTCTCCAGGTACGGCAGGCGGCCGCCGACCTCGTCGCCGCGTTTGCCAGCAACGACACCGCCCGCTATTTCGCCTGCTTCAGCGAAGACGCCACCTTCCTCTTCCACACCTTGCCGCAACCGCTGCTGTCGCGCCGTGCCTACGAAGACCTCTGGGCCCAGTGGCAGGCCGAGGGTTTTGCCGTGCTCGCCTGCGAGTCGGGCAATGCTCAGGTGAGCGTGCAAGGTGATGTGGCGATCTTCATGCACGATGTGGCCACCCATATCCGCATCGCCGGTGAAGAACACCAGTTGAGCGAGCGCGAAACCATCGTGTTCCGCCGCCACGGCGAACAGTGGCTGGCCTGCCACGAACACCTGTCGGTCGTATCGCCGGCCTGATCACCTTTTTACGCGGCCCTGCCGCCCTGCCATCGCACCCACAAGAAGGCCCGCGCACTGCGCAGGCTACAACAACCGCGCTGGAGCATCACCATGAGCCACTCGACCGGTATCGAGACCAACGGCGTCGAACAGATCCCCGACGATCAACGCGACGCCTCCCCGCTGGACCTGTTCCGCCTGATCTTCGGCGGCGCCAATACCTTCGCTACCGCCGTGCTGGGCAGCTTCCCGGTGCTGTTCGGGCTGTCGTTCCAGGCAGGTGTGTGGGCGATTCTGCTCGGCGTTACCGTGGGCGCGCTGATCCTTGCACCCATGGGCCTGTTCGGGGCACTGAACGGCACCAACAACGCGGTGTCTTCAGGCGCACACTTTGGCGTGCATGGGCGTATCGTCGGCTCGTTCCTGTCGCTGCTGACGGCGGTGGCGTTCTTCTCGCTGTCGGTGTGGAGCTCGGGCGATGCTTTGATCGGCGGGGCCAAGCGCCTGGCCGGCCTGCCGGAAACCGACCTTACCCTGGGCCTGGCCTACGGCCTGTTCGCGGTGCTGGTGCTGGTGGTGTGCATCTTCGGCTTCCGCTTCATGCTGTGGGTCAACAAAATTGCCGTGTGGGCGTCGAGCCTGCTGTTCCTGCTGGGTATCGTCGCCTTTGCCGGGCCGTTCGATGCCGGTTACGCCGGCAGCGTCAACCTGGGCCAGGCGGGCTTCTGGGCAGCCTTCGTCGGTGCAGCGATCCTGGCCATGAGCAACCCGGTGTCGTTCGGCGCCTTCCTGGGCGACTGGTCACGCTACATCCCGCGTGAAACGCCCAAGGCGCGCATCATGCTGGCCGTGATTGCCGCCCAGGGCGCCACACTGATTCCGTTCCTGTTCGGCCTGTGCACGGCCACCCTGGTTGCAACCCAGGCACCGGACTACATCGCCGCCAACAATTATGTAGGTGGCCTGCTGGCCGTGGCCCCAACCTGGTTCTTCCTGCCGGTATGCCTGATTGCGGTGATCGGCGGCATGTCCACCGGCACCACGGCGCTGTATGGCACCGGTCTGGACATGTCCAGCGTGTTCCCGCGCTTGCTCAGCCGCGCCGGCGCCACGTTGCTGATCGGTGTACTGGCGATCGGCTTCATTTTCGTCGGCCGTTTCACCTTCAACCTGGTGCAGAGCGTGTCGACCTTTGCGGTGCTCATCATCACCTGCACCAGCCCGTGGATGGTGATCATGATCCTCGGCCTGATTACCCGCCGCGGCTTCTACCACGCCGATGACCTGCAGGTGTTCACCCGCGGCCAGCGCGGTGGCCACTACTGGTTCCTGCATGGCTGGAACTGGCGCGGCATGGGGGCGTGGATCCCCAGCGCAGCGGTCGGCCTGTGCTTCGTCAACCTGCCGGGGCAGTTCGTCGGCCCGCTGGGCGACCTGGCCGGGGGCATCGACCTGAGCCTACCGGTCACCCTGGGGCTGGCTGGCGTGCTGTACCTGCTGCTGCTCAACCTTTTCCCTGAACCTGCTGGCGTGTATGGCCCTCAAGGCCCGCGTTGGGTGCGTTGCAAAAGCACCAGGCACACGCCCGTGACCACTGCCGAAATGGCCTGACAGGAAACCGACCATGACCACTTCCCACTATATCGCCGGCCGCTGGGTCGAAGGCCAGGGCAGCGACTGCATCAGCGTCAACGACCCTGCGCTGGGGCAACCGTTCGCTGAATTCATGGCTGCCAGCGTTACCCAGGTCGACCAGGCCGTGGCCGCCGCCCGTAGCGCCCTGCCCGCCTGGAAAAGCACCGGCGCCAGCGAGCGTGCAGCCTTCCTGCGCGGTTTTGCCGAACAGCTCGGGCAGCGCCGCGAAGCGCTGATCACCTTGCAGATGCGCAACAACGGCAAGCCGCGCCATGAGGCCGAAATCGACCTGGACGACGCCATCGCCACCTTCACTTACTACGCCGAACTGGCAGAGCAGCTGCCCTCGAAAAACCGCGATGTACCGCTGGCCGTGCCAGGCTTCACTGCCCGTACCCGCCTGGAGCCGGTGGGTGTAGTCGGCCTGATCGTGCCGTGGAACTTCCCGCTGGTGACCAGCGCCTGGAAGCTCGCCCCGGCCTTGGCCGCTGGCTGCACCGTTGTGCTCAAACCGTCGGAAGTCACCCCGCTGATCGAGCAGGCCTACGGCCAGATCGCCGATGCCCTGGGCCTGCCGGCTGGCGTGTTGAACATCGTCAACGGCAAGGCCGAGACTGGCGCTGCGTTGAGCAACCACAACGGCCTGGACAAGCTGTCGTTCACTGGCAGCAACAGCGTCGGCAGCCAGGTGATGCGCAGCGCTTCGGCGCAGTGCCGGCCAGTCACGCTGGAGCTGGGCGGCAAGTCGGCGATCGTGGTGTTCGATGATTGCGATGTGGACCAGGCAGTGGAGTGGATCGTCGCCGGCATCACCTGGAACGCCGGGCAAATGTGCTCGGCCACTTCGCGCCTGCTGGTGCAGGACGGTATTGCCGATGCGCTGCTGCCGCGCCTGCAGGCGACACTGGAAAACTTGCGGGTGGGTAACCCGTTGACCGAAGAAGTCGACATGGGCCCGCTGACCAGCCAGGCACAATGGCTGAAGGTGGCCAGCTACTTTGCCACCGCACGCGAGGAGGGTTTGCAGTGCCTGGCCGGTGGCAAGGCGCTGGACCGGGACGGCTGGTTCGTCAGCCCGACGCTGTATGCCGATGTGCCGAAAGACAGCCGCCTGTGGAGCGAGGAGATCTTTGGCCCGGTGCTGTGTGCACGGCGGTTTGCCAGCGAGGAACAGGCGATTACCGAGGCCAACGAAAGCCGCTTCGGGCTGGTAGCCACCGTCTGCTCCGCGGACCTGGAACGTGCCGAGCGCGTGGCCGATGCGCTGGAAGTTGGCCATGTATGGATCAACTCGGTGCAGGCCGTGTTCGTCGAAACCTCGTGGGGCGGCACCAAAGGCAGCGGGATCGGCCGTGAGCTGGGGCCTTGGGGGTTGTCGGCCTACCAGTCGGTCAAGCATGTGACGCGGTGCCTCGGCTGATACTGCAGGGGCCGCGCTGCGGCCCTTTTCGCGATACAAACCCTCCCCCGCGTGACTTTCCCCTCCCCCCGCAAAGTCCCACTTCCTGGTACCCCCACAATCACAACACCAGGCCGGACCACCCATGCACCCTCAACGCACCGCCTTGCACAACGAACTGCACGCCCGCCCGTCGCTGTATTTCGACGGCCCGGCGCATGTCTTCCACCTGGCCCTGCTCGGCGGTGATGCTGCCTGTGCGGCCCTGCTGCAACGCTGCTGCCCGGCTGCCCTGGACACAACGGCAGCCCAAGGCATCACCCGCCTGGACGGCCACCCGTTCAAGTGGGAACGGCACACCGAGTTCTTCACCCTGACACTGGTAGTGCCCTGCACGGCTGCCGACACCGATTGGCAAGCCCTGCCACCCGTGCTGGCCGAGGCCATCGCCCCGCAGGCGGCACAGGTGATCAACGCCGTGCAGGTGCTGGTACGCGACGAGCAAGGCCTGGATCTGCCCCAATACGGTTTCAAAGACCCCTGCGGCTCGTGCGTCGGTGGTGGCGATGCGGTGGTATGGAGTGACTTCCGCCTGACCGAGGACGGCACCAACCGCTTCCTGTTCATCAACCGCCGCCTCAATGCCTACCGCCAGGGCCGCATGATCCGCCGCCTGCTGGAGATCGAGACGTACCGCATGATGGCCTCGCTGACCCTTACCACGGCCAAGGCCCTGAGCCAGGAGCTGGATGCCTTCGACAAAACCCTGGTCACCCTATCCGAGCGCAGTGCCGGGGGTGAAGGGCATGACGCCAAAGGACTGCTGGAAGCCATTGCCCACCTGTCACGCCAGGTTGTAAGCCGCACGGTAAAAACCCGCCACCGCTTCGGCGCCACCCAAGCCTATGCACAACTGGTGTTCGAACGCCTGGGCGAACTGCGGGAGAGCCATGTGGGGGACTGCCAGCGTTTGGGGGTGTTCATCGAACGTCGGTTCAAGCCGACCGTGCGCTACTGCGCGGCCACCGAGCAGCGTCTGGAACAAATGGCGAAGAACGTGGCGAACCTGGGCGACTTGCTGCAGGCGCGGGTGCAAGTGGAGATGGAAGAACAGAACGCCGGCATTCTGCACAGCCTCAATGCCCGGGCTGACGCCCAGGTAAAGATCCAGCGGGCGGTGGAGGGGCTGTCGATCATCGCCATCACCTACTACCTGCTGAATCTGTTCAAGCTGCTGTATGGCGGGCTGAATGTGCTGGGGTTGGGGCTGACGGCGCGGGATGGGTTATTGGCCATGGCGCCGCCAGTGTTGTTGGTGTTGCTGGTGATTTTGCTGCGGATCAGGCAGGCCAAGCAGCATTGAGGTCGGGGGCGCTTGGCGCCCCCGCTCTTTACACCGACTCGTCAGCGGGGCGAGCGCCCTCTTGCACCAGCACCATGCTCTGTGGCGATGACAGGGGAATGCCTTCGTCGCGCAACCGCCCGAGAATGGTGAACAGCAGGTCACTGCGGGTACCCGATACCTGTCGCGGCCCGGCTACATAACCGCTCACGCCAATCACCATTCCGCTGCTGGTCAGGTCCTTGAACGACACCGAAGTGGCCGGCGCATCCAGAATCGCCTCATGCTCGTGGTACGCCGCCAGCAGCAGCTCGCGCACACGGTTGGCATCGGTTTCCAGTGGCAGCGTCAGGGTAATGCCGACCACACCCAATGCATTGCCCATGGTCACGTTGCGCACGTTCTGCGAAATGAACTGCGAGTTGGGCACGATTACCGTCGAACGGTCCGACATCTGGATCTCGGTGGCGCGCACGTTGATGCGGCGGATATCACCCTCGACACCTGCCAGGCTCACCCAGTCGCCCACTTTCACAGGGCGCTCGGTCAGCAGGATCAGGCCGGAGATGAAGTTCTGCACGATTTGCTGCAAACCGAAACCGATACCGACCGACAGGGCACTGACCACCCAGGTCAGGCTGGTGAGGTTGATGCGCAAGGTCGACATCACCAGCATGGCCAGGAACAGGAAGCCCAGATAACCCACCAGGGTCACCAGCGAAGCGCGCATGCCGGCGTCCATGTCGGTTTCCGGCAGCAGGCGATCACTCAGCCAGCGCTTGACCACGCGAATGGCGAACAGCCCACCGAAGAAAATCGCCAGGGCCAGCAGAATATCCTGCGGCACGATGTTCAGGTTGCCGAGCAGCTTGCCGCCGGTGCCGTCCCAGTCGCCCAGGCTCAGCAACAGTTCGCTGGGGCTGGTGCCCGATGGCATCAATACCAGCAACAGCGCCAGGAACAGCACGATGGTGCGGCCGATGCCGGCCAGGATGGTGCTGGCCTGTGCCTGATGGCGCGGCGCCAGGCCCAGGGTAGAAGCCAGTGCCAGGCCACCGGGCTGACGTGGCGACAACAGGGTTTCGCACAGGTCGCCAAAGAACGTGGTCAGCAAGTAGGCACAGGTGACGACCAGGCTGACCCACAGCAACTTGGCGGTGAGGAAGTAGGCAAGCGTCAGGTAACCGGCGAGCAGCGCCAGCAGAATCAACGACAACCAGATGACCATCACGAACGGGATCAGCCCGGCCAGGCCCGTGGGGCGCTCCAGGTCATGCTTGCGCAGGGTGCGGCGGTAACGCAGCAACGCGCCGGCAAAGATGAACGCCACCACCAGCGCGGTCAGCCCGTTGACGGCCACCGTCAGCGCCAGGCTGGCGCCGATCACGCTGTTCATCCGCTCCATGGTCATCATGACCATCAGTGCCAATGCCAGCACCTTGGGGAACCAGCCCAGCGCGCTGGCCACTTCGTCGTGGATCGGCGGCAGCCGCCAGGACGGACGCTGCAGCATCAGCATGGCGCGGCCCAGGCCGGTGATGAAGGCACTGAACACCACCAGGGCGAGAATGTGGTTGGTCAGGCTGGCGATATCGCTGCCCAGCTCGGCGCTGCTCTCCAGCCCCCAGCGCAGCAGCGAAACAGAACCGGCGATGGTGCCCAGGGTTGCCAGGCTGACGCCCAGGGCCAAGGCACTGCGGCGAAGACGGCCCTCAGGCAACCAGCCCACCATGGCGCTGGCCAGCAACCGCTCAAGCACGCGCCGCACCAGAGTCCAGACCAGAATCGCCGCCACCAGGCTGGTAATGAACAGCCAGCGGTTTTCGGCGCTGAAGGCACTGCTGATGGCATCGGCTGCCTCGCCGCGCAGGTCACGCAGGCGCGCCACGTCGTCCTGGGTGGGGCGGATGATGCTCTGCCAGAACGCCGGGCTCAGTGGCGAGGCCGCACGGCTGGTGATCTGCGAGTTGAACTGACTGCGGCGCAGGTTGACGATCTGCGTGGACAGGTCGCGTGCTGACTGGGTCAGCTTGGTGGCCTGATCCTGCTGGGCTACCAGCGCCTTTTTTTCAGCCTCCAGGGCTTTGCGCTGCTGGGTCAGGGTGGCGGCCTCGTCCGGCTGGACCGGGCCAATCACCTTCAGCTTATCGTCGAGCTTTTCCACATCGGTGGTGCGCTGCGCACTCAAGGCGTCCGCCTGGCGCTGCACCTGCATCGCGGCCAGGCGCAATTGCGACAGCAGGTCGTCGTTGGCCTCACTGGTGACGCCCTGACGGACCTGATCCAACCGTTCGCTCAGTTGCTCGATGCTGGCGTTTTCATCCAGCGCTGGCGCTTCGGCTGCCGCCAGGTTGGACAATGGCGTGGCCGGGGCCGACCACGCCGGGCTGGCAAGCGCCAACAGCAGGACCATAAGGCCTGCGCAATAACGGGCAAGGCTGACACGCCTCATCGAATATTCCTCTTTACAACTCGATTTGGCGGAGGATTCTACGCGGCTTCAAGCCATCAGGAGAGTGCCGTCTCTCGTTTGAGTAGCTGCTGTTTGCGCTCGACGCCCCAACGGTAGCCGCTGATGTCGCCGTCCCGACGCACTACCCGGTGGCATGGGATGGCCACCGCGATGTGGTTGGCCGCGCAGGCCATGGCGACTGCGCGCACCGCTTTGGGCGCACCGATGCGCTCGGCGATGTCGGTGTAGCTGACCCGGCTGCCGGCCGGCACCTCACGCAGGGCCCGCCACACCCGCTCCTGAAACGCCGTGCCCTGTACATCCAGCGGCAAGCTCAGGCCCAGCGCCGGCGTTTCGACGAAACCCACCACTTCGGCAACCAGCTGTTCGTAGGCGCTGTCGCCGCCAATCAGACGGGCTTTGGGGAACTGGTCCTGCAAGTCTTGCAACAGGGCCTCGGGATCGTCGCCCAACAGAATCGCGCAAATACCCTTCTCACTTTGGGCCACCAGGATCGCGCCCAGTGAACACTGACCGATGGCGAAATGGATCGTTGCCCCGGTGCCGCCAGCACGGAATTGCCAGGGGCGCATGCCCAGGCGCTGACCGGCGCTTTCGTAGAAGCGGCTGTTGGAGTTGTAGCCCGCATCGTAGATGGCGTCAGTGACTGAACGCTCACCGTCTTCCAGGTGCGCACGTACACGCCGGGCGCGGAAGGCGGTGGCATAAGCCTTGGGGGTGACGCCGGTTTCAGCCTTGAACAGGCGGTGGAGGTGAAAGGGGCTGACGGCCAGTTGCGCACTGAGCTGGTCGAGGCTGGGTACAGGGTCGCTGGCTTCGATCAGGCGGCAGGCACGGGTGACCAGTTGACTGTGGCGGGTGGCGCTGGCCTTGCTGATACAACGTTTGCAGGCGCGGTAACCGGCCGCTTCGGCGGCAAAGGGGGTGTCGTAGAACTCGACGTTGCTGCGCTTGGCCATGCGAGACTTGCAACCGGGGTGGCAGTAGACGCCGGTGGTGCGCACGGCGTAGACGAAGTGGCCGATGGCAGCGGTGTCGCGGGATTCTACAGCGTGCCAGCGTTTGTCGGGGGTGGTGTAGGCGTTCATCTTTGATTTCCGAGTATGTGGTTGCTTGTACCGGCCTCTTCGCGGGTAAACCCGCGAAAGGGCAGGCACAGGCAGTGCAAAAGCCTCAGGCCCGCCACAGGTACCAGGCGGCCACCGTGCGGTACGGCCGCCAGGCGCCACCCAGCGAGCGCATCTGCGCAGGCGTTGGCGCCTTCTCCAGCCCCTTGAGCCGTCGATAGCCCTCACGCACACCAAAATCGTCCACTGGCAGAATGTCCGACCGTTCCAGGCTGTAGATCAGCAGCATCTCCACTGTCCACCGCCCTACCCCACGCAATGCCACCAGGCGCTCGATCAGGGCTTCATCAGCCATGGCCAATGCCTCTTCCCGCGTCGGCACCAGGCCTTCCAGCCGGGCCTGGGCAATGCCCTGCACCGTGGCCATCTTGCTTGCCGAAAACCCACAGCCGCGCAGGGTGTCGGGGCTGACAGCCAACAGTTGCTCAGGTGCCGGGAACGCAACCTGCGGGAACAGCGCCAGCAAACGACCCAGAATCGCCTCGGCGGCGCGGGCATGCAGCTGCTGGTAGGCAATCGCCCGCACCAGTGCCTCATAAGGCTCACGTCCCGGCGTGGCCTGGTGCAGGCACGGCCCGGTCACCGCGACGTGCCGCGACCAGTCCGGGTCGAGCGCAGCAAGGTAATCGGTGGCCTCGCGCAAGGCCTGCGGCGAAAGGTCGGCCAGAATCATGGCACCTCCATCAAGTCGATTGCAGGTCCAGCTTAGCGCAGCCGTTCATCGGGCAAACGCCGGTTCTTGCTCGGCTAATTCCTGGCATACCATTGCTCCACGCCATCATCCCCGCATAGAATTGAGAACAATTCACAATCGCACACATCAAGGGATCGGGCCTTCGCTACGATGCAGATCAACGACACGCTCAAACCGGCCGAGGTCGCTCTGCTGTACCAGTCCCACCATGCCTGGCTGCGCGGCTGGTTGCGTAGCCGGGTCGGTTGCGGCGAGCATGCCGCCGACCTGGCTCAGGATACCTTCGTACGCTTGCTGCGCGCCCGCCAGGTGTCGCCGCTGAAAGAGCCACGCGCCTACCTCAGCAGCATCGCCCGCGGCTTGATGATCGACCAGTTCCGCCGCCGCGCACTGGAGCGGGCCTACCAGGAAAGCCTTGCGCACTTGCCCGAGGCTGAAGTGCCCAGCGAGGAAGACCGGTTGGTCATCCTCGATGCCCTAGAGCACCTGGACCGTGCCCTGCACCAGTTGAAACCGCGTGTACGCCAGGCGTTTCTGCTGGCCCAACTGGACGGTTTGAGCATCGTGCAGATCGCGCAGCAGCTGGACGTATCCCGCGCCACCATCGAGCGCGACCTGGCCAAGGCCCTGGGCGTCTGCTACCGGTTGCGCTATGCCGACACCTGACAGCGCACCCGCGCAGGCACAGGTCGACCAGGCGATCGACTGGCTGGTGAAACTGCGCTTCGACCGCCCCAGCGCACATACCGAGCAACAGTTCCGGCAATGGCTGGCCAGCCACCCGCACAACCCGCTGGCCTGGCAGCGTGTCAGCCACCTCAGTGACGAGATGGCCGCGTTGCCCAAGGACTTGAGCCGGCGCACCCTGGAGGGCGGCCAGCGCCAACGCGTCAGCCGCCGAAACCACCTTAAGTTCCTAGGGCTCTTGGCCGTGGGCGGCAGCCTGGGCTGGGCCGCACGCGAACCGTTGGGCTTGCCACAACTGTTGGCCGACAGCAGCACCGCCACAGGTGAACGACGCCAATGGCAAGGCAGCGACGGCAGCCGCATCCAGCTCAACACCGCCAGCGCCATCGACTTGCGCTACAGCTCAGCGCAGCGCCGGCTGGAACTGATCCACGGCGAGGTCAGCCTGGACAGCAACCCGAATGACAACCGACCGTTCCGTATCGACACCCGTGTCGGCCCGCTGACCACACTCGGCAGCCAGTTGTTGCTGCGCGAAAACAGCCAGGGCCTGCTGCTGTCGGTGCGTCGTGGCGAAGTTACGCTGTTCCCCTCCTCCGCCTCTGCGCGGCAAATCGAGCAGGGCGAGACCTTGCAGATCGGGGCAAATGGCAGCATCCACGCAGTGACGCTGCACAGCGACCCGTGGGGCTGGACCGACGGTGTACTCAGTGTGCGGCAGATGCCATTGGCCGAGTTTGTCGCCGAACTCGGCCGGTACCGTCCAGGCCTGTTGCGCTGCGCGCCTGAAGTGGCAAGCTTGAAAGTGTCTGGCACCTTTCAGCTGGCTGACACCGAGCAGGTCCTGCAACTGCTTACTCGCAGCCTGCCTGTGCGGGTCGACTACCGGACGCGCTTCTGGGTAAACGTCGGCGCAGCCTGAAAGGTCATCACTGCGCCACAGCGCGTATGCGCCCCGCACGCCGGTACGACTGCCTGGCAAAACACACGAACAACCCGGCCATCAGCGCCAGCGCCATGGGCAAGCCATGTGGCGCCACATTCATTGCCGCGCCACTGAGCAGCGGCCCGATCAGGCTCCCCACGCCCCACAGCAACCCTACGCTGGCGTTGGCAGTGACCAGGTCCTGGCCTTTGAAGCGCTGCCCGATCAACACCAACGCCAAGGTGTAGATACCCCCTGCCACCGCGCCCAGTACCACCAACAGCGGCCACAGCAGCCAGGTGAGGTTCAACAGCCAAGGCAGGCCGATGCCGATCGCCATCGCCACCAGCCCGCACACCAGGTGCAGCCCGGTGCGCTCCATCCGGTCGGCTAGCCAGCCCAGCGGCAACTGGAACAGCATGTCGCCAGCAAACACCACAGTCACCATCAGCGCCGCGATGCCCACGGCAAACCCATGGCTGGTGGCATACACCGGCAACAGCGACAACACCACGGCATCGAAGAACGAAAAGAACAGCACCGCCACGCAAAGCGCCGGCGCCACACGGAAGAACCCGGCCAAGCCAAAGCTCTTTTCGCCCTCTTCATGTTCGACATGGTCGTTTGGCACGGTCAGTACGATGCACAGCAGCGCCAGGCCATAGCAGGCGGTGACCACCCCGGTGATCCACGGGCTATCGGCACCCAGCACCGCCAGCATGGCCGGGCCGAGCACCTGAAAGCCAGTGAAGCTGGTGGCATACAGGGCCATGATCTTGCCGCGGTTGTGCTCCGGGCACAGCTCGTTGACCCACGACTCGCCGAGGATGATGGCGATCCCCATGCCGAGCCCGAGGCCAAGGCGCAGCAGCGCCAGCAGCCACAGCGAACCGAATGCCGGCTCGAGCAAGGCAATGCTGACCGTGCACAGGCTGAAACACAGCAAGTAGATGGTGCGCCGGGTGAGGTGACGGCAGCAGGCATCGACCAGAAACGCGGAGAGCATCATGCCCGCAGCAGGGATGGCCGAGATGATGCCAATCTCCAGGGTGCTCGCCCCCGCTTCATGCAGGCGCAACGACACCAGCGGCAAGCTGGCCCCCAAACTGAAACCCACGACCGAAACGGCGAACAACAGGCCCGCCAGCAAACGCATGTTCATGTACCACTCCTTGCAAACCGAAAAGACGTGCAGACACAGGCGCGCACGCCAGGGTGGCGAGCGACGCAAAAGCGCAGATCAGTTCAGGCGAGGTGTGGCGAGAAGGTGAAGGCAAACAGCACGCTGCGGCGGCGCTTGAGCACCGTGTCGCTCGGCCACGCACGACGCAAGGCCTGGAAGGCAGGCTGACGGGCGTTTGGCAGGGACTGGGTACGGCGCATTGCTTTGACTACTACGCAGGTGGTTGGAAAAAGAGGCGGCACTCTAGGCCAAGGGTGTCAGGTCGTCAATCGTCGGGGCTGCAACGCAGCCCCAGGGATATCAGCGTTTACCCGTAGACGGCAAGAACACCGCCAACAAGCCGAACAACGGCAGGAACGAGCACAGCCCATACACATATTCGATACCGCGCAGGTCCGCCACATACCCCAGCAGCGCCGCACCAATGCCGCCGAAGCCGAACATCAGCCCGAAGAAGATTCCGGCGATCATGCCCACGCTGCCCGGTACCAGCTCCTGCGCATACACCACGATCGCGGAAAACGCCGACGCCAGGATAAAGCCGATCACCACGCTCAACACCGTGGTCCAGAACAGGTCGGCATACGGCAGTGCCAAGGTGAACGGCGTCACGCCCAAAATCGAGAACCAGATCACCGCCTTGCGCCCGATGCGGTCACCGATCGGCCCGCCAAAGAACGTGCCGGCCGCCACCGCGCCGAGGAACAGGAACAGGTGCAGCTGCGAGCTGGCCACCGACACATCGAACTTTTCGATCAGGTAGAAGGTGAAGTAACTGGTGAAGCTGGCCATGTAGAAGTACTTGGAGAACACCAGCAAGCCCAGCACGATCAGCGCCGCGATCACCCGGTTGCGCGAGATGCCGTGGGTGGCTTGCACCGCCTTGCGCGCCTTGGCCTGGTTGAGGTGCTCCTTGTACCAGCCACGCAGCATCAAGGTGACGCCAAAGAAGAACAGCGCGGCCAGGCCGAACCAGGCGACGTGGGTCTGACCGAATGGAATGACGATGGCCGCCGCCAGCAGCGGGCCCAGGGCCGAACCGGTGTTGCCGCCCACCTGGAAGGTTGATTGGGCCAGGCCGAAGCGCCCGCCAGAGGCGAGGCGTGCAATACGCGAGGTTTCCGGGTGGAACGTCGATGAGCCGATACCGACCAGCGCCGAGGCCAGCAAGATCATCGGGAAGCTGCCCACAAAGGCAAGCATCACGATGCCCACCAGCGTGCACAAGGTGCCCATCGGCAACAGGTTCGGTGTCGGCCGGCGGTCGGTGAAAAAGCCGACCCAGGGTTGCAGCAACGAAGCGGTGATCTGGAACGTCAGCGTGATCAGGCCGATCTGGGCAAAGCTCAGGTCGTAGTTGGCCTTGAGCATCGGGTAGATCGCCGGCAGCACCGACTGGATCAGGTCGTTGATCAGGTGCGCCAGGGCGCAGAAACCAATGATGCGCATCACCAGCGGCGTGGCTTGGTTCGCCGTTGCGTTGGTGGACGCGGTGGAGGCACTACTGATGGCCATTTGCCTAAATCTCCGTCCTTAGGTTTGGGATCCGATTATCAGGAAACAAATAGATACATAGCTACCTTTTTTATCCCCCTTTGCGACGCACTTGAAAATGGTTCTCAATATAATTAGCATCCTTGACCCATACCCCTGTCATCGTTGGGCGAAACGGCCCCTATCGTGAGCAGACCTACCCATGAGCCCGATGCCCGCCATGCAACTGCAGCCCGCCCCACAGCAGGAAGCGCTGGAGTGGTTTTCGCTATTGCACCAACCCGGCTGTGATGAAGCCCAGCGCCAGGCATTCGCGGCCTGGTGCCAGGCCCCCGAAAACGCTCGCGCCTACGCCGAGCTGGAAACGTGCTGGCAGCAGTTGCAGCCACCACCCGCCCGCCCCCGCCCACGGCAGGTCACCGTGCGCCGCAGTCACCTGGGCAAATGGCTGGCACTGGTGTTCCTGCTCGTATTAAGCGCCGCAGCCTACCTCTACTGGCCGCTGATGCAGCGCCTTGCCAGCGAGTTGCACACCGACGTGGGCGAACGCCGCAGCACGCGTCTGGCAGATGGCACCACGCTTAACCTGGACAGCGCCAGCGCCATGAACGTCGACCTGCGCGGCCGCACGCGTCAACTGCACCTGGTGCAGGGCCAGGTGTACCTGGAGGTTGTGCTCGATGGGCGGGCAATGGAAGTGGAAGTGGGCAACGCACGCATCCAGGTGTTCGGCACCCGCCTGCAGGTCGCCCGCCATGCAAATCATGATGAACTCGTGGTACTCAGTGGCAAGGCCATGGTCACCCAAGGGGGGGATCAACGCATGGTCTCGGCGGGTGAGCGAGTTACCTTTGATGACATGCGTATCGACCCGGTGCAGAAAGCCGACCTGAAAACCGCCGACAGCTGGCGCAACGGCCGCCTGAAAGCCACCGACATGCCTTTGGGGCAGGTGCTGGAGCGCCTTGCCGGGTACCAGGGGCAACGCCTGTGGATGATGGATGAACAAATGGCCCATCGGCGCGTAAGCGGTGATTTCAACCTCGACCGACCACAGGAAAGCCTGCAATCCCTGGCTGCGGCCCAGCATTTGCAGCTTCAGGGCGTGCTCGGCCACTGGCTTGTGGTGCGCTGAAACCGTGCCCGGCCGCTAAGCTTTTGAAAGCGTGCAAATTTTTTTTGAAATGAGTGTTGACAGGGGGGGCGTTCAAGAGAATAATGCGCGCCATCGGCTACATAGCTCAGTTGGTTAGAGCATAGCATTCATAATGCTGGGGTCCGGGGTTCAAGTCCCTGTGTAGCCACCAAACAAGACGAAGGGCTTACCGCAAGGTAAGCCCTTTTTCTTTGCCTGCGAAAAAGTTAGCGCCGGGCAATACCCTCACTTGCAGCCAAGGCCGCCCCTGCTGCAACTACAGCGCCAGAGCCAATGCCACGATCACGATCAGGGCTATCGCTTTCAGCCCCTGACTCGACAGGCAGTGGTTGCAGATAAAAAGCGCGCTGGCTGCAGGCGCCTGCCATGGCCATCACCCCGTCATGCAATCGACACTTCACCGTATGCCGGTTACGGCTACCGCAAGGCCAAGCCCGATCAGCGCCAGGCCTATGGCACGGTCCACCAGCATTTGCCGTTCGATCATGGCCTTGCGCAGTGCCGTACTGGAGAAGAACACCGCCACCAGGCTGAACCACAGCCAATGGGTCAAGGACATGAACGCGCCGTAGGCGAAATCCAGCACCAACGGGCTGTTGGGCTGGACGACCTGGGTGAACGCACTGATGACAAACAACATGGTCTTGGGGTTGAGGGCGTTGGTCAGAAAGCCCGACCGCAGGGCTTGCAGCACGCCACCATCGGCTTGCCCTACACCCTCCAGGCTGATGCGCCGCGTATTGGTCAATGACTGGTAACCCAGATAGATCAGGTAACCCGCACCCAGCACTTTCATGGTGAAGAACAAAGCCGGGCTCTGGCTGATGAGCACTGCAATGCCCAACACCGTGTACAGCACATGCACCTGCACTCCCAGCGCAATGCCCACGGCAGCGGCCAACCCGGCCCTTCGGCCCTGTGCATAACTGCTGCGGGTGACCATGGCGAAATCGGCGCCTGGGCTGATGACGGCGAGCAGGGTGAACAGGGCGACGGCGATGAGTTCGGTCATGCGGGTGGCTCTCGATAGGCGATGAAAATGCACAGAAGGGATGATTATCGAGCGCTTATAGGTGGGGAAAAATCGATTTATAGTGAGACATATCTGACAGTTTTTCTCACAGAGGTGTTTTGCCAGTACTGGCCTTTTCGCGGGCACGCCCGCGAAGAGGCCGGGCCTGAAAACATGCAAGCCATGAAATTGCCGCCCTTGAACGCTTTCCGCTACTTCGACATCGCCGCCCAGACCGAAAGCTTCGTGCGCGCCGCCGAGCACCTGCACGTCACCCACGGCGCCGTCAGCCGCCAGGTACGCCTGCTTGAAGAACACCTCGGCGTGGACCTGTTCGAACGCCGTAACCGGGCCATTTTCCTCAGCCCAGCCGGCCGCGCCCTGCAGGGCACCACCCAGGCGATCTTCGAACAGCTCGAAGGCGCCGTGCAGCGCTTGCAACAACAGGCCCGCGACAATGTGCTGGTGCTGTCCTGCGAGCCGACCATCGCCATGCGCTGGCTGATCCCGCGCCTGCCTCGCTTCCATGCCGACCACCCCGACCTGCAGTTGCACCTGGTAGCCGCAGGCGGGCCGCTGGACTTCGCCCGAAGCGGTGTCGACCTGGCAATCCGCCGCGACGACTTTCACTGGGATAACCAGCTGTACAACCAGAAAATCTGCGACGAATGGATCGGCCCGGTGTGTCATCCCACCGCCCCCAATCAGCTGAACGGCCAGCGCCTGCTGCACAGCACCACCCGCCCCGGCGCCTGGCCCACCTGGTTACGCCTCAGCGGCCAGCAGGCGCGGCATAACGAACGCAGCGACTACGAGCACTTCTACCTGTCGATCCAGGCCGCCAACGCCGGCCTGGGCGTGGCCATGGCCTCAGCCCTGATGGTGCGCGACGAACTCGACAGCGGGCAGTTGCAGGCACCCTTCGGTTTTGTGCGCGATGGCTCGGCCTACCACTTGCTGAGCCCACAACCGGTCGAAGACGGCGGAAAGCGCCAGCGTTTTGCCGAATGGGTCACAAGCGAATGCCAGCGCTGCCTGGCTCACCTGGGCTTGATGCAGAACGACGAGCCGGCGCTGCCATCGCCGCCCCAGGTGCGATAGCCGGCGGTATCCACATGGATACGCCCGGACGGGTAGCGCCCCAGGCCCATGTTCCAGGCCTGGCCATACTGCTGCCAGAAGCGGCACAGCGGGTTGGGATCAGCCCAGGCCGGCAACAGGATATCGACGGCGAAGGCGCGGGTATGGGCACTGTTGGCAGCACCACCCGCGCAGGTATTCAGGCGTGGGTTGCGGTAGGCGGAGACCACTTCGAACTGGCGCAGGATGCCTTGGTCATCAAGCGTCTTGATCAGCGAAAGGGTCGAACGTACAGCCGCCCAGTTGCTGGCAGGCGGCACGGCAAAGGGAGACGCCTGGCACAGCTTCCAGTCCGAAGCCGAGCGCAGCAACTGGTGGATAGGCACTACGCCGTAAAGGCGGGCATCCACCAGCATTTCACGGAAAGGCCGGGTTTGGTGGTCGCCAGCCCATTGGGCGAACATCCACAGGTCGCGTTCGTCGGCGTGTGCTGCACCAACAATCAGCAGGCCCGCCACCAGAAGCCGTTTTTTCATCCTTTATCCATCCGTGCATAGAGAACAAAGAAAACCAGGCCAAAGGTGGTAGCGGCTATGCTCGGTCAGTCCTCAAGCAGGGTGCACGCCATCACCAGCGCGTCTTCACGCCCCCCGGCAACCGGATAATAGTCGCGGCGGCGGCCGATTTCGTTGAAGCCGTAGCGCTCATACAAACGATAGGCGGACTGGTTGCTGGCACGCACCTCCAGGAAGCACTCGCGACCATTGAGCTGGTAGGCCCGGGCCATCAGGTGCTCCAGCAAACGCAGGCCCAGGCCACGGCCCTGGTTTTCAGGTTTGACGGTGATGTTGAGCAGGTGCGCCTCGTCGATGATCACGTTGATCACGCCATGGCCTACCTGCTGCTGGCCGTCGAACATCAGCCAGATTTCGTACGATTTGAGCGCATCCTGAAAGATCCCGCGGGTCCAGGGATGACTGAAGGCGGCATATTCGATCTTAAGTACGGCATCCAGATCCGCCTCGGTCATCGGGCGGAAACTGATCGATTCACTCATTCAACGCTCTTCCAGCGCGCCATCAGCTGGCGCATGGCTTTCCAGACGTCCGCCTTGCGCTGCGGCTCGTCCATCAACAGTTCAAGGCCCGGCAGTGCCCAGGCGTCGCCCAGGCCGTCGAGCGTCAGGGTTTGGTAATAGGCTTCGACGTCGGCATTGGCGGCAAAGCGCAGCGCCGGCAGGCCGATCAGCCACAGGCAGGTGCTCGGGGCATCTTCGAGGCGTGCCTGGACAAAGCCCCGGACAAAATCGCGCGCGGCTTCAGGCCCCTGGTCCATGTTGCCTCGCACCAGCAACGGCCAGCGCACCGGTTCACCGATGATCTGCGGGGCGTCAGGCAGGCCGGCGGCGCGCAGCATGTCTTTGAGCAGCAGGTAGGATGGATCGCGGCTCTGGAACGGCTGGCCGGTGGCCAGTTCGACCAGCAGCAGGCAACTGCCGGCGCGCAGCAGTTGCAGCGAGAAACGCGGGGGCGGCACGGGGGCCGGCCGTGGCGGTGCGGGCTGTTCCTCGGCCTCGACAGGCTTGGCAGCCGGTTTGGGCGCACTGCCCGGGCGCGGGATTTCGATTTTTGGCCGCTCGCCGGAGCGAGCCTGAGGGGCGGCGGGCGCAGTGTTTGCAGCCGGTGCCGGCCTGACCTCGAAATCGATGTCCTCGACCGGTGCCACCGGCAGCAGCAGCTCGGGCCGCGACGGTGCGGCGAACGGCAGTTCGGCGCGCGGCAGCCAATGCACCACTTGCATGGCGGAAAGGTAGGCGCGGCGGCGGGGTTCGGTCAGCAAGGCTCGGGGGTCCGGGGTATGAAACGTCGCACATTCTAGCGTGTACGCCTCGGTTTTTGCAGGGTCTGTCCGACCGAGCGCCGCCCCGATGCGCCGCGCGGGCGGCGCTCGGTCCCACATCCAGCACAAACCTCAAGCCAAACATCTCTCATTACAGACCAAGGGGTAAAAACCTCCCCCCCGGATGCAGTACAATCGCCCCCTTTTTCTTGGCAACGAGTCGAAGCCAATGATCGAACCCAAGCGCGTCCTGCGCGCCCTAGCCGAACACTGGGCCCTGATCGAGCCGCTGTGCGAGCGTTTCGACCAGGGCACCCTGAGCCTGGTCGAGCTGCGCCAGCACGTGGCCCGTCAGCAGGTCGAGAGCACCCCGCAGGACATCACCCAGCTGCTCGACGTATGGATCCGCCTGGATATCCTGGTCCCGGTGGCCAAAAGCCCGAACCGTTTCGAGCTCAACGCGCAGATCCACGACTTCCTCGCCTACCTGCGCCGCGAACACCGGCTGGGCCTGTGCCTGGAGATCGAAGCCTACCTGCGCCACCTGGAGCGCCTGGCCGGCCACATCCAGGATGCCTTCGACAACCGCGACAGCGACGACCTGGCGCGCCAGCTGCGCCTGCTCGACATGCGTGTGCGCGATGTACTGAAAAAGCTCGATAACGACGAGCAGGCGCTGGTGGCCGTGGCCGAGCGGGCCAAGACCAGCAACCGCCAGATCCCGCTGCGTCAGCGTTATGCTGAAGTCCTGGCCACCTGGGACGAATACGTCGAGCCGATGATCCAGCTGGTGAACGCCGACGGCGCCTTCGAACAAGGCGTGCGCAAGGTCGAGACCGTGCTGCTGAAGCTGCTGGGCGAACAGGCCCGTCTGGGCCACCTGGTCGACGACGACATGCTGCTGCGTACCCACGCGCGCATTCTGGAAATGCAGACCAGCGCCCAGCTCACCCTGCGCCATGCCCGTGAACTGCTGCTGCCGCTGCGTGAAGAAGCCCGCCGGCACAACGCCGTGACCCGTGGCGCTGCGCTGGCCCTGTCGGTGATCCGGCGCAAGGGCATCGATGCCGTGCCGCAAGCGGCCATGCCGATGTTCACCCGCCCGCAAAGCACCTTCCTGGGCAGCGCGAGCCAGGTCGAGGCCTATGTGTACGCCCTGGCCCGCTTCGAGCCCAAGCCGGCGCGCTTCCCCAAGGCCCACAAGACCCAGTCCGGCGCCCTGCCCCGCGCACCGCGCACGGTCAAAGAGATGGCCGAACGCTGCGAACAGGCCCTGCCGCTGCCCGACCTGATGGTCTGGCTGCTGGAGCAAGAACCCGAAGGCGCCACCGACGAGCTGCTGTACTGGTTCTCGCGCCTGTCGCGGGAAAAGCGCTTCAAGCGCGAACGCCTCGACCGCCGCGAATACACCACCCAGGAACACTTGGTCAGCCTGCGCTCGTTCGCCCTGACCTCCAGCCGCGAAGACGCCACCAGCGCGCCTACCGAACCCAACGCGAGCCCAGCCCATGCATCTTGATCTTTCCGAACTGTCCCAGCTCGCACCGATCTTCCGCGAGCTGTTCAAAGGCTTCCACGTCAGCCGCCGCGACCCGGAGCTGTACGCCCAGCTGTCGAACTTCCAGGACCAGTACCGCACCCTGTTCAAGGCCCTGGGCTTCGAGCTGGTGTGCGACACCCGTGGTTTCTACTACTTCGTGCCGGACATGACCGCCGCACAGGTGAACAAGACCGCACAGCGCCTGTCGCTGTTCACCTTCATTCTGGTCGAGCATCTGGCCGACCAGGGCCGCGACCCGATGGCCGTGCTCGATGGCGGCAGTATTGGCCGTGACGAGCTGCCCTCGCTGCTGGACAAGTACCGCGACCTGTTCCTGCAGGCCGAAGTGCAGACGGTGGACGAGCTGGAAGAAAAAATCCTGCGCCGCATGACCCAGCTTGGCTTTGCCCACGAAGAAGGCGGCATCTACCGCTTCTTGCCGCCGATGCACCGCTTCCTCGATGTGTGCCTGTCGGTGCAGCAGGACCGCGACCTGGCCGCCACCCTGCACAGCGACCTGCCGCTGCCCACCCCGGTGCTGGTCGAGGAAGAAAGCCCCGAAGAACTCAACCGCACCGACGATCCGCTGGACCTCAGCCCGTTCGACGGCGAGGAAAGCGAAGAGCAAGCCCTGGCCCGGGCCATCCGCGAAGAGCAACAGGAGATTGACGCATGAGCCAGGAACGCTACGGCATCCGCCGCTTCGCACTGCTCAACACCGCCGGCTACAGCCTTGGCCTGTTCCCGCTGGAACACCCGCTGTCGGTGTACGGCGCCAACAACCTGGGTAAATCGGCGTCGATCAACGCCCTGCAGTTCCCGATCCTGGCACGCATGTCGGACATGAGCTTCGGCAAGTACAGCCTGGAGCAGTCGCGCCGCTTCTACTTCGCCAGCGACACCTCGTACATTCTCTGCGAACTGAGCCTGCCGCACGGCCCGCACGTGATCGGCGTGGTCGGTCGCGGCCCGGGTGGCGGTTTCGGCCACCAGTTCTTTGCCTACAAGGGCGAACTGGACCTGGCCCACTACCAGAAGAACGACACCTGCCTGCGCCAGAAAGAGCTGTTCACCAACCTTGAACGCTTAGGGATCAAGGCTTACGAGCTGAAGCCGGATGAACTGCGCCGCCTGCTGGTTGGCGGCCACACCTCGGTGCCGCTGGACCTGACCATGATCCCGCTGCGCTCCACCAGCGAGCAAAGCCTGAAAACCTTCCGCGCACTGTTCATCAACCTGCTGCACATGCGCGAAATCACCGCCGCCAAGCTCAAGCAGCTGTTCCTCGATGCGTTCGAGCACAGCCTGCGTTCGGGCAGCGTCGACTACATCGCCGCGTGCGAGGAAGCGTTCCGCGACGTGCGCCGCATGGAGCAGGACTACAACGCCCTGGTCGCCGCCGGCCCGCTGGTCGAGGCCCTGGCCGGTGGTGTGGCCCAGCGCGACATCCTGCGCGGCAAACTGCACCGCATTTCGCCCGTACTCGACACCCTGCTGGGCACCTGGCAGGAATACGCCATGGCGCGCAAGGAAGAGCTGGTCATCCAGTCCGAGCACTACCGTGGCGAGCAGGATCGCCTGCAGAATGACCAGCGCGGCGGCACCCAGGAGCTGATGCGCCTGGAGCGTGAAATCACCGGCATCCAGCGCTGGCTGGGCGAGCTGTCGGTGCTCAAGCACCGCTTTGCCCTGGTCGATGACGTCAAGGTCCTGGAACAGCAACTGTTGGCAGCCAAGGACGCCCACGACGAACTGGCCGGCGCCCTGGCCCAGTCGCGGCAGTTCAGCGCCGAAGACCTCGACGAGCGCGTACGCGACCTGGAAAAACGCCTGAAACAGGTCAAGCAGCAGCTCGACCACGCCGACAACAACAGCTACGCCCGCCTGCGCGAAGAGTTCTCGCAAGCCGACGTCGACCGCCTGATGCGCCTGTTCAACGGCGCGCTGTTCAGCCTGCCGCTGGGCGACCGTGGCATCGAGCTGGACGACAGCGACCTGTGGGTAAAATCGCTGGAAGCGGTGCTCGACGGCTTCAAGGGCGAGCGCTTCGAAGCGCCGGGCCTGGCCATCGACCTGACCAACATCGACCCGCCGGCACTGCAGGCCCTGGCCGACCGTGCCGCCCTGCGCGACCAGAAGGAGCGCCTGGAAAAAGAGCTGAAACAGCTCAAGACCCAGCAAGCCGTAGCCGCCGACCGCTCCGCCTCCAAAGCGCAAACCGAAACCCTGTATCAGGAAGTGCTGGATGCGCAAAAGGCGCTGGAAGACTTCCGCCGCACTGAAACCCTCAGCGCCGAAGAGCCAGAGAAGCTGGAACAACTGTCGCAGCTGGAAGCTGCCCAGGACGAATTGAAGCGCTCCAGCGACGCCTTCACCGAGCGCGTCCAGCAGCTGTCGGCCAAGCTGCAGCTGGTCGGCCGCCAGATCGGCGACCTCGAGTCCAAGCAACGCACCCTGGAAGACGCCCTGCGCCGTCGTCAACTGCTGCCGGCCGACCTGCCCTACGGCACGCCGTTCATGGAAGCCATCGACGACTCGATGGACAACCTGCTGCCGCTGCTCAATGACTACCAGGACAGCTGGCAAGCCCTGCAGCGCGTGGATAACCAGATCGAGGCGCTGTACGCCCAGGTGCGCCTGAAAGGCGTGGCCAAGTTCGACAGCGAAGACGACATGGAACGCCGCCTGCAACTGCTGGTGAACGCCTACGCGCACCGCACCGACGAAGCCCTGACCCTGGCCAAGGCACGCCGCGCTGCAGTCACCGACATTGCCCGTACTCTGCGCAACATCCGCAGCGACTACGACAGCCTCGAGCACCAGCTGGCCCTGTTCAACCGCGAGATCAACAAGCGCCAGGTGTCCAACCTGGAAAGCTTCCGCGTGGTGCTGGCACCGAACAAGGAAGCGCTCAAGCACATCGACCAGATCATCCACAGTGCCGGCCAGTACGAAGAAGGCGAAACCCTGTCGGTGTTCGACCTGACCCAAAGCGCCGAGCAGGACAACAAGAACGAAGAGGCCAAGGAGTACCTGGCACGGCTGGTGGCGGCCAACCACAACCAGCTGGGCCTGAAGGACCTGTTCGAGCTGGCGTTCGAGATCACCAAGGTCAACGGCCAACCGGTCATCCACGCCGACATCGACGGCGCGGCGTCCAACGGCACCACCATGACCATCAAGGCGCTGACCAACATGTACCTGTTGCTGCACTTGATGGACCGTGACCTGGCCGGGCGCATTCGCCTGCCGTACTACCTGGATGAGGCAGCAGACATCGACGAACGCAACCAGGCAGCACTGCTGGAGACCAGCCAGCAGCTGGGCTTCGTGCCGATTCTGGCGAGTGTGAAGCCTCAGGTATCGGCGCGTGTGGCGATCGACCTGGAAGGCGGTAGCGGGCCGAATGGCATCTACATCGACGAGGCGGACTGGAAGTTCATCAGCCGGCTGGATGAGGTTAAGGCGATTGTGCGTGAGGATCAGGCCGAAGAGTTGGCCTGAGGTAACCAGGGCCGCTTTGCGGCCCATCGCGACCTGCGATCGCTTCTACAGGGGTATCGCAATCTCCCGTAGGAGCGACCGCTGGTCGCGATAGGAGGCCGAAGGCCTCCCGGCGATCTGCAAGGTTATCAATGCGCCCAAGGCAAGATCGGTATCGCGGTCACCGCATTCTGCGGGCTGCCTTCGATCATGCGGTCGCTGTACACCAGGTACACCAGCGTATTGCGCTTCTTGTCCAGGAAGCGCACCACCTGCATGGTCTTGAACACCAGCGAGGTGCGCTCCTTGAACACCTCCTCGCCGTCCTTCAACTCACCCTTGAAGTTGATCGGCCCGACCTGACGGCAGGCAATCGATGCCTCCGCCCGGTCCTCGGCCAGCCCCAACCCACCCTTCACACCGCCTGTCTTGGCCCGCGACAGGTAGCAGGTCACGCCCTCGACCTTGGGGTCGTCGAACGCCTCGACCACGATGCGGTCATTCGGCCCGAGGAACTTGAACACGGTGGACACCTGGCCGATTTCCTCGGCCCCGGCCAGCATTGGCAGCACCAGCACTGCCACTCCGATCACCCGCTTGAACAGGCTCATACCAGCACCAGGTTGTCGCGGTGCACCAGCTCCGGCTCGGCGCTGTAGCCCAGCAGGCTTTCGATGGCATCGGACGGTTGGCCAATGATCTTCTGCGCTTCCAGGGCGCTGTAGTTGGCCAACCCGCGCGCCACCTCCAGACCGTCCGGGCCGACGCACACCACCATCTCGCCACGGCGGAAACTGCCCTGCACGGTCTTCACGCCAACCGGCAGCAAGCTCTTGTTGGCCTGGCGCAGCGCCTGCACGGCACCGGCATCCAGCACCAACGTCCCACGGGTTTGCAGGTGACCTGCCAGCCACTGTTTACGCGCAGCGAGCATGCCGCGCTCGGGCGACAGCAAGGTACCCAGGCGCTCACCCGCCTTGAGGCGGTCCAGCACGCGCTCGATGCGGCCACCGATGATGATGGTGTGGGCACCGGAACGGGCAGCCAGGCGCGCAGCGCGCAGCTTGGTCTGCATGCCGCCACGGCCCAGGGCACCACCGGTGCCACCGGCCACGGCGTCCAGCGACGGGTCGTCGGCGCGGGCTTCGTAAATCAGCTGGGCTTCGGGGTTGTTGCGCGGGTCGGCGTCGAACATGCCATCGCGGTCGGTGAGGATCACCAGCAGGTCGGCCTCGACCAGGTTGGCCACCAGCGCCGCCAAGGTGTCGTTGTCGCCGAAACGGATCTCGTCGGTGACCACGGTGTCGTTTTCGTTGATCACCGGCACCACGCCCAGGTCGACCAGTGTGCGCAGGGTGCTGCGGGCGTTCAGGTAACGCTTGCGGTCGGACAGGTCGTCATGGGTCAGCAGGATCTGGGCGGTGTGCTTGCCGTGCTCGCCGAAGCTCGACTCCCACGCCTGCACCAGGCGCATCTGGCCGAGCGAGGCAGCCGCCTGCAACTCGTTCATCGCGCTCGGTCGCGTGGTCCAGCCCAGCTGGCTCATGCCGGCAGCCACGGCCCCGGAGGACACCAGTACCAACTCCACGCCCGCCTCACGCAGCGCGACCATCTGCTCGACCCAAACGGCCATGGCGCCGCGGTCGAGGCCTTTGCCATCGGCGGTCAGCAGAGCACTGCCAATCTTCACGACCCAGCGCTTGGCGCCCGTCACCTTGCTTCGCATCTTCTTCCAACCTATGTCGAATCTGTAGATACCGTGGATACAAAAACGCCGCTCCAGAGAGCGGCGTTTAGTGTACTGCAACCGATCAGTCGCGCACGTAAATGATTTCCGGGCCGTCTTCGTCGTCCTCGAAATCATCGTCCCAACCGTCATCGTCGCCGATGTCGTGCACGCTCTTGACGCCGGTACGGCGCAGGGTACGCGCGTCGTCCAGGGCCTGCAGCTGGGCACGGGCTTCGTCTTCGATACGCTGGTCGAGGTCGGCCAGTTCTTCGGCGTAGGCCGGGTCGTTGGCCAGGCGGTCGGCGCGGTCTTCGAGGTAGCGCATCAGGTCGTGGCTGAGCTTTTCGGTGCCCTGCTTGGAGATGGCCGAAATCACGTAGACCGGGCCTTCCCATTGCAGGCGCTCGACCACTTCCTGAACGCGCGCATCGCGCTCGTCTTCCATGACCATGTCGGCCTTGTTCAGCACCAGCCAGCGCTCACGCTCGGCCAGCGACGGGCTGAAGCGGGTCAGCTCGTTGACGATCACTTCGGCGGCATCGGCCGGGCTGCTTTCGTCCAGCGGCGCCATGTCGACCAGGTGCAGCAACACGCGGGTACGCGCCAGGTGCTTGAGGAAGCGGATACCCAGGCCGGCCCCCTCGGAGGCGCCTTCGATCAGGCCGGGGATGTCGGCGATGACGAAGCTCTTCCAACGGTCGACGCTGACCACACCCAGGTTCGGTACCAGGGTGGTGAACGGGTAGTCAGCCACTTTCGGCTTGGCTGCGGAAACCGAGCGAATGAAGGTGCTCTTGCCGGCGTTCGGCAGGCCCAGCAGGCCAACGTCGGCCAGCACTTTCATTTCCATCTTCAGGTCGCGCTGGTCACCTGGTTTGCCCGGGGTGGTCTGGCGCGGTGCACGGTTGGTGCTGGACTTGAAACGGGTGTTGCCCAAGCCGTGCCAGCCGCCTTGGGCGACCATCAGCTTCTGGCCCGGGGTCACCAGGTCACCGATCACTTCCTGGGTGGAAGCGTCGATCACGGTGGTGCCGACCGGCACACGCAGGAACAGGTCCTCGCCTTTCTTGCCGGTGCAGTCGGTGCTACCGCCGTTGGCGCCGCGCTGGGCCTCGTGGTGACGGGTGTAGCGATAGTCGACCAGGGTGTTGAGGTTTTCGTCGGCGACCATGTACACCGAGCCGCCGTCGCCACCGTCACCGCCGTTGGGGCCACCGTTCTCGATGAATTTTTCGCGACGGAAGCTCATGCAACCGTTGCCGCCGTCACCGGCCTTGACCCGAATGGATACTTCGTCAACAAACTTCATTAAAACCGCCTCTCGTCGGCAGACGAGCTGAATGACTCAAAAACATGAGGCTCTTGCAAAAATGAGCGCGGCGGCCCCGTACGACCGTAGAAACCAACGCCGGCAACCCAGACAAACAGCTTTGCAAGAGGCTCACCACAAACGAAAAAGCCCCGTCGCATGACGGGGCTTCTGGAGCGACGTCGCGATTAAGCGGCGACGATGCTCACGTAACGGCGCATGAACTCGCCTTTTTTCTCGAACTTGATCACGCCTTCGATCTTGGCGAACAAGGTGTGGTCCTTGCCCATGCCAACGCCGTAGCCAGCGTGGAATTCAGTGCCGCGCTGACGGACGATGATGTTGCCTGGCTTGATAACCTGGCCGCCATACATCTTCACGCCAAGGCGTTTAGATTCTGAGTCGCGACCGTTACGAGTACTACCACCAGCCTTCTTGTGAGCCATGGTTCAATTCTCCAAATAAATTCAGGGGATCTAGGGGATTAAGCCTGGATGCCGGTGATTTTGATCTCGGTGAACCACTGGCGGTGGCCCATACGCTTCATGTGGTGCTTACGACGACGGAACTTGATGATGCGAACCTTGTCGTGGCGGCCTTGCGAAACGACTTCGGCCACTACTTTAGCGCCAGCAACAACTGGAGCACCGATGGTGACTTCTTCACCGTTGGCGACCAGCAGAACGCGATCGAAGGTCACGGATTCGCCAGTGGCGACTTCCAGTTTTTCGATCTTGAGGAATTCACCTTCAGCGACTTTGTACTGCTTGCCGCCGGTAACGATTACTGCGTAAGACATGGTATTTCTCCGATAATCCTGCTCACCCAGCGCTTTATATGATGAGTATTGGCTGGCATGGCTGCATGGGGCTGGAACGGCCCGGTGCAATTGCGTAAGGCAGGTGCTGCCCAGGAAGTTAGGGTGCGCGATTGTACGCAACCCAGGTTTTGCTTGCAAGTGCCGCCCCCGGCCAGCTGGCACCGCGCCTTGACACACCGGGACCTGCGACCTAGCATGCCGCGCAACCTCACTGGAGCAGCCGATGCAACCCCAAACCTTCTACCGTGCGGTGGCTGATGATTTCAGCGCCGTCGACGAGATCATCAAGAAGCAGCTGACCTCGCGCGTGCCGCTGGTATCGAAGATCGGCGACTATATCACGTCCGCCGGTGGCAAGCGCCTGCGCCCCCTGCTGGTGCTGCTGTGCGGCAAAGCCCTGGGCCGCGAAGGCGACGACCTGCGCCTGCTGGCCGCCACCATCGAGTTCCTGCACACCGCCACCTTGCTGCACGACGACGTGGTCGACATGTCCGGCATGCGCCGCGGCCGCTCCACCGCCAATGCCCTGTGGGGTAACGCGCCAAGCGTGCTGGTGGGCGACTTCCTTTATTCGCGCTCGTTCGAAATGATGGTCGAGCTTGGCTCGATGCCGGTCATGCAGATCCTGTCCAAGGCCACCCGCGTGATTGCCGAGGGTGAGGTGCTGCAGCTGTCGCGAGTACGCGATGCCAGCACCACCGAAGAAGTCTACATGGAAGTCATCCGCGGCAAGACCGCGATGCTCTTCGAAGCCTCGACCCACAGCGCTGCCGCGCTGGCCGAAGCGACAGACGAACAACGCGAAGCCCTGCGCACCTTCGGTGACCACCTGGGTGTGGCCTTCCAGCTGGTCGACGACCTGCTGGACTATAAAGGCGACTCGCAAACCCTGGGCAAGAACGTGGGTGACGACCTGGCTGAAGGCAAGCCTACCCTGCCGCTGATCTACACCATGCGCGAAGGCACTGCCGAACAGGCTGCACTGGTGCGCCAGGCGATCCAGAAAGGTGGCCTGGAGGACCTTGAGCAGATTCGCGTGGCCGTGGAGGAATCGGGGGCGCTTAAGTACACCGCAGAGCTGGCCCGTGATTACGTGAAGCGTGCCATCGAGTGCCTCGAAGTGCTGCCGGCCAGCGAGTATCGGGATGCGCTTGTTGAATTGAGCGAGTTTGCGGTCGCGCGTACTCACTGATAGACCGAGCCGTCTTCATTCGCGGGCAAACCCGCTTCTACAGGATTTGCGACTGTAGGAGCGTGTTTGCCCGCGGTGCTTTTGTCCGGACATAATCCCTTCTGGAAAAATACCTTTTACAATGCAGGCCTTTAACCGCCCGTCTGTTTGTTTGAGGAACCGAAGTGAGCACTCTGCCACCCTGCCCTAAATGCAACTCCGAATACACCTATGAGGATGGCACTCAGCTGATCTGCCCTGAATGCGCCCACGAATGGTCGGCCAGCGGCGATACCGAGGCGGCCAGCGACGAGGTGGTGAAAAAGGATTCGGTCGGCAACATCCTGCAGGACGGCGACACCGTCACCGTGATCAAGGACCTCAAGGTCAAGGGCTCGTCCCTGGTGGTCAAGGTCGGCTCCAAGGTCAAGAACATCCGCCTGTGCGACGGCGACCACGACATCGACTGCAAAATCGACGGCATCGGCGCCATGAAGCTGAAGTCCGAGTTCGTGCGCAAAGTCTGATTACACAAAAACTGCCAATTGGCGCTTGCTATTTAGATAATAAGAATTATTCTCATTGGGACTGCTATCCAAGGAGAATAGCCATGACTTATCTGATCGACGCCTGGCTGGACCGCCCTCACCCCTACCTGCGCATTCTTCATCGGGAAACCGGCGAAGTGTGCGCGGTGCTTGAAGAGGAAGCACTCGACGAGCTGCGTGACCAGGGAGACCTGGACATGAGCGGGCTGAATTCGAGTGAACCGGGGGTGCTCAAGGAGCTGGTGCGGAATCTGTTTCTGTTCTGCTATGCGCGGGCGTTGCGCCCGGCGGGAACGGATTGGAACTGACAGGTCTGGCGAGGGCTTCGCCCTCGTTCGCGGCGCAAGGCCGCTCCTACAGGGGTACGCATATTCATGGGAAAATGCATACCCCTGTAGGAGCGGCCTTGTGCCGCGAATGGGCCGCAAAGCGGCCCCGAGGCATTACAGAACGTCGAGCAGCTCGACGTCGAACACCAGCACGCTGTGCGGCGGGATGCTGCCAACGCCTTGGGCGCCGTAAGCCAGCTCGCTCGGCACGTACAGGCGCCATTTGCTGCCTGCGTTCATCAGCTGCAGGGCTTCGGTCCAGCCCGCGATCACGCCGCCTACCGGGAATTCAGCCGGCTGACCACGGTCGTAGGAGCTGTCGAACACAGTGCCGTCGATCAGGGTGCCGTGGTAGTGCGTGCGCACGTTGTCTTCGCGGGTCGGCTTGGCGCCTTCACCGGCGGTCAGCACTTCGAACTGCAGGCCCGACGCCAGGGTGGTGATGCCTTCACGCTTGGCGTTCTCGACCAGGAATTCTTTGCCAGCAGCAGCAGCGGCTTCGGCCTTGGCTGCGGCTTCGGCTTGCATCACGTCACGGATGACCTTGAAGCTGGCCGACAGGTCGGCTTCGCTGACGCGGCTGTCGGCGCCATTGAAGGCATCGGTCAGGCCGGCCAGGATGGCCTCCAGGCTGACACCTGGTGGCGGGTTGTCGCGCAGCTGGCCGCCCAGCTGACGGCCGATGCCGTAGCTGACGCGGGTTTCGTCGGTGGACAGGTTGAGTTCGGACATTGTCGTGCTCCACTGCAGGGCGCAGTGCAGCCGCGCCCTTGATGAAAAGGGCGAGCAGCCTAGCACACTGGGGCGCTGCGAGCAGCTACCAGGCCGAACGCTGGGAAATCGGCACCTTCAGGTCTTCTTCCGGGTGCGTGCCCATGCCGCACATTTCATCTTGCACCGACCAGTGCACCAGGTTCATCGAAACCATGGGGATGGTTTGCAGCAACTTGCGCGCATCCTCCACCGAGTGCACACGCAAGCGCTCACCACGGGTGTCGGACAAGGGGTGGGCACGGCCTTTGACCCGGGCCTCGAGCAGGTAGTCACCGCCTTCGATGGCGATCAGGTTCAGTTCATCGACATGGCCAGCCCTGGCCTCGGTATTGAGCTGATGCAGGTTCATGAGAGCACCTCGCGACGGGAACCACGCATGAGAGCTCATTTTTTGTACAGGTCGGCTGAAAGCACAAGCCAGAAACAACACCGCCCGTCCGTTTTGCAACGGACGGGCGGCGCCAACAGCTATCTGGCTCAGTGCTTGGTCAGCTTGTCCAGGTAGCCCATGCAGAACGCCGACACCACGAAGGTCATGTGGATAATCACGTACCACATCAGGTAATCGGTGGAGATGTTCTGCGCATCCATGAACACCCGCAGCAGGTGAATGGATGAAATCGCCACGATCGAAGCAGCAACCTTCATCTTCAGCGACGAAGAGTCCATCTTGCCCAGCCAGTTGAGCTTCTCTTTGCTCTCGTCGATATCCAGTTGCGAAACGAAGTTCTCGTAGCCGGAAATCATCACCATCACCAGCAGGCCGCCCACCAGCGACATGTCGATCAGCGACAGGATCACCAGGATCAGGTCGGCTTCGCTCAGGGCGAAAACGTTGGGCAGGACGTGGACCACTTCCTGGAAGAATTTCAGCGCCAGGGCCAGCAGGCCGAGGGACAGGCCGAAGTAGATGGGTGCGAGCAGCCAGCGCGAGGCATACATCGCATTTTCGAGGATACGTTCCATGAAGTTCAGGACTCATCAGGTGACTAAAAAACGACGGCGAGTATAGCCAGCCACCTGTAACAGCAAAAGCCTGGGGCCGCAAAGCGGCCCCAGGCTCAATCAAGTCTCAGGATGAAACTGGTAATCCCCCAGGTTCCGGCACCGCTCGCCATTGATCTTGCGCAACTGCGCCTGCAGGTGCAGGCACCAGATCTGCGGGTCCTCGGCCACCTGGTACCCGTGCAAGGTCAGGCTGTCGACAATGGCATTGAGCACCGATTCGGCCACAAGCGGCCCATGGAAAGGCCCTTGAGCCTTGATCGCAGAGGGTTGTTCACCGGCCATGCCGGCGGCAAACAGCAGCGTCCACATGCCGTTGTCCCCAGCCAGTGGGCGGATACTGCATTCGATGCGGGTCACCAGGCCCAGGCACTGGCGTGTGAGGCTGAGGTTGCGCATGGCCGCGTCCCCTCCAAAGAGCCTTGTTCAGCCTGTACCTCAGGCTGTTTCCATCCTGAACGCTGTACCGTCCTTAAGTTCCAGCATAGAAGAACCGTACAGAAAGATGGAAAACCGGCGCTGAACGGTAGCACATCGCCGCTAGCGCCGGTTTATTGACTCAGGCCGGTTTGGCCTGGGCAATCACCTCTTCCAGGCGTTCCTTTTCTGCCTTCTCGATTTCTTCCTCGCTGATCATTTCGGCGATTTCGCGCAGGCGTTCCACCACCCGGGCATTGACGCTGCCCTCGGTGAACTGGCCGTTGTCATCGAGCACTCCGGCCTCCTCGCCTACCAGCAGGCTCAGCGCCTCATCGGCCTGGCTGACCGCGTAGACGTGGAACATGCCGTTCTCCACCGCCTGAAGCACGCGCTCGTCAAGCATCAGGGTGGCAACGTTGGCACGCGGGATGATCACCCCCTGCTCACCGGTCAGGCCACGGGCCTCGCAAAGGCGGAAGAAGCCCTCGATCTTCTCGTTCACCCCACCCACTGCCTGCACTTCACCAAACTGGTTGATAGAGCCGGTGATGGCGAAGCACTGCTTGAGCGGCGTGCGCGACAAGGCCGAAATCAGCGTGCAGGCTTCGCCCAGCGAGGCGCTGTCACCGTCCACATAGCCGTACGACTGCTCCAGCGCGATGCTCGCGGAAATCGCCAGCGGGAACTCCTGGGCATAGCGGCTACCCAGGTAACCGGTCAGGATCATCACCCCCTTGGAGTGAATCGGCTGACCCAGGTTGACCTCGCGCTCGATGTCGACGATGCCGCTGCCGCCCGGGTACACGGTGGCCGAGATGCGCGCCGGCATACCGAACGCCGAGTCGCCCACTTCCAGCACGGTCAGGCCGTTGCACTTGCCAATGGCCGCGCCCTCGGTGTCGATCAGGATGATGCCGGCAAGCATGTCGTCCAGCACCCGCTGCGACACACGCCCGGTGCGGGTGGCCTTGGCCTTCAGCGCACGTTCGATGTGCCCGGCGTCGGTCATTTCGTCACTGGCCAACTGGCGGATGAAGTCGGCTTCGCTGACCAGTTGGAACAGGTCACCGATGCGTGCCGACAGGCGCGACTGGTTCTCTGCCAGGCGGGCGCTGTAGGTCGCCAGGCGCGCGACCGCGTCACTGGTCAACGGCGCCATGCCCTCTTCGTTGGTGCGGGTACGCAACAGCTGGGCGAATTGCTCCAGGTTCTCGTCGACCATGGGCATGTCTTCGTCGAAGTCCACCAACACCCGGAACATCTCCTGGAAGTCCGAGTCGTGGTCCTGCAAGGCGTAGTACAGCTGGCGCGAACCGATAATCACCAGCTTGACGTTGAGCGGAATCATCTGCGGCTGCAGGCTGACAGTGGCAACACGGCCCAGCTCACCGATCGGTGATTCCATCTTCAGCTTGCGCGACTGCAAGGAACGCTTGAGCGCATCCCAGACGAACGGCTCGCCCAGCATCTTCTCGGCTTCGAGAATCAGGAAACCGCCGTTGGCACGGTGCAACGCGCCCGGGCGCAGTTGGCGATACGAGGTGTACAGCGCGCCTTGGTCGGTGCTGTATTCGATACGGCCAAACAAGTTGTCGTAGGTCGGGTGCGGCTCGAACACGACCGGCGCACCACCGGCAGCATGGTGGCCGACCACCAGGTTGGGGGCGTACTGCTCTTCGAGCAGCTTGCGCGCGGCAGCGTCGGTCTTGCTGTCGTCGACCAATTGCTCGACTACGGTGCGCAGCAGGTTCAGTTGCACCGACTGCAGGTAGGCGCACACTGCGGCGTTCTCGGCATACTTTTCCGACAACGGCGCCAGCAACGGTTGCAAGGCCAGGGTAATGGTTTCTTCATTCAGCTGGCGCAGCTGGTTGTTCGACTCACGCTTCCATTGCGGCAGGCTGGCCAGCTCTTCGTTCAACTGCTCTTCGAGCTGGGCAATGTCCTCATGGAACTGTTCGCGCACGTCTTCCGGCAACTGGGCGAACTCGGCTTCATCCAGCGCCTTGCCGTCTGCCATCGGGGTGAAGGCAACGTTGCTGGCATCGCGGTACAACGCTACGTCCTTTTCCAGCGAGGCGCGCTCGATCACATCCAGGGCGCGGTCATAACGCTGGTTGAAGGCACGGTCGATGGCGCCCTTCTTCTGCTGATACGACGGGTGTTCGAACACGGCCGGAAAGGTCGCCAGCAGGTTGTCGATCAGCCCGCCCATGTCGGCGATGAACGCTCCGGCGCTGCCGGATGGCAATTCCAGCGCACGCGGTTCACGGGTGTCGTCGAAGTGGTTGACGTAGACCCAGTCAGCCGGGGTCTGCTGGCGCTTGCCCTCGGCCTTGAGGTAGCGCTTGACGAACGAGAAGCGGCCGGTACCCGGCTCGCCCATGACGTACACGTTGTAACCGGGGCGTGGCATGGCCACACCAAACTGCAGGGCCTCGACAGCACGCTCCTGGCCCAGGACTCCGCGAAACGGCTCCAGATCGTCGGTATTGGTAAAGGCAAACTGCTCGGGTGAGAAACGCCGGGTCAGGGCTTCAGGCGCGAGACGCAGGCGCGCAGCGACAGGATCGGGCATTGGGTTTCCTTACTTCGGCGGGGCAGATACGCAGCATTCTGGCGCTGCCTGCGCGCGCCTTGCAAGGCTCTGCGGGACTTTATGTCGCAGCCCATGCACGTCATGTGACAGCAAATTTTTCGCAATCAACAACGCAACCTTTAGATCGTGCCTAAACTCCAAGCTGCGCGGGTGGGTGAAATGCTTTCCCGACCTGGCAACCGAGTTGCCAGAAACCCTGACCCTTGGTTAAGACAAAGAGAACAAATGCTATGAAACGGATTCTTCTGGGTACTCTGTTCACCGTGGTCTCGCTGAACGCCATGGCCGAAGCGCCAGGCGGCCCGAACTGCGGTTGGGGCAACATGCTGTTCGAAGGCCAGCGCGGCACGCCGGCACACTTCCTGGCCTCCACCACCAACGGCACCTCCGGTAACGCCACCTTCGGCATGACCTCCGGCACCAACGGCTGCTCCACCAAAGCCTCGCTGACCTACGGCGGCAAGTCGTGGTTCGCCATGAACGGCATGATGAACGAGCTTTCCGAAGACATGGCCATGGGCCAGGGCGAAGCACTGACCACCTATGCCGTGGTCCTCGGTGTGGCCCCGGAAGACCGCAGCTACTTCCAGTCGGTCGCCCACCAGCACTTCAACCAGATTTTCACCAGCGCCGACGTCACGGCTGAAACTGTCCACAGCAACACCCTGGCCGTTCTGAAGAACGACCCACGCCTGGCCAAATACGCTACCGAGGCCTAAGCCCTGCTGCTCCCGCCCCACCCGGGGCGGGTTTCGCCTTTTTCGGCATCGTCAAGAAGTAGTTGCCCGATATGCTCAAACGCCTCGCTGCCCTGGCGCTGTGTGCCTGCGCCCCTGTTCATGCCGCGCCCGTACTGGATCAAGGCCGTCTCCAGCAACTGGCCAACACCCCTTACTGGATTGCCCTGGGCCATTACGAAACCGCCAAGCTCGGGGGCTGGCGCAGCTATGTGGACGACGATGCGTTCTTCCTCGCCAAGGACGGTGCACACCACCCCGACCAGGAGCTGCAAGCCACGGTCGAGGCGCTGTATGCCCCGGCCAGCCTCGGCGACAAGCATGCCCAGTGTGTATTCCCAGCACGCACCCGCTGGCTACGTGAACAGCTTGGCCTGCAGGGCCTGCCGCAACCGGATTGCCAGGAATTCAAGACCTGGTACCAGTCGATCGACCCGCACAGCGCCGCGTTGATTTTCCCGGCGGCCTACCTGAACAGCCCATCGTCCATGTTCGGCCACACCCTGCTGCGCATCGACCAGTCCAACACCCGCAGCGACGACACCACGCTGCTGAGCTATGCGATCAACTTCGGTGCCTACATCGAAGGTAGCGACAACAGCATCCTGTACGCCTGGAAGGGCCTGATGGGCGGCTACCCGGGGCTGTTCGCGCTAATGCCCTACCAGGAGAAACTGTCCGAATACCGCAGCCTGGAAAACCGCGACCTGTGGGAGTACCAGCTGGACCTCACCCCCGAAGAAACCGGGCGCATGGTCGAACATGTGTGGGAGTTGAAGCAGATCCAGTTCGACTACTTCTTCTTCGACGAAAACTGCTCGTACCGCCTGCTGGAGCTGCTGCAAGTGGCCCGACCGAGCCTGGACCTGACCTCGCAGTTCCCGTTGACCGCCATCCCGACCGATACTGTGAAGGCCGTGAAGCAGTCCGGCCTGGTCGCCAGCGAGACATACCGCCCTTCTCGCGAACGTGAATTGCTGGCCCGCGCCGAGCCACTGGACCACGACGAAAAGCAGCAGGTGCTGGCCGTGAGTGCCGACACCGCACAATTGCAGAGCCCCGAATTCAAGGCCCTGCCCCGCGAACGGCAAGCGCTCGTGCAAGACGCCGCGTACCGCCTGGAGCGTTACCGGGCCAATGGCCAGGAGCGCGACCCTGGGCAGGCGAAGCGCAGCTTCGAGCTGCTGCGGGCGATCAACAGCAACCCGCCGCCACCCTTGCAGATCGAACGCCCCGGCTTACCCGAGGATGGCCACGATTCACGCACCTGGCAGCTGGGAGTGGGCACCCGTGAAGACCGCGCCTACGCCGAGTATGGGCTGCGCATGGCCTATCACGACCTCAACGACAACGCCTACGGTTTCCCGCTGGGTGCCCAAATCGAGATCCTGCAGTTGAAAGTGCGCCAGTACGAAGGCAACGACTGGCAAGTGCAGCGCCTTGACCTGGCCACCATCCGCTCGCTGACGCCGCGCAACGCCTTGCTCAAGCCCTGGTCATGGCAAGTGGCTGGCGGGCTGGAGCGCGTACCCGGCAAGCACGATGACGAAGTGCTGGTCAGCCATGTGAATGGTGGCGCCGGGGGTACCTGGCAGTTGGCCGACGGGTTGCTGGGCTTTGCCCTGGGGACCGTGCGGGTCGAGCATCACAACGATTTTTCCCAGTTCATCGCCCCTGCGGCGGGGTTCAATGGCGGCCTGCTGTGGCGCAACGGGCTGGGCAACATGACACTGGAGGCCAAGGGCGACTACTTCACCAATGGTGAAGTACGGCGCAGTGTGAGCCTGAACCAGCAGTGGGAGATCAGCCAGAATTTGGGCGTGCGGTTAAGTGCATCGCGCGCGTTCAGCCACCTGGCGACGGCGCAGAATGAGGTGATGCTGGAGCTGAAGTGGTATCACTACTAGTGACCCAATCGACTCTTTGACACCGTTTTGACAGCTCCCCGACAAATCGCCACCTAGACTTTCCATTATCAATTGGAGGGCTGGGTGGTTATGTCGCGGTACTGGTTCGGCGTGTGCATGGCGTTGTTGCTGTCAGGTTGCGAAACCACCCACGAGCAGATGGTCAACCGTGGTTATCCGCCTGCCTACGCCGATGGCTTTCAGGACGGCTGCAGCAGCGGCCGCCAGGCCGCCGGGCTGATGGTGGGCAACTTCCGCAAGGACGTGCCGCGCTACCTGCACGAACGTCAGTATGAAACCGGCTGGGACGACGGCTTTCGCCAGTGCCACGCCATGCAGAACAGCGAAGAACAGCGCGAGTACCATGAGCGTTTCTGGGACCAGCGCGACCGCGACTGGGAGCAGGAAAAAGACCGCGACGCGGCACGCGCCTATCGCCACAACTGAGTCGCAAACGGACATCCCTTGAAACCTGCGGCCTGCCATGCTGGTCTTCAGCACAAGGAGGCCCAGCATGAGCCGAGCATTCGTCAACGAAGACCAGGCTGCCGACCAGGCCGACCCGCCCGTCGAGCGCCGCGTCAGCGAACAACCCAACTACGTCACTGCCAACGGCCTGCGCCTTTTACAGGCGCGCCTGGCCGAACTGAATGCCCTGCGCAGCGAACTGCAGGCGCAGGGTGAGCGTGCCGACAAACAGCGCATGGCCGAGACCGAGCGGGACCTGCGTTATTTCACTGCGCGGGTGCAGAGTGCCCAGGTGGTGCCGGCAGCGACTTCACGCAGCAAGGTGCAGATTGGTAGCCGGGTGCGGTTTGTGGATGCCCAGGATCAGGAGCAGGTGGTGCAGCTGGTGGGCGAGGATGAAGCGGATGCCGGCCGGGGCTTGATTAATTGGGGCTCACCGTTGGGGCGGGCGTTGCTGGGCGCAGGGCCTGGGGATGAGGTGGTTTGGCGGCGGCCGGTGGGGGATCAGGAAATCGAGATTATCGAGATTGGTGGTTGAAAAACCTGGGGCCGTGTTGCGGCCCCAGGTGATCTCGAATCAGACCACGCCTTGAGCCAGCATCGCATCGGCCACTTTCACGAAGCCTGCGATATTCGCACCTTTGACGTAGTTGATACGGCCATCCGTCTCTTCACCGTAGTGCACGCACGCATGGTGAATCGACTGCATGATGTTGTGCAGCTTGCTGTCCACTTCACCGGCAGTCCACAGCAGGCGCATGGCGTTCTGCGACATTTCCAGGCCCGACACGGCCACGCCGCCGGCGTTGGAGGCCTTGCCCGGGGCGTACAGAATGCCTGCGTCCAGGAAGATATCCACAGCCTCAAGGGTGGTCGGCATGTTGGCGCCTTCGGCCACGCAGATGCAGCCGTTGCGCAGCAGGGTGCGGGCGTCTTCGGCGCCCAGTTCATTCTGCGTGGCGCACGGCAGGGCGATGTCGCACGGCAGGCTCCACGGAGTCTGGCCCTTGCGGAACTCCAGGCCGAACTGCCCGGCCAGCTCGCTGATGCGGCCACGCTTGAGGTTTTTCAGTTCCATCACCGCATCCCACTGGGCGTCGGTCAGGCCAGCTTCGGCGTACAGGGTGCCTTCGGAGTCGGACAGCGAGATCACCTTGCCGCCCAGGTCCATGACTTTGCGCGCCGCATACTGGGCCACGTTGCCCGAGCCGGAAATCGCCACGCGGCAGCCATCGATACGCTTGTCCTGGCGCTTGAGCATTTCTTCAGCGAAGTACACGCAGCCATAACCGGTGGCTTCGGGGCGGATCAGGCTGCCGCCGTAGGTCATGCCCTTGCCGGTCAGCACCGAGGTGAACTGGTTGGCCAGGCGCTTGTACTGGCCAAACATGAAGCCGATTTCGCGGGCACCCACGCCGATGTCACCGGCCGGTACGTCGCAGTCAGCACCGATGTGGCGGTACAGCTCGCTCATGAACGCCTGGCAGAAGCGCATCACTTCGGCGTCGCTCTTGCCTTTCGGGTCGAAGTCCGAGCCACCTTTGCCGCCACCCATGGGCAGCGAGGTCAGCGAGTTCTTGAACACCTGCTCGAAGGCCAGGAACTTCAGCACGCTGAGGTTCACCGACGGGTGGAAGCGCAGGCCGCCCTTGTACGGGCCGATGGCGCTGCTCATCTGGATGCGGTAGCCGCGGTTGACCTGCACCTTGCCCTGGTCATCGACCCAGGAAACGCGGAACAGCACAGCACGCTCCGGCTCGACCATACGTTCGAGGATGCCGGATTGCAGGTAATGTGGATTGGCTTCAAGGAATGGCCACAGGGTGCGCAGCACCTCTTCCACCGCCTGGTGGAACTCGGGTTGGCCTGGGTCACGCTGTTGCAGGCGTGCAAGGAAATTGTCGACAGATTCGATCATGGTAGACATCTCACCGAAGGTTTTGGACTTATTGGTTTTTTCAGGAATGTACCAAGAAGCAATCGCACTGGAATAGGGCGCGATGTCGTTTTTTTGAAATTATTTGGTGCGTTTTATGTAAGTGTATACAAAATACCTGCCGATACAGCCGTTTTCAAGGTTCACCAAGGCACAAAAATGGGGCTCCGTAGAGCCCCATCCTTGTGCATCTCAAACCGGCTTACTGGGCCAGTTTTTTGTGCCGTACACGGTGCGGCTGGGCAGCAGCATCGCCCAGGCGCTTTTTGCGGTCGGCTTCGTACTCGGTGTAGTTACCCTCGAAGAACACCACGTTCGAGTCGTCTTCGTACGCCAGGATGTGGGTAGCCACACGGTCCAGGAACCAACGGTCGTGGGAAATCACGATCGCGGCGCCCGGGAAGTCCAGCAGGGCTTCTTCCAGCGAACGCAGGGTTTCAACGTCCAGGTCGTTGGACGGTTCGTCGAGCAGCAGGACGTTGCCGCCCTCCTTCAGGGTCAGAGCCAGGTGCAGGCGGCCACGCTCACCACCGGACAGGTCCTTGACGAACTTCTGCTGGTCGCCCCCCTTGAAGTTGAAGCGGCCAACGTAGGTACGCGACGGGATCTCGTAGTTGCCGATGCGGATCATGTCGGAACCGTCGGAAATCTGCTGGAACACGGTCTTGGCGCCGTCCAGGTCTTCGCGGCTCTGGTCCACGCAGGCCAGTTGCACGGTTTCACCGATCTCGATGCTGCCCGAGTCCGGCTGTTCCTTGCCCATCAGCATGCGGAACAGGGTCGACTTACCGGCACCGTTACCACCGATAACGCCGACGATAGCGCCTTTTGGCATGGCGAACGACAGGTTGTCGATCAGCACGCGGTCGCCGTAGCCTTTGGTGACGTTCTTGAACTCGATGACCTTGTCGCCCAGGCGCGGGCCAGCCGGGATGTAGATCTCGTTGGTTTCGCTGCGCTTCTGAAATTCCTGCGACTGCATTTCTTCAAAGCGCTGCAGACGGGCCTTGGATTTGGACTGGCGAGCCTTGGCGCCTTTGCGCACCCACTCCAGTTCCTCTTTCATGGCCTTTTCGTGGGCGCTCTGCTGCTTGGATTCCTGCGCCAGACGGTCCGACTTGGCTTCCAGCCAGCCCGAGTAGTTGCCTTCGTACGGGATGCCGGCGCCGCGGTCCAGTTCCAGGATCCAGCCGGCGACGTTGTCGAGGAAGTAACGGTCGTGGGTAATCGCAACCACGGTGCCCGGGAAGTCGTGCAGGAAGCGCTCCAGCCAGGCCACCGAATCGGCATCCAGGTGGTTGGTGGGTTCGTCGAGCAGCAGCATGTCGGGGGCCGACAGCAGCAGGCGGCACAGGGCCACACGGCGCTTCTCGCCACCGGACAGGTGCTCGATGCGGGCATCCCAGGCTGGCAGGCGCAGAGCATCGGCGGCGACGTCCAGCTGGCGCTCCAGGTTGTGGCCATCGGCGGCTTGCAGAATGGCTTCCAGCTTGGCCTGTTCGGCAGCCAGCTTGTCGAAGTCGGCATCCGGTTCGGCGTAGGCGGCGTAGACCTCGTCCAGGCGCGCCTGGGCGTCCTTGATCACGCTGACGGCTTCCTCGACCACTTCGCGAACGGACTTGTTAGGGTCCAGTTGCGGTTCCTGCGGCAGGTAGCCTACGTTGATGTCGGGCATCGGACGGGCTTCGCCGTCGAATTCCTTGTCGACGCCCGCCATGATCCGCAGCAGGGTCGATTTACCGGCGCCGTTCAGGCCGAGCACGCCAATCTTGGCGCCCGGGAAGAACGACAGGGAAATGTTCTTGAGAATTTCCCGCTTCGGCGGCACGACCTTGCTCAGCCGATGCATGGTGTAGACGTATTGAGCCAAAACCAAGCCCTCTAATCAGATAGGTAAAGACATCGACGATCGCCCCGGCGCGCTGGCCAGGGAGATGTGTGTTTGGGTGTCGTTGAACAAAGTCGACCATTCTACGCCAACGCACGGCGTTGCATAGGAGGGGGCGATGGTGGGCTGGGATCGGAGTGATCCCTGGGAGAAACGTATTGCCTGTGCTGGCCCCTTCTCGGCTTTAGCCGCGAAAGGGCCGGCACAGCAGCCGAAAATAGCTCAGACGTGACGCTGTGGGGCCTTGCCACGCGGCAACCGACAACGGTCACCCTGCTCGGCCAGGCGCGCAGCCCAGGCAGACTTCACGCTGAAGCCACCGCTGCGGGCAGGCTGCTGCTCGGCAACCTTGGCGGGTTTGGCGGCCGCAGGCGCCGTGCTGACCACCTTGGCTGCCGGCTTGTTGGCCGCAGCAACTGCAACTGCCGGCTCTGCTGCCGCCTTGGCGGTCTTGCGCAGTTCAGCCAGCGATGGGGCCTTGCTTTTGGCGGCGTTGGCCGCCTCGGGTTTGCTCAGCGAACGCTGGCAAGACTTGCAGGATACGTCCTCGGTCACGGCAGTGCTGACAAGGGTCTGACTGCTGCGCCCACAGGCGGAATCGAGGCCATTGGAGGAAAAGTGAGTAACCAAAACCGAACATCTCCGATGCGTTGTCATGTGAAGCGGGCGCTATTCTCGCACAGGTTGCAGGGGCTTGCCGAACCACCCGGCAGGCACCATCGGTCAACATGGCTGGCACTTTGCCATAATCCTAGGCATGCTAGCCGGTTTCAGGTGTCCGGCCTTATAGTGCGCCACCGCGTTGCGCCAGCCAGGTACCGGCACACACCGTGCATGATCCTTCCCTGCCATCGCCAGCCCAATCGCAGGATCAACGCTTGACCAACCTAACTCATCCGTCGTCATTGCGTTCCGCGCCACAAGCGCCCGCCGCTACCCTGCGCGGGTCGATCAAGGGTGCGCTGGCGCTGCTGGCCCTGATCCTGCTGGGCCTGCTGCTGTGGCAGCTGTTCGCCCAGTTCAACCACACCCAGGCCGACCTGCGCAAACAAAGCCTGGACGCCACCGCAGAGCTGGCCGACCACCTGAGCCTGAACATGGCGTTCAAGGCCCAGCAGGCCGTGAACGTGGTACAGCCCTACGTCAATGCGCCGACGCCTGCCGCCCTGCCCAGCCTGCTGGATACCCTGCGCCAACGCCTGCCCGCCCTGCAGAGCATGGCCTGGCTGGACAGCGCCGGGCAGCTGCGCAGTGACAGCCTGCCAGGCAGCCCAGACCGCCAGTTGCTTGACGAGCTGCTCACGCTGAACCAGGGGCGCCCGTACTTCTTTACCAATTCGGTCGACAATCGAACCTTGTACCTGCTGCTGCGCCAGGCCGCCGAACAGGACCGCGGCTACTGGCTGCTGCGCCTGTCACCGGACTACTACCGCGAACTCACCACTCACCTCGATGGCGGCGGCCACCCGCTGTGGCTGCTGGAAAACAGCCGCAGCGGCGAAGTGCTGCAGCAGCACGCCCCAACCGACACCAGCCACGAGCCGTTGCAAAGCGTGATGCTGGCCTTCATCGACAACAGCACCTGGCAACTGCGCGGCCTGTTCGACGCCAAGCTGACCCAGCAAAAATTGCTGCCTGCGCTGATCGGCAAATGCCTGCTGGTGCTGTTCTGCGCCCTGCTACCCGTGTTGGCGCTGATCAACATGCGCCGCCGCCAGCGCGCGCTGCAGGAAGACCGCCGGCGCTACCAGGAAATTTTCGAAGGCACCGGCGTGGCCCTGTGCGTGCTCGACCTGTCCAGCCTGCCCGGCCAGCTCGACCGCTACCACCTGCGCAACCACGCCGCACTCAAGCACAGCCTGGCACTGGACCCGAACCTGCGCCGCTCGCTGTTGCTGGAGCTGAAGATTACCGAGGTCAACCAGGTAGCGCGCCAGCTGTTGAACATCGAATGCCACGAAGGGGCCTGGCAGCGGCTGATCGATGGCAGTGGCGATGGCCGCGACAGCGTCGGCATGCAACTGATCGACGCGCTGATCGAACAACGCCAGGTGCTGGAGCTTGAAGTGCGCCTGCCGGCTCCGCTGGGTGGTGAGTTGCACCTGTGGCTGATGGCGCGCTTGCCGCAGCAGCGCCGCGACTACCAGGCCGTGATCCTCAGCATCAGCGACATCACCAGCCGTAAACAGGTCGAGCTGTCGTTGCTGGAGCGCGAAAGTTTCTGGTCGGACGTGGTGCGTACCGTGCCCGATCAGCTGTACGTGCAAGACGTAATCAGCCAGCGGATGATTTTCAGCAACCGCCACCTGGGGCAGAGCCTGGGTTACGACCGTACCGAGCTTGCGCAAATGGGCGACCGCTTCTGGGAGCTGCTGCTGCACCCCGAAGATGCCGCGCACTACCAGGCATTGCGCCAGCAACAGCGTGACAACGGCCATGATCAACCGCTGCACTGCCAGCTGCGCTTCCGCCACCGTGATGACGGCTGGCGCTGCTACGACATCCGCGAACAGGTGCTGACCCGTGACGCCGATGGCCTGGTAACGCGCATCATCGGCGTGGGCAAGGACGTGACGGTGCAGATCGAGGCCAGCCAGTCGCTGCGCGACAGCGAACAGCGCTACCGCATGCTCGCCGAAAGCATCAGCGACGTGATCTTCTCCACCGACAGCCTGCTGCAGCTCAACTATGTCAGCCCCTCCGTGCAGAGCGTGCTGGGCTACCAGGCTGACTGGATTTTTGCCAACGGCTGGCAATCGATCATCGCCAACCCGGCCCAGCTCACCGGCATCTACAGCCTGATGGAACGCGTCAGCAACGCCATGGGCGACCCGGCACAACTGGCCCAGCTGCGCAGCCAGCTGCCAACCCAGCTGTTCCTGTTCGACTGCCTGCGCGCCGATGGCCGCAAGATCCCGATCGAGCTGCGCCTGGTGCTGGTGTGGGACGATGACCAACGCTTTGAAGGCGTACTTGGCGTGGGCCGCGACATCAGCCAGCAACGCCGCGCCGAAAAAGACCTGCGCATGGCCGCGACGGTATTCGAGCACTCCACGTCGGCGATCCTCATCACCGACCCGGCCGGCTATATCGTCCAGGCCAACGAGGCATTCAGCCGTGTCAGCGGTTATGCCGTCAGCGAAGTGCTCGACCAGCTGCCGGGCATGCTTACCGTCGATGAACAACAGGAAGGCCACCTGCGCTACGTGGTCAAGCAACTGCACCAGCGCGGCAGCTGGGAAGGCGAGGTGTGGCTCAAGCGCCGCGACGGCGACCACTACCCGGCGTGGGTCGGCATTACCGCCGTACTCGATGACGAGGGCGACCTGGCCAGCTACGTATGCTTCTTCACCGACATCAGCGAGCGCAAGGCCAGCGAACAGCGCATCCACCGCCTGGCCTACTACGACGCCCTCACCCACCTGCCCAACCGCACACTGTTCCAGGACCGCCTGTACAACGCCCTGCAGCAGGCCGAGCGGCAGAAGGCCTGGGTGGTGCTGATGTTCCTCGACCTGGACCGTTTCAAGCCGATCAACGACTCCCTCGGCCATGCCGCCGGCGACCGCATGCTCAAGGACATGGCCCTGCGCCTGCTGGCCTGCGTGGATGACGACGACACCGTGGCGCGCATGGGCGGCGACGAGTTTACCCTGCTGCTGCAACCGCGCCCCACGCGCGAGATGGCCCTTAACCGCGCCATCCACGTGGCCGAGAACATCCTCGGCAGCCTGGTGCGCCCGTTCGTGCTGGAAAACCGCGAGTTCTTCGTCACCGCCAGTATCGGCATCGCCCTCAGCCCGCAGGATGGGGGCGAGCTGAGCCAGTTGATGAAAAACGCCGATACCGCCATGTACCACGCCAAGGAACGCGGCAAGAACAACTTCCAGTTCTACCAGGCCGAAATGAACGCCAGCGCCCTGGAACGGCTGGAACTGGAAAGCGACCTGCGCCATGCCATGGAGCAGAACGAGTTCATCCTCTACTACCAGCCGCAGTTCAGCGGCGACGGCAAGCGCCTGACCGGCGCCGAAGCGCTGCTGCGCTGGCGCCATCCAACCCGTGGGCTGGTGCCACCGGGCGACTTCATCCCGGTGATCGAGGAACTGGGCCTGGTGGTGGATGTGGGCGACTGGGTGCTGCGCGAGGCCAGCCGGCAGCTCAAGGCCTGGCACAAGGCCAAAGTGCGAGTACCCAAGGTGTCGGTGAACATTTCCGCGCGGCAGTTCTCCGACGGCCAGTTGGGCACGCGCATTGCCAACATCCTTGAAGAAAGCGGCCTGCCGCCTGCGTGTCTGGAGCTGGAACTGACCGAAAGTATCCTGATGCGCGAAGTGAATGAGGCGCTGCAGATTCTTGCCAGCCTGAAGAACCTCGGCCTGAGCATTGCGGTCGACGACTTCGGCACCGGTTACTCGTCGCTCAACTACCTCAAGCAGTTCCCCATCGACGTACTGAAGATCGACCGCACCTTCGTCGACGGCCTGCCCGAAGGTGAGCAGGATGCGCAAATTGCCCGGGCGATCATCGCCATGGCCCACAGCCTCAACCTGGCGGTCATCGCCGAGGGTGTGGAAACCCACGAACAGCTGGAGTTCCTGCGCGAGCATGGTTGCGACGAAGTACAGGGCTACCTGTTCGGACGGCCGATGCCGGCGCATCAGTTCGAGGCGCAGTTCTCCAACGAGACCCTGTTCATGTTCCATTGAGGGGTGCAAAGCCCCTCAAAAGCGGACTTTCGGGTCAACTACCGCGCCCGCGCAGCCCAGACACGGCGCGGGATGCAACATGAAGCCCATTGGTCCGCGACTTGATGCCACTTCATATGCCAGCCGCGAATCAATCGGTTAGAATGCCCCCCCAAATTACCCCGATCCTTGAGGACCGCCATGTTCAGCCGTGATTTGACCATTGCCAAGTACGACGCCGAGCTCTTCGAAGCCATGCAGCAAGAAGCTCTGCGCCAGGAAGAGCATATCGAGCTGATCGCTTCGGAAAACTACACCAGCCCGGCAGTCATGGAAGCTCAGGGCTCGGTCCTGACCAACAAGTACGCCGAAGGCTACCCAGGCAAGCGCTACTACGGTGGTTGCGAGTACGTCGACGTCGTCGAGCAACTGGCCATCGACCGTGCCAAGGAGCTGTTCGGCGCCGACTACGCCAACGTCCAGCCGCACGCTGGCTCCCAGGCCAACGCTGCCGTCTACCTGGCCCTGCTGTCGGCCGGTGACACCATCCTGGGCATGAGCCTGGCCCACGGTGGCCACCTGACCCACGGTGCTTCCGTCAGCTCTTCGGGCAAGCTGTACAACGCCATCCAGTACGGCATCGACGGCAACGGCCTGATCGACTACGACGAAGTCGAGCGCCTGGCTGTCGAGCACAAGCCGAAGATGATCGTTGCCGGCTTCTCGGCCTACTCGCAGGTTCTGGACTTCGCCCGCTTCCGCGCCATCGCCGACAAGGTCGGTGCCTACCTGTTCGTCGACATGGCCCACGTTGCCGGCCTGGTTGCCGCTGGCGTGTACCCGAACCCTGTTCCGTTCGCCGACGTGGTCACCACCACCACTCACAAGACCCTGCGCGGCCCGCGCGGCGGCCTGATCCTGGCCCGCGCCAACGCCGACATCGAGAAGAAGCTGAACTCCGCTGTCTTCCCGGGCGCCCAAGGCGGCCCGCTGGAGCACGTCATCGCGGCGAAGGCCATCTGCTTCAAGGAAGCCCTGCAGCCTGAGTTCAAGGCTTACCAGCAGCAAGTGGTGAAAAACGCCCAGGCCATGGCCAGCGTGTTCATCGAGCGTGGTTTCGACGTGGTGTCCGGTGGCACCCAGAACCACCTGTTCCTGCTGTCGCTGATCAAGCAGGAAATCTCCGGTAAAGACGCTGACGCCGCACTGGGCAAAGCCTTCATCACCGTCAACAAGAACTCGGTACCGAACGACCCACGTTCGCCGTTCGTCACTTCGGGTCTGCGTTTCGGCACCCCAGCCGTTACCACCCGTGGTTTCAAGGAAGCCGAGTGCCGCGAGCTGGCCGGCTGGATCTGCGACATCCTGGCTGACCTGAACAACGAAGCGGTTATCGACGCTGTACGTGAGAAGGTCAAGGCCATCTGCAAGAAGCTGCCGGTTTACGGCAACTGATTGGCGATTGCCTGATGTGAAGAAGCCCGGCCTAGTGCCGGGCTTTTTCGTTTGCGCCGCTGCAATCACGTATTACCCTGTGCCCCCATTCACTCATCGAGCACAGGCCGCACCTTGACCAGGGAACAACTCGAAACCCACCAGATCCCGATCTACTTCGCCGCCGTGCTTGCTGCCGTAGCCTTCGGCTTGATGGCCAGCGACAGCGCCAGCCAGCTGGAAGCCCTGGTCACCCCCGCCATTGCCGTGCTGATGTATGCGATGTTTCTGCAGATCCCTTTCCTCGACCTGCGTCAGGGTTTGGGCAACCGCCGCTTCATCACCGCGCTGCTGCTCGCCAACTTCATCCTCGTGCCGCTACTGGTCTGGGCCATTACCCGTGGGCTGGTGGACCACCCGGCGATCCTCGTCGGCGCCTTGCTGGTGCTGCTTACGCCGTGCATCGACTATGTGGTGGTGTTCACCCACATCGGCAAAGGCGACTCGCGCCTTACCCTGGCCGCCACACCTGTGCTGCTGTTGCTGCAACTGGTGCTACTGCCGGTGTATCTGGCCTGGATGCTGGGAGACAGCAGCAACGTGGCCATCTCCATCATCCCGTTCGTGGAAGCCTTTGTAGTGTTGATTGTGCTGCCAATGATCCTGGCCGTGCTCACCAGTGCCGTGGCTCGTCGCTCAGGCGCGGTTTCGGCCTGGAACGACGCCTGGGCGTGGTTGCCCGTACCGGCGATGGCCCTGGTGCTGGTGGTTGTGATCGCCTCGCAGATTGCTGTGGTGCTGCGAGACTTCGACCGTTTGCTACCGGTCATTCCGGTGTACATCGGCTTCATGTTGCTAGCGCCCGTGCTCGGGTTCATTTCGGCGCGGCTGCTGCGCCTGCCGGTCGCCGAAGCACGCTCGGTCACCTTCAGCGCCGCCACGCGAAACTCGCTGGTGGTGCTGCCACTGGCATTGGCATTGCCCGAAGCGATACGCGGGTTGGCGGCTGCGGCGGTAATCACGCAGACACTGGTGGAGTTGATAAGCGAGCTTGTCTATGTAAGAGCGGTGCCACGGGCCATACGCTGACCCGTGGCTAAGGATCGCGCCGGTCACGAGCGCCAAGGGTATGCGGCAAACACCTGCACCTCGACCAGGTACCCCTCGCCCAGGTCTGCGCCGACGCACGCCCGTGGTGGTTTGGGAAAACCCTGCAGCCAGGTGTCGTACACCTCATTGACCAAGTCGAAATGGCGGTAGTCGGCAAGCCACAACTGAACCCTGGTCAGTTGCGCCTTGCCGATATCGGCCTCTGCCATCAGGCCGTCGATCGTGCTCAGCGCCTGACGCAGCTGCCCCTGCACATCTTCCTGCAGGTTGCCCGCCACCACCCCCGCCGTTTCGAACAACCCCCTGTAGCTGACCGCCAAGGACATCCGCTCGCCGGCCCCGAAACGAGTGATCATGAAGCGGCCTCCCCGCCGCCAATCTGGTTGAGGCAGACGACTTTGGGCTGGGTCATGTCTTCATAGGCGAACCGCACCCCTTCGCGCCCAAGGCTCCCATACTTGGAGCCACCAAATGGCATGGCATCGAAGCGGTAGTCGGACGAATCGTTGATCATCACCCCGCCAGCCTCAATACGCCGGGCCAAGCTCAACGCCAGCGACAGGTCGCGGGTAAACACGCCGGCATGCAGGCTGTAATCCGGGGCGTTGGCCTGCGCTACCGCCTGCTCGATGCTTTCGAACGGCGCCAGCATCACCACCGGTGCAAACACCTCTTCACGCCACAGCCTGCTGGCGTGGTCAACGCCCTCCAGCACTGTCGGGGCATAGGCGGCACCCTGACGCTGATGGCCGCAGAGCAGGCGAGCACCACCCTGAAGTGCTTGGTTGACGCGTTCTTCGATCTGCCGTGCAGCGGCTTCGGTGATCATCGGCCCCATGTCGGTTGCGCGCTGCCCCGGGTCGCCCAGCACCATTGCCTGGGTGAGGGCAACGAAGCGCTGGCGAAACGCCTCATAGATCGCGGCGTCCACCAGGATGCGCTGGGTACCGATACAGTTCTGGCCCGCCGCCCAAAACGCGCCCGACACGCACGACTCGACAGTCGCCTCGAGGTCGCAGTCCTTCAGCACCAGCACCGGCGCATTGCCGCCCAGGTCCATCGCCAGCTTTTTCAGGCCAGCCCCCCGCGCAATCTGTTCGCCGGTAGCGAAGCCTCCGGTAAAGGAAATCATGCGTACTTCACGTATGGCCACCAGGGCCTTGCCCAGCTCGGCGCCCCCCGTGGCTACCGTGACGACGGCCTCCGGCAGCCCTGCATCAACCAGGTACTGCACCAGCTTCACGGCAGAAAGCGGGGCCAGCTCCGAGGGTTTCAGAATGACTGCATTGCCGCCCGCAATGGCTGGCCCCAACTTGTGCGCGACCAGGTTAAGCGGGTCGTTGTACGGGGTAATGGCCAGGATCAACCCCAGCGGCTCGCGGGTGAACCAGCCCTGGCGCGACTCGGAGCCTTCATAGGCATCGAAAGGCACCACCTCACCGGCATTGCGCCGCGCTTCTTCTGCAGACAGCTTGAGCGTATTGATGCAGCGCTTCACCTCCTTCTCGGCCTGACGCAGGGTCTTGCCTGCTTCATCGACGATCAGGCCGGCAAAATCTGCAGCGTCGCGCTCGATGAGGCGGGCAGCCTGCTCCAGAATGCTGGCGCGTCGATGCCGGGGTAGCGCGGCACTTTCGCGCACGCCGCCGCGAGCACGGGCGAGCAGGCTTGGCACCGCGTCGGCGCAAAGGTTGGCAACGCTCCCCACCAGGCTGCCGTCGAAGGGGCTGAACACATCGATCAAGTCGGGTTGGCAATTGGCGACCCGGGACACGGAAGTCAGGCTCATGAACGTTGCTCCTCAGGCCGAACGGCCGGCGGTGTGAATGGCGACGATATCCGACAGCAGGGCAAATGCGGTTTCGACACGCCCTGCACCCGGGCCGGACACGGTCACCGCGCCCAGCAGCTCGGTGTTGAATGCAACCGCATTGATCGCACCGCAAATGCCCGCCAGCGGGTGCTGACCCGGCAACAGGCGGGCCTCGACACGGGCACTTACCGAACCATCGGCTTGCCGGCTGGCGCTGCCAACCAGCTTCCAACGCTGGCCCTGGGCCTGCGCCTGCTCGATAGCCGCGCTGTCGATGGCGCTGATACCGCTGCAGGCGACATCACTCACCTGCAGGCAGGCGCCGAGCAACTCATTGGCCAGAATGACCACCTTCAGGCGTACGTCATGGCCTTCCACATCGGCGGTCGGGTCTGCCTCGGCATACCCAAGTGCTTGTGCCTGGGCCACCGCCTCGGCAAAACCAAGCCCCTCCTCCATGCGCGTGAGCACGTAGTTCGAGGTGCCGTTGAGGATGCCCTCGAACCCCACCAGGCCCGCGCCTGCCAAGGTCTGGCGCGCCATGCGCAGCACTGGCGTACCGCTCATCACCGCGCCTTCGTATTCGAACGACACGCCATTGGCCCTGGCCAATGCCTTGAGCGCCTGGGCATGCAAGGCGATCGGCCCCTTGTTGGTGGTGACCACATGCTTGCCCGCTTCCAGCGCCCAGCGGCAGAAGGTTGCCGCTGGCTCACCGTCCGTTGGGTTGGTGAATGTGGCCTCGGCGATAATGTCGGCGCCAGACTGCTTGATCACCGCCTCATTGAAGGCTTCAGCCGAACCTTGAGGGATTTGCGCCAGCGCCCCCTTTTGAGCCGGCAACGCGGCCAGCGTGGCGGCATCCAGGCCATCGCGGTCGATTGCCGAACCCAGGAACAGGTCGGTGACGCCAACGATCTTCAAGCCAAAGCCCAGCTCTTGCTGCCAGCGCGCGTTGCGTTCGGCAATCAGTTGGGCCAGGGCACGGTTCACGCCACCAAAGCCAACGAGTGCAATTTTGTATTCGGTCATGGTTTGCTGTCCTTTCCAGGCGGTTGGTCGATGAGGACAAGCGTAAGAGCCGTGCAATGCCAGTTGAATATGGCAATCCGCTGTATTTATTGGTCAATCTGGCCAGTGCCCCTGCACGCCCGAGCGCCTGCTGGAATGCAAAACGCCGCCAGGGTGCAAGCCCGGGCGGCGTGGGTGTAAGGCGGGTCATCAAACGCAACAGCGCAGCTCAGATCACCGTGGCCAGCACAAACGATGTCACGGTGTTCTCGACCCCGGGCATGGCGGCGATTTCCTTCCACACATGGTGTACCCGCTCCGGGCTTGAGGCCTCGACGCGCAGCAGCAGGTCGAATTCACCGCTGAGCACTTCGCACTGGATCACCTCGGGGATTTGGCGCAGCGCATCAAGCACCGCGTCACCGCGCATGCGGTCATAGCGGTAGACGAATATCACCGCGTTGATCAGCGACGTCGGCCGTCGGCCCTCACCGATGCGCAAGGTATAGCCCTGGATGGCCCCGTCGCGCTCAAGTCGCTCGATGCGCTGGCGTACCGCATTGCGCGACAGGTTTACCTTCAGCCCCAATTCGGCATGGGCAATACGCGCATTGGCGGTGAGTTCGGCAAGAATGCGCTCGTCCAGGGGGTCGAGGATGCGCTTCATCGCCCGGCCTGCAAGCGTGCCAACAACGCATGAACCCCCGCCAGGTCCTCTGGTTTCAGCAGTGGCCCGGCGCCGGCAGTACCTTCGACGTCGGCCGGCACCTCACCGTGCCAGGCCCCCAGCTCCGCCAGCAGCCCGGCAGACTTTTCCGGGGCAAACTGCCCAAGCGTGACGATGGGCGCGCCGATGTTGCGCCGGTGTAAACGCCCGGCGAACACCCCTGTTGCGGCATGCGGGTCTACTGCGCTGCCGGTTTCGTGGAACAGCGTGATGATCTCCTCGCGAATCAACGCGTCGTCCACGGCGTAGGAGTCAAACAGCATGCGTGCATGCAACCACTGGCGGTTGCCGATGCTCAGCTCGCCACAGGCCTCGAAATGCTCCATCAGCGCGCGGGTCGCCCCGCCATCGCGGTCATACAGCTCCCAGACGAAGCGCTCCAGATTGGAGAACAGCGAGAAGTCCATGACCGGTGACAACGTTTGGTGGGTTGAACCACGGCTGTAGCGATTGCAGTGAATGAACCGGTGCAAGGCATCGTTGCAGTTGGTGGAGACGATGATCTGGTTGATGGGCAGGCCCATCTTCTGGGCAATGAACCCTGCGTAGATTTCGGCAAAGCTGGCCGTGGGGATGCTGAAGCCCACGGGGCGTGTCCCACCGCCCAGTTGCAGCGCCGCATGGAAATAGAACACGATCTGCGCCAGCACACCGACCCAGTTGGTCGAATTGAAACTCACCGGAATCAGCCCGGGGCATGGCCAGGCACGCAGCAGCGCCGACACCAGCGACTGACAGTCGTCAAAGCTGCCATCCACGGCCACGCAGCTGACGCTGTCGGACGCGGCACGGCGCATCACCGCTGCCCGGTCAGCGGGTGTGCCTGCATTGGGATACAGCGCCAGCAAGCCCGCTGCCGGGCAATGCTGCAGGGCTTCGATCGCCGCCACCGCCGTATCGCCGTTACTGGCGCCCACCAGCATGACCCGCTCGCAATCCGGCCCCAAAAAGTGCCGGATAAGCCGCGCCTGCAACTGTGCGGCAAAGTCCTTCGAGGAGCGGGTAGGCCCGTGAAACAGCTGCAGGATCCATTCGTTATGGCCCAACTGCTGCAACGGCGCGATGCCACGGTGTTTGAACCCACGATAGCTGTCGCTGACCAGCGCCCTGAGGGTCGGTTCGTCGAGGGTATCGCCCACAAACGGTGCCATCACCCGCCAGGCCAGTTCATCGAACGGCAACCACGACCAGCTGGCAATCTCCTGCGGGCTGAACACCGGCACCGAGGTGGGCACGTAAAGCCCGCCATCGTCGGCCAGGCCAGAAAGCAACGCCGTGCGGAAATCGACTCGTGTTTCGTTGCCGCGCGTGGATGTGTACTGCATCGGTGCTCCAGACAGGTACTTGAATTAACGGTGCGCCATGGCCACCAGCCAGTGGCTGAACGCCTGGGCATCCGGGGACAACGCCTCACCCAGGCCGCGTACCAGGTAAAACGATTCGCTCGCCTCGATGCGCGGGTTAAAGGGCGCGACCAGCCGCCCCTCCTGCAGCAAGTCCTCTACCAGCGATGAGCGCGCCAGCGCCACACCCAGCCCCAACTCAGCCATGCGCAAGGTCGACACCAGCGTGTCGAATTGCAGGCCGCTCGAAGAGTCGACCTGATCGGCCCCCACCCGCTCCAGCCAGTAGCCCCAGCCTTCCTCGTAACCCAGCACATGCAGCAACGGGGCACGGGCCAGGTCACGCGGCTCGCGCAGCGGGCAATCGGCGGCCAGCGCGGGTGCGCAGACCGGCACCAGCACGTCGCGGGTCAGGCGTTGCGCCTCCACACCGGCCCACTGCCCGCTGCCCCAGCGGATTTCCAGGTCGTCCTCGGCATCCAGCTCCTTGACCCACAGGTTGCTGATGTAGCGGATGTCCACCTGGGGGTGCGAACGCCGAAAATCGGCCAACCGGGGCGCCAGCCAGAAGTGCAGGAACGACAGGCTGCCGCGCACCTTCAAGGGCCGACGCTGGCGCTGCCCGAAGATTTCGTTGGTGCCTACCGCCAGCCGGCTGATCGCGTCCTGCACCACCGGCAGGTAGGACTGCCCTTCTTCGGTCAGCCCCAGCCCACGCGGCAGTCGCTTGAACAGCGCTACCCCCAACTGGCTCTCCAGGTGGCGAATCTGCTGGCTCACCGCCCCCTGGGTGAGGTGCAGCTCTTCTGCTGCATGGGTGAAGTTCAGGTAGCGCGCCGAAACTTCGAAGGCTCTGAGCCAGTTCAAGGGGGGCAGGGTTTTCTGGGTCATCGGCGATTTCTCGTGGCAACGTTCCGGTGGCCTAGTATCACCCTGCTCAGGCGGCCTCGGAACCGGGCGCCACGGTTTCCAGCGGCAACGGACGACGCTGGCGGAATTTGCAGGTCAGCCAGAACGCCAGGTAACACCAGGCGATAAAGGGCAAACCAAAGTACAGCGCCACACGCTGGGCCGGGTCGAAGGCGATACCCACACAGGCCAGCACACAGCAGAAGATGGCTGCCAGCGGCACGAACGGGTAACCACGCACGCGGCACTTGAGGTCTTCGAGCTTGCCGCCATTGGCGATGTAATGACGGCGGAACGCAATCTGGCTGGCGGCGATGCTGATCCACACCACAACCACCGCCAACCCGGAAATGGACACCAGCGCCAGGTAGATGGTATCGGGCGCAAACACGCTGCTCAGCAGTGAAGCCATACCGCCCGCCATGCTCAGCACGATGGCATTGAAGGGCGTGCCGCGACGGGACAGCGAGGCATACCGGCGTGGCATGTTGCCTTGGTCGCTGAGGGTCCAGAGCATGCGCGCGGCTGCGTACAACCCGGAGTTGGCCGCCGACAACAGCGCGGTGATGATGACGAAGTTCATGATGTCCGCCGCGTAGGGGATCCCTATCATTTCAAAGACCATCACGAACGGGCTTTCCACCACACCGGCCTGTTCGCGCGGCAACAAGGTGGCGAGCACGAAGATGGTGCCGACGAAGAACAACGCCAGGCGAAGCACGGTGGTACGGATGGCTTTGGGTACGTTCTTTTCAGGGTCTTGGGTTTCGCCGGCAGCAATGCCGATCAGCTCGGTGCCGGAGAAGGCGAAGGCCACTGCCAGCAAGGTCATGGCAATCGACCAGAACCCCGTGGGGAAGAGCCCTTCGCGGGTAAAATTACCCAGCCCGACACTCTGCGCGTGGGCAACCTCGAAGCCGCCCAGGATGGCGCCGCCACCCACCACCAGGAAAGCGATCACCGCCAGCACCTTGACCAACGACAACCAGAATTCGGTCTCGGCGAACGAACGTACCGAAATGATGTTGCTGATGAATACCGCAAGCCCGAACAGCGCACTCCATATCCATACCGGCGTGTCCGGGAACCAGCGCACCATGAGAATGCCGGCGGCGGTGAACTCCGAGCCAATGGCTACCGTCCAGGTCAGCCAGTACATCCAGGCCACCATGTAACCGGTGCCTGGGCCGATATAGCGGGTGGCGTAACTGCTGAACGAACCGACTTCCGGCATGTGTACCGCCAGCTCGCCCAGGCACATCATCACCAGGTAAACCATGATCGCGCCGAGCACATAGGCGATGACCGCGCCCAGCGGCCCCGCCTGATTGACGGTGTAGCCCGACGTCAGGAACAGGCCGGTACCGATGACACCGCCCAGCGCCAGCATGACGATATGGCGGGTTTGCATGTCCTGTTTGAAGCCATGCGCCGAAGCATTTCTCGTTGTCGTTGTTTGCAGGGACATTGTGGGTTTCTCATGAAAGTGGGCGGGCAAGGACGTTACGACGACCTCGTCTTGGCAGAGCGAAGCGAATGGCCTTGCATATTGTTTTTGTTCGACTTCATGAAGTGGCACTCACCGCGAGGGTGAGTGCTACGCGTCAGCCTCAGGCCTGCGCCTGGCCCAGGCCGGCATACGCGTCACCGTGCAACTCCTTTGCTGCGGCCAACTCCTGGCGCACCGATGCACAGGCCTGGGCAAGGTCTGCCAGCAGGTCTTCGGTGTCCTCGATACCCACCGAAACGCGCACCAGCCCTTCGGAAATACCCAGGGCCAGCCGCTCTTCGAGGGTGTTCTCCACATGGCTGGTGGTGCGGGCCGGGCCGTAGATGGTTTCTACCGCGCCAAGGTTGCCGGCACGGTGGGCATACTTGAGCCGTGGCAGCAAACGCGCAACGGTCGGCATACCGCCCTTGAGCACAAAGCTGACGATGGCGCCGAAGCCACGCATCTGCGCCTTGGCAATCGCATGGCCAGGGTGCTGGGGCAAACCGGGGTAGTTGACCGCCTCGACCAAGGGTTCGGTGCTCAGGTACTGCGCCAACACGAGCGCACTGGCCTGCTGCTGACGCAGGCGCAGAGCCAGGGTCTTGATGCCCCGGATGATCAGGTAGGCCGAAAACGGGTCCAGCGCCGCACCGTTGATCTCGCGGTAGTGGCGTACCTGCGCCATCAACGGCTCCGCACCGCAGACCACACCGCCCAGCACGTCACCGTGACCGGACAGGAACTTGGTGGCGCTGTGCACCACCACATCCACACCCAGGGCCAGCGGGTTCTGGTTCAGCGGGGTGGCGAAGGTATTGTCGGCCACCACCACAGCGCCCACCTGCCGAGCGGCAGCGCTCAAGCGCCGGATGTCCAGCACCTTCAAGGTGGGGTTGGTGGGGGTTTCGAGGTACAGCAGGTCGCAGCCCGCAGCGATTTCGCGTTCCAGCGCCTCGGTGTCCAGCGTGTCGCACAGGCACACCTGCACGCCCATGCGGGGCAGGAACTCTTCAAAAATCTTGTTGGTACCGCCGTAGCTGTCTCGGGTGGATACCACGCGTTTACCGCTGGAGAGGAAGGTATGCAGCACGGCACTGATGGCCGCCATGCCGCTACTGAACGCCACTGCCGACTCCGACTGCTCCAGTTCGCACAGCTTCGATTCCAGGGTAGCGACTGTAGGGTTGCTCATGCGGCTGTAGATGTAGCCCGGCAGTTTGCCTTGAGCCACGTCGTACCAGGCGTCGATGTCGTTGTAGCCGTAGGCGGCACTGACCACGATCGGGGTCTGAGTGGCATTGTACGGGTGCTGCACCTGCTCGCCGCCCCACACCACGCGCGTACCGACACCGGCCGCTGCATTACCCTCGATTTTTTCGTTGTTGTTCATATCCGGTTCCCGCACAGCTGAGTTGTGTACACCGATTCAGGATCGGCCTTCAGCGGACTATAGGGACATGGCGGGAGACTGAAAAACGATGGAATCCGGGTCTGAGTGGCGTTTTTTTTAATGGCAGGGGACCGGGCGCTCGCAGCAGCCGCCCAGCCACCTGCCAGGCTTTACGCCAAATTGCGTTTCAGCTCGGCGATATGCTCCGGGCCGATACCACAGCAGCCACCGATCATGCTGGCGCCCCGTTTACGCCAGTCATTGGCCCAGGCCAGATAGCCCGGCGGGTCAAGGTCTTCGCGCAGCTCATCCAGGCCGTCGTTGGCGGTGGCCTCCTTCGGCTGCGGCGGGAAGGCGTTGGCATAGGCGCCGATCGCGACGTCGGCGTTGCGTTGCTCGATCAACGCGTGCGCCACATCGACCGCAGCGCCAATGACCTCGGGCTGGCTGCAGTTGAACAGCACTGCGGCGGCGCCCAGATCGACCACGGCGGCAATGGCATCTGCCACCGGCTCACCGGAACGCAGACGCGGGACTTCATCAACCTCTTCGTCCTGCAGGGTGAACGACACCCAGAACGGCTTGCCGTCTGCCGGCAAGTGGGCGTGAATGGCCCGCACCTCGGCTACCGAACTCTGGGTTTCTGCCAGCCACAGGTCGACATGTGGCGCCAGGCCCTGCAGCAGCGGCGACAGCACTTCTGCCACGCGTTCGGGCTGGAACAGGTCTGGGCGATAGGAGCCGAAAAGCGGCGGCAGCGACCCCGCCACCCGGACCGGGTGCGGGCCGGCATCTGCCGCGTGGCGCGCGAGTTGGCCTGCGATATTGGCCAGTTGCCGCCCTTCTTTGGCAAAGCGCTCTTCGCCGATGTGGAACGGCACCACCGCATAGCTGTTGCTGGTGATGACTTGCGCACCGGCGGCGATGAACGCTGCGTGCACCCCCACCACTGCCTCGGGCGCTTCGCTCAGCGCCAGTGCCGACCATTCGGGCTGGCGAAACGGCGCCCCACTGCGCTGCAGCTCACGGCCCATGCCGCCGTCAAGAATCACCATCGCTCGCTGTTTCATATAACTACTCTGAAGGTTCTTATGAATTAAATTCATTAGTTCACGGAGGTTTATAACTATTAAATACCCTATCACTCCTTTGCCCAACATATCAGGTATGTACATGCGATTTTCTACCGTGCTCGGTGCAGGCCTCGTGCTGCTCGCCACTGCTTCCCAGGCCTTTGCCGGCGCCACGCTCGAGCGGGTTGAATCGCGCAAGGAGCTGGTCAACGTGCTGATGGAAAGCTACCCGCCGTTTTCCTTCCTCAACGACCAGAACCAGCTGGACGGTTTTGACGTGGACGTCGCCAAGGCCGTGGCAGACAAACTCGGCGTCAAGCTGCGCCTCGAAACCCCCTCCTGGGACGTGATCGCGGCGGGCCGCTGGAGCGGACGCTACGACATCTGCATCTGCTCGATGACCCCGAGCAAGGCACGCAGCGAAGTGTTCGACTTCCCGGTGGAGTACTACGCTTCCCCTGCGGTGATCGTGGTCAATGCCAAGGACGAACGTATCCACACCGCCAAGGACCTGGATGGCCGCAAGGTGGGCCTGACCAGCGCCTCGAGCTACGAAAGCTACCTGAACAAGAACCTGGTCATCGAAGGCGACGAAGACAAGAAAATCGAATACCCCTTCGACTTCGTGCAGATTGCGCCATACGACACCGACAACGTCGCCTTCCAGGACCTGGGCCTGGGCGCCGGTGTACGCCTGGACGCCATTCTCACCAACCTGGTGACCGCGCAACCGCGTCTGGACCAGGACAAACGCTTCAAGCTGGCCGGCGCCCCGCTGTATGAAGAGCCGAACTCGGTGGCCATCGAAAAGGGCGACGCGGAGTGGGATGCCAAAGTGCGCCAGGTGTTTGCCGAGCTGAAGGCTGATGGCACCCTGGCCAAGCTCTCGCAGAAATGGATTGGCGCCGATATCAGCAAATGAGCACCTTCCCCCCCTCCCCCAAGCCTGTGGTCAAGCCCACGGGCGCCGGCCTGTTCGGCTTTCGCACCCGGTTATTGCTGACCTGGCTGGCATTGTTCGGCCTGTTCGTTGCGTTTTTCCTCAGCTTCGATCTGAAGTTTTCGATCATTCTGGAGAAGTTTCCGAACCTTGCCGGCTTCCAGCTGGGGCCTAACGGCTTTCTGCAAGGCGCAGCGCTGACCCTGTTTCTGTGCCTGTGCTCGATGGTGGTATCGATGCTGCTCGGCTTTGCCGCTGCACTGGCGCGGTTGTCGAACAGCGCGGTGCTGGTGGGCATCGCCAGCTTCTACACCTCGTTCTTCCGCGGCACCCCACTGCTTATCCAGATTTTGCTGATCTACCTGGGGTTGCCCCAACTTGGCCTGGTACCCGGCGCCATCAGTGCCGGCATCATCGCGCTGTCGCTGAACTATGGCGCCTACCTGAGCGAGATCTTCCGCGCCGGCATCCTGGGCGTAGCGCGGGGCCAACGTGAAGCGGCACTGGCCCTGGGTATGCGCACACCACAGATCTTCTGGTACATCACCCTGCCCCAGGCCATGCGGGTGATCATTCCGCCTACGGCCAACCAGTTCATCTCGATGCTGAAGGATTCATCGCTGATTTCGGTCATGGGGGTGTGGGAAGTGATGTTCCTTGCGCAATCGTATGGGCGATCGAGCTATCGCTACCTGGAGATGCTGACGACGGCGGCGGTTATCTACTGGGTGCTGTCGATCCTGCTGGAGCTGGTGCAGGCGCGGCTGGAGCGGCATTTTGGCAAGGCCTATCAGCGGTAGCTGACAGGCCCAGCCGCGGGCTAGGCAGTCAGAACCTGGCCCGCAGGGCCAGGTTGAATCTTGTAGTCTTCGCCAACCTCGGTCTGGGTCATCTTGCTCTGACCGCTGTTTCCAATAAGCCTTATCGCCGACCAGTGCGCCGACGATAAGGCCAGCCTTTCATTCACAACGCCTTCATCTCAGCAATATCCCGCGCCACCTGATCGGCTGAATGGTCAAACATCGCCTGCTCCTGCGCATCCAGCGGCAACTCGATCACCCGCGTAAGCCCCGCGTCCGCCATTACACAGGGCACGCCCATGGCAATATCCTTGCGCCCGTATTCCCCTTCCAGAATGGCCACTGCCGGCAAAATGCGGTTTCGCCCATTGGCGATGGCATCCACCATCTGCGCAATGGCCACGCCTGGTGCATCACAGGCGCTGCCCATCTTCTTCAAGCCCAGAATCTCGCCGCCGCCCTTACGCGTGCGCTCCACAATTTGCTCGATCTGCTCATTGGACAGGAAGTGGGAAAGCGGCACCGAGCCGATCTGGCAGTAGCGCATCAGCGGCACCATGCTGTCGCCATGCCCGCCCAGCACCAACGCCGTGATGTCTCGCGCAGAGAACCCGGTTGCCTCGGCAATGAAGCACTTCATGCGCGCAGTATCCAGCACCCCCGCCTGCCCGAACACCTTGTCGCGCCCCAGGCCGCTGAGGCTCCAAGCACGGTAGGTGAGCACGTCGACCGGGTTGGACACCACCAGCACCGTTGCCGCCGGGGCATGGCGTTTGATGTCCGCCATGATGCCATCCAGTATCGGCAGGTTGATGCTCAGCACGTCCTGGCGCGACTGGCCGGGCTTGCGCGGCACGCCTGCGGTGATCACCACCAGCTCGGAGCCCACCAGCATTTCAGCCTTGGCCCCGCCGTACACACGGGTATCGGAGCCGGACTCCACAGCGGCCTGCCACACATCCAGCGCCTTGCCCTGCGCCAGCTCACCCTGCACGTCCATCAACACCAGCTCACGGCACAACTCATCCCGGGCGATGATCTGCGCCGCCGCCTCGCCGACCAGGCCGGCACCCACGATTGAAAGTTTGTTCACCAGACACCTCCCAGCGGCGCGCGCCACCAGGAACACGCCTGCGTATAGAGAGAAGTATTGCCCGCCGGGGCTAAAAGGCCACTCGAATGTGATACCTGACAACAGAGCGCCCCCTCCCCGCCCCCACAGGAATGGCTCTGTGCATTTCTCTAGAGACCACCACCTGCGCTTGACAGTGTCCGGTCACAACCGAAATACTTTGAAACGATTCATATAGATGACCAAATAACAAGGTGAATCGGTCCATGAATACCCCACCAAACAATGTTCATTTGCCGTGTGCGGAACCTCCATCCGCAGGCCTCAGTGCCATTCCTCTCGACGTCGAATCGTCCGCCTTCAAATCCTGAGTGCCGCCAGAGCGCCTGCCCAACCGAGATTCCTTGCATGACTCCTTTAGATATACAGCTGTTGCTGACTGCCTTGGTCAGTGTCCTGGTGCTGGTGGCACTCATTGTGTCGCGCCTGAAGATGCATCCCCTCCTGGCCTTGCTGGTGGTGTCCATCGGCGTGGGTTTCGCTACCCACATGGAGCCCGGCAGCATCGTCTCCCACCTGCTCACAGGCGCCGGAAAGACCCTGGGCGCAGTCGGGGTGGTGATCGCGCTTGGTGCCATGCTTGGCAAAATCCTGGCTGACGCGGGCGTCACCGAGCAGGTCGCGGATGTGATCCTCAAACGCACCCCGGACCGCATGATCCCGTGGGCCATGATGCTGGTTGCCTTTGTCATCGGCATCCCGATGTTTTTCGAAGTGGGCCTGGTGATCATGCTGCCGCTGATTTTCAGCGTGGCACGCAAGCTGGAAGGCCAGGCGCGCTTCAAAGGCTCGGCGTATGTGTACGTTGGTGTGCCGGTGATTTCGGCGCTGGCCGCCATGCACGGCATGGTACCCCCGCACCCAGGCCCCTTGACCGCCATTGCCGTGCTCAAGACCTCGGTGGGGCCGACCATGCTCTATGGCTTCCTGGCCGCTATCCCGGCAATGATTCTGGGCGGCCCGCTGTATGGCATGTTCATCTCGAAGCGTATGAGCACGCGGCCTGATCAGGCATTGCTGGACCAGTTCACCCTGACTGAAAAAGCCGACAACCAGCCCCGCCCCGGCGTATTCATCGGCATGCTGGCCGCGCTGCTGCCGGCAATCCTGATGCTGGTGCATGCCGTTGCCGAGATGCTGCTGCCCAAAGGCAACGCGCTGCTGGAAATGGCCAGCTTCCTGGGCAACCCGCTGATCGCCATGCTGCTGGGCGTGCTGTTCGCCGGCGCCAGCCTGGTATTGGCGCGCGGCGGAGACGCCGAACAGCTGCGTGATGCGTTGGGCAAAAGCCTCAAGCCTATCGCCTCCATCATCATGATCATTGCCGGCGGCGGCGCCTTTCAGGAGATGCTGACCAGCGCCAAGGTGGGTGATGCCATTGTGCACCTGACCCAGCAATCGGCGTTCCCGCCCTTGATCCTGGGGTGGTTGATCGCGATGTTGCTCTCGGTGTCTACCGGTTCCGCCACGGTGGGTATCGTCGGGGCTGCCGGCTTGCTGGCACCGCTTGCGGGGGCAGACCCTAGCCTCAACCTGCCGTTGCTGGCCTTGTCCATCGGCTGCGGGTCGCTGTTCTTCAACTATGCCAACCATGCAGGGTTCTGGATGGTGAAGGAATCGTTCGGCATGACCATGGGCGAAGCCACCAAGACCATTTCGGTGGTGCAGTCCATCGTGGCTTTGGTCGGGTTGGTGGTGGTGTTGGTGTTGAATGCGGCGATTACGGTGGGTTGAACCGAGTTCAAGAAGGGCTTGGCCACGGAGCCGACGGGGAGCGAGAACTTAAACACCTACTCCAGGTCTGATTCGCACTTTGCTCCCCCTCACGCCTCTGGAGGCGAATAAAAATGAGAAAAACCCTGGTTGCTGTCTTTGCGTGTGCATTGGCGCTCGGGATAACGGCCGTGATGCCTGCCGATCTCTCACCTATGGCCTCTGCCTATGCCAAAGGCGGTGGCGGTGGCGGTGGCGGTGGCGGTGGCGGTGGCGGTGGACACGGTGGCGGTCATGGCGGTGGGCATTCGGGCGGAAATAGCGGAAACGGCAAAGGCTCTAAGAGTGATCACGCTGGCAAGGCAACACGCGATCACGGTGTGAGCGGCAATCATTACGGTAGCTCGCGCAACAGCGACAACGGCCATGGAACCACCACCTCAGGTATCGCTCATTCCAAGGACACCCGCGGCCTGGCCAAATCCACAGCCATCTCTCGCACCACCCCTGGCGATCATAATGCCAAAGGTCTGAGCAACGCCGGCCGATCTTCATCAAAGAATGATCGATGACAATAGCCCAGCTTAGGCTGGGCTTTTTGCACCCGCGCTGCCACGACGCCAGCTGCGTTCAGACACGCGCGCCCCTGTAAGAGCTGGCCTGCCGGCGATGGGCGTAGCAGCCCCAAGAACCTTACACGCCAGGAATAAACCACCTGGCGTTCTTTAGCCGAGGGCCCGCCGCAATGCTGGTATCTGGCCCATCATTCATCAATGATCTGGCCTAACTCTCCAGCCCCTGGCCATTTCGTTCCATCACCTTGCCACACTGCTCACTGGCCAAACGGCTGATGATCCGAATCGCCTGATGGATACCGGCCGTGTTGCGGAAGCTCAGGCGCGGGTTGTGTTCGCACTCCAGCACTTCGTCGTGTTGGACCAAGGCCTCGCCGAGTAATTCGAGGGTCCAGGCGTAGCTTTGGATGGTGGATAGACGTTCTTGGTCAGTCATGATGGGCCTCCGACTGGGCGGAGACAAAGCGGGGTTGGCTGACGGTGAATTCACTGAAGGCAGTCGAGGAACAACGGAGGCGAACGAATACGAGGGTCTGTAACGGATTTACGGTGGTCATGCATGAGTTCCTTTCGTGATGGAACTGCCACCGCTCGCGGCCAAGCAAGTTAAGGTGGCAGCAGTACGCGGGTTGGCCGACCGGGACGAAAGGAGCCCGGCACACCCGAAGGTGTCCCGCGCACCACCGCCATAACACAACATCGCGGGCACAAAAAAAGCGCCTGCGATGAAGACTGGGCGCTGATGCGCCTTTCGATTCCGACCGGCCAAGGTCGCATCGCCGATGCTTCGACGACCAGAGGACTTTATTCCTGGGCGGCTGTTTTCGCAAGTTTCAGCGGGTAGGAAAAGGCCGCGCGCCTTGTAGGACGATGGCTTGCCTCAGATTGACAGTCACGCGGAATCAACGTTTCACAAAGCGGAAACGCTCGTCGCTTGGACTTCAACGTAGCTAGACTCACCACCACCCTGTGCCCCCGACAGCCACCCCCAAACGAAATGCAGCGTAGTGCGCCCTGATTCATCGACCCCTACCCTGCCACGAGACCAACCGGCGAGAGTTTCGCCATCGTTAGTGATGCAGTGGTAAAGCAGCTCGATGGTATCGGGGCCAGTTACTCGGCCCACTTGATGGCCGGTACGAATCCGGCCGCCTTGGTAGGTACTGGTGATAGCAAACTCTTCGACCAGATAATGGAAAACCGTGCCGGTGCCCGAGAGGCCCTGGGAGTTGTTGGCGACAGCAAAACGACGATTGTGCAGCCGGTCTTTGACTTGGGCGTAAGCGCTTTCCATAGCGGTGTATTCTCAATGTGGAATACTGAGACAAAAGCGCTTGCCATCGTGGTTGCAACGGCGGTGACATTAACCGATCAATTAGAGGAATATGGGGTGGGACTTTATTTGCACCCCTCATCAATCTCACTTTTCCTGACTGTTTTTCCGTGCCCGTGGCGATGCCGGCCTCGACACATCCTTCTTCGCTTTGGCTGCCGCAGGGCTTTTCCCGCGTTTCGGTCCGGCCACCACGTAAGAGTTGGCCAGGGGCGAAAGATTCGCCACCGGCCGCGCAACCACAGCGATTGGCCCACCCGCCTTCAACTGGCCAACAGTGTTGCCGGCGACCGTTGCAGTGGGATCATCTTTGGCAGTCATCACCATACCCATCCGAATGCCAAAGAGACGCAGCACGGCCTCTAAAGTACTGAGCTTCGGATTCGATTTCCCGCTCTCCAGTTCGTACAGGCTTTTCGTAGAGATCTTGCACATGGCAGCGAAGGTCTCTTGGTCAAGCCCAGTCACTTCGAGCCGCAGACGGCGGATGGATGTCCCAATTGGATCGAGCCCCGCCGCATTGCGCTTGACGATTTCCTCTACGAGCTGAGCGCGCTCTTCAGGCTGTAGTTTTTTCATCGCAGTCCCCACTCCACGAGTCGCTTGTCCAGGTTATTCACGGGTAGAGAGGCTGCATTGCGCATCGATTCAGGAACATCAATCAGCAGATCGGGCAACGCCCTGAATTCCTCAGCCGCATTCATCAACCGTTGCAGCAGAACATCGGGATCCGTGTAACCAATAAGCTCAGCGCAGTTGTCGCTCCAGTTAGAAGACCCCTTACGCTCCGCAGCCCACTTCGTCGTCCGCGTAATACCCTCTTCATCCAGGATCATTGGCGCGAGGTCATAGATTGGGGCCAAACGAAACCTCCCACCCACACGCATGATGGAGGTGTTGCGACCGTGGTTATCGGTGTTCCCTAGAATGCGGTTCAGCAGATCGCGCCTTACATACTCGAACACCAGGTCGTCTACCTCATCCTGCTGGCCGTTATCGACCCATAGACTTACCAGCCGGTGAACCACTTCGACGTGCGCCATCGGATGCGCGTAGCCGGTAATGCCGCAGATCGAGTACACCGACTCCAGCGGTATCCGCTCCACCACGCCATCTACTACCTGGCGATCAAACCGTGGCATCCAGAGGCTTGGCTTCACTGCCTCTTCAAGCGCCAGACCATCAGTGGGAACCGTATCAAGACCGAGGGCAGCAACCGCCTTGTAGTAATGAAACTCTGTTCGCAGGATGTCTTTGTCGCGCTCGCCGCCTCGATTACGCGCGAACTTGATCAGCCAGTGACGGCACGCCTGGTCATCGGGAAGCATCGCATCAGCGTACAGAGCACCGTCGTGTGCTTCGGTCATGACCAGTTTGGGGGCTTGACCGTTCGCACCGGTAGCGCCGCCCAATGCCGCGCCGGTTTCGTAGGCATATTCAAGAAACTCGTTCGTCCTGTTCACGACCTCAGCATGCGCGAAAGCCTCGCTCCGATCCGGTTGAAGGCCTTCCACCGACTCCTTGATGCGCAGATGCCCAACAGGGGCCGGCGTGAAGTGTTCTAGCAGGTACAGCTCCAGTTCCACGCCTTCGGGCTTGAGACGCCCGTAGCGGGATTCAAGAGAGTCCTTGGCAGCACCAGAGGGAATGATGTCGTAGAGGAATGCGGGATACCCTTTGACGTCATGGTGGTCCCAGTTCAACGGAAGGTTAACGCTTAGGGCCCGTTCGCAACGATCCTCCATGCGATCAAAGTTCGCGATGATGTAGTCGCTGTCGTATGCGACAAGACAACGTCCATCAGCCACACGCTCGGGGTTCTCAACCGTGAGCGTCGCTGCATCGCGCCATGCCCCCTCTGAGAAAGCTTGGATCGTGAGTCTGAGCGGCATCGCCACACCATTAATCAGCAGTTTAATGCTGATTATCATAGTGCACACGGCAGGAACCGGCAATATCTTGCTGATTAGAAACCTTGCACGCGAAAAACCGGCACCCCACTACCGATTATGTGTTCACCGCAATTTATCCTCACACAAACGCAACACCCTAAGTCGGCAGGGAGCTGTCGGATTCCGACGGAACGCCATAACGCCCCCCGCCAGAAGGCGGGTTTTACGGGGTTCCAGAGATTTTGGTAGCCTTCGCTGGAACCTGAACTGGTGCGGAGACAGGAATCGTATCAACACGAAAGACTATGAATTCAATCGGTATGATTCTTCAGGGTAAAACTCTTTATCTCTAAAATTACCCTCAGACTATTTCCAGATTGCGAACCGCTGTGAAAAGCCCTAACAAAAGGATGGAAGGCACTGGAGCATTCTGTCACTCATTCGCCAGAGCTTGCCTCAAGCGCTTCTCAAGGATGGCAGCTATCGATCCAAAGCGGCCCATCACATGAGGCAGAAAATTGCCAATGGCAAAATTTGCAGGGTATCTCTAACGGTGATGACACACTGCTTGCCTATAAGATGTTGATTGCCCACAAATAAAACTGCATCAATAAACACCCAAACCTTGTTTCCTATAAAATTCGTGAGACTTGAAAAAAAGATGAAAAAAAGCAATCATAGATGAATATCAAAGTGCCTGCATCGCTGATAGACAGACCGAGGTGCGCACTGCTAAATCAATATTACTAATGGAGGAAGCATGGATCTGGAAATTAATACGATGATGGTCTGCGTCCACACGACTGACAACTCAAAAGAAAACACCGACCCTATTCCAATCCCAGACATTAGATCCAACAAGCCTATCGGATTTCATGACCAAGAAGATAACAGCACCGCTTTTTTTCAAAAACTTGTAACAGCAAACTTTTACGGAAAGGAAATTTCTATTGCAATTCCAAACGAGATCTCACTCTCTCTAAGCATATCGAAGAAAGCCATGGTTGCTGCGAGCAAAAAAAGAGATGAGCTAAACAAATATTCCACTGAGCAACAAACGCTCTTTGAATCAGACGTAAAAAGTGCATACGACTTCCTTGAAGAAGTTCAAAAATCTGTTGTATTCGCATACAGAGCGGTAGAGTCTTTTTGCAATGCAAGTATTCCAGACGCGTACATTTATAAAAAAACCACAAACAAAGGAGTTGTTGAGCACTATGGCAAAGAGCAAATAGAACGATGGATTTCGACATCAGAAAAAGTGTCTTCAATACTACCGGAAATACTGGCCTGCGGCTCTCCTACAGAGCAAAAATTCTGGGGAGACTTTAAAAATCTCGAACGGATACGAAATGAGTTAATACACAGCAAGTCCAGCAATAGTGCGAGCATACTCGCTGAGTTATTTTCGGAAGTGGTGACTAGATACATAGCGTCAGGCACTGAGCTCTTGGAGTTCTTTATAAAACTTGACCCTTGCAACCCCATATTCCCACTTGGATTTGGCACATCTCAAATTAAGATCATCTCCGTTCCAAATGCTGAGGAATATTTACAAAAAATTTAGATACCAAAAATCCACCTTTGGCCATTGCGCGCATGAAGCGCGTCACAAATATTTCCAGCATCAATTGTATGGTATCTTGCCAACCAAACTAACTTATAAATTCTAAGGAAGAAATTATGGGCAACCTTATAGTTGACATTATGCCTCCTGCCTATTGGCAGGACTTCGAGCGCCTAACTTTAGATTTTGCCAAACACCGGTGGCAGGATGACTTTGCAGAGAGAAATGGGCGCCAGGGCCAAGAGCAAGCAGGAGTGGATGTTTACGGTTATAATTATAAGCAAAAAGAACATACCGGCATTCAGTGCAAAAAGCGTGTGTGGAAGACGAAGCCGGGATTCGACACTCCCTCAAACACATTAAGCACAGATGAAATTGATAAAGAGATAGAGTTAGCAAAAGGATTCGCCCCAGCATTAGAAAGATTCATTATCAGTACTACTGCACCGCGAGACTCCGAACTCCAAGAGCACGTCCGAAAAATCAATAAAAACAACAAGGACTTCTCTGTATCCTTAATGTTCTGGGAGGATTATGTTGACTTCCTAAATGACAACCCAGAGTTCATGTATAGATACTATGAGAATATACTAAAATACCGCAGCACTTATAAACATGAGGAACACTATTATCGACTTCTATCCATGGCTTTTGATCGCCCAGCCATTAGAACGCCATTTCACCTAGAGAATAGGGCCACTTATTTTATTGAGGCGTTATCTGCAACTCAAAATGCAATTACAACTGGATGCTTAAAAGATCGAGATGGCCGCGTTATTGATCAGGCAAGAGTCCCGAGCAAAAGACCAAAGGAACTTCACAGCGCTGCCAAAAAATTACAAAGCGCACGAGAAATCTCAACAAAAGCCTTATCTGAAGGGCGTATTATTGAACACTCTACAGTTATTGAGATCCCAGACCAAGAAATTGTTAAAAAACTTAACGATCTTCGGTTTGAGTCAGTTGCGTTACTGAATAAACTCCTAGAATCAAGGGGACTTCCAACAATCTCAATAGATACATAATTGACTGTTTTAGGTCGAGTTTTTATATTGAAATTTCAATGAAAAATGCTCTATTAAAAACAGCTATGCGCTGCCAGCATAGACTTTTGGTCGAAAGCGGAATTCCGTCCTGAAACTGAAGAACACTCCGATTGCCCTGGAGTATTGGCAAAGAAGAGGCCTACATGCAAAGGGCTTGGGCCCTTTTTAGTGCCTAATCGAGAAACGTCAAAGGCCATAGAGGGGCACAGAATAGCGCTCGGCTTGCGCCATTTATGCCCCATTGGGCCGCCAAGGATGTGTTGCGCAGCACCCAATCGCGATTGAAGTCATCAGTGATATCGACCACCCAGCCCGTATGCGCCTGCAAGCGCTCCTCCTTCTGGTTGGCAAGCTTTGTCAGGGTCTTGGTTCGGGCGATCCCGACACCGACGAGGATGTCAGCGCAACGCAGCACCTTGGCGCGCACATCCCGGCCAAACTGGGTCAGGCTCCCCCTGCACGCTCGCAAGATCAGTGAAGCATTCATCGTTCGGGTAGACCTCTGCCACCGCCACCATCGACTAAATCAGCGACATGACCCGTCCGCTCATATCGCCATTCATGTGGAGTAGAAATTCAACGCCTCTCCAAGACATTGTTTTGGTCCGAGACAGATCAGGCAGTGGATCCAGACAAGAGAAACAGGCTGGTGCGTGATCTCTACCTGGAGGTAGGATTCTGCCTCCTGCCCTAAACGCCGAGAAAAGGACTTCGCTTGAACCAGTGCCAATATGATTTCGCGCGTTCGTTGGGTGACAGCCACCTCCACTCCGGCGTGCTCCCGCCAGTAACTCAAACCTTTGAGCGCGGCGAGCTCCATGTCCACATGAACGGCGCTATTCCAGCAGCGACCATACGCGAGATCCTGAGCGACGAAGCAACGGAGCTGCCAACGGATTTCGTAATTGAGAAGGACCTAATTCGCAGCGAACCCTGCACATCCCTGGCTACCTACCTGAGACCTTGGCAGGTTCTGCGGCTGTTTCCGAAAAAGCGCGAGAACCTGGATAGAATCTCCCAGGCAGTTGTCGCGGGCCTGGCCGGAAACGGTGTACGTTTTGCCGAGTTACGCAGTAGCGTGTTGTACTTGGCAACCCTCCAACGATGCTCACTTACTCAGGCTTTGGAACACCTCATAGAATCGACCCGTCATGCCGCCGAGCAATTCGGTATGCGTAGAGGATTGATCATGACGGTAACTCGCGGCGACTACGCTGCGGTTGGACTTGCCGCCCTGCTTCAGGCGTACCGAGATCTGGGAGAGCCAGACGATGTGGTGGGGCTTGATCTTGCCGGCGATGAGGAGATTCCCTACCCCGCAGAGCTGCCCTCGTTGTTCCGTGAGGCTAAGGAGCGATTGGGGCTTGGCGTAACTATCCATGCGGGCGAAACCGGACGCGTGGATAACGTTAGAGCCGCCGTCGAACTGTTTGGTGCAGACCGCATTGGTCATGGCACAGCCGCTAGCCAAGACCCTGCCTTGCTTGAGTTGCTGGCTGCGCGCGACATCTGTATCGAGGTCTGCCCGATCAGCAACCGACTAACCGGAGCGGTCCCTGTGAACCAGGCCCATCCGTTGCAGGAGTTCCGACGGCGCGGAGTTCCATTTGTAATTTGTTCAGACAATCCAGCCATCCATCAACGTGGGCTGGCGGACGATTATGCAGCAGCCATGTCCGAAGGTCTCACTGCGGATGAGCTAGACCGACAGTATGCAACCGCCAAACGTTATTCCTTCCTAGAGGGCCTAAATTGAAAATTCGTTTTATGTCTGGCAATCATCACAAGATTGCCGAAGTCCAACGCATTCTCGGCCCTGTTGGGGTGGAAATCGTGCCAGTGTCGCGGAAGATCGAGGAGTTACAAATCGAAGATGTCGAGCGCTTAGTAAGAGATAAATTAATCAAAGCGTTTGAGAAGATCGGTCACCCACTTTTTATCGAGCATACCGGGCTGTACCTGAAAGGCCTAAATGGACTACCAGCAGGCCTAACTCAAATTTTTTGGGACCGGCTGGAAGCGGATCGGTTCGCTGCCCTCGTTGCGGGGCTTGGGGAGGCAGCAGTCACGGCGAAGACGGTGTTGGGATACTGTGATGGATGTGAAATACATTTGTTCGAAGGCGCCATCGATGGCACGGTCCCCCCTTTGCCGGCTGGCTCCAAAGATTTTCAGTGGGATTGTGTTTTCGTACCAGATGGCTACACCCAAACCTTTGCTGAAATGGGTGCCGCCAAGGACGAGATCTCTATGCGACGGAAAGCCTTGGACCAGTTCGCTGCTCACTTGAAAAGTGCAAGAGGTCTACGATGAACGCCGAATTACTGCAGGCCTACCGCACCAACAAATTGATGCTATTCGTCGGCGCCGGTGTCTCCGCCAACCTAAAGCTGCCTACCTGGGACGAGTTGATTGCGCACATCGCGAGAGAGTTAGGCTACGACCCCAAGATTTTCGCGACCTATGGCACGCCGCTTGCCTTGGCAGAGTACTACATAAAGAAAAAAGGCAGCTTGGGTGCGCTTCGCAGCTGGATGGATCGTGAATGGCACAAAACTACCACCGACGTTACTCAGTCCGACATTCACCGCCTGATAGCGGAGGGAAAATTTTCGCGGATTTACACCACAAACTATGACCGTTGGCTGGAGTTGGCCCATAAGGGCTTCGGCATTGCATATGATAGGATTGCGAATGTGGCAGACCTCGCCAATTCATCCGAGGATCGCCGTCAAATCATAAAGTTCCATGGTGACTTTGAGGACGACGCCACAATCGTCTTAGGCGAAACCAGTTACTTTCAACGGTTGAATTACGATTCCCCGCTCGACATTAAGCTTAGCCACGACATCCTCTGCAATTCGGTATTATTTATCGGATATAGCCTTAATGATATCAACATCCGTCTAATGTTCTCTAGGCTGAGTCAGATGTGGGGACGTTCTTCTCTTGCATCCACTCGCCCCAAGTCTTATTTCTTCACGAACCGCCCAAATCCAGTCGCTAAGGAAGTGCTTGGCCAATGGGGCATTGAGATGATCATTGCCGAGGAAGACGATCCGAAGCACGCGCTAACCATATTGCTTAAGCAACTGGTGACTGAGCCCGACACAACGCGGTAACCGATACCTTAACATCAATACAAGCTTTAGTAGTGCAAAAGAGTCATGGAGACAATATGAATAACGAACCTGAGAAAATCAAGCTCGAGCAAGCGGTTTTGGAAAGGGCTCACTCGCTACTGCTAAGGCTGTATGGCGCCTACTCAATTGATGAGAGCCAGAAGGATCGGCCAGATGCTGCAATCGATGTCGCTCGCCCTCACAAGCGATTTGGTCGCGATCGAAAGCCAATAAAAGTCGGAATAGAAATCACTACGATAGATCCAAAGGAGTACCTCGCCTACTTCAATAACAAGAAATTTGGCCAAGACCTAATGGACGCTCAGTTCGAAGCTTCTCTAAAGAATGGTATTGACCCAGAAAAAATAAACAAATATATTAAGATACCGATTCCCGACACCTTTATTTACGATGGCATAAAGAGCAAGGCTAGAGCGCACGAAACATACAAATCCAGCGGATCCTATGAGGAAATCATACTGCTTTGTTATACGGATATTTTGGAGCCCAACATAGCATTCTTAAAAAGAGGGCTACTTGAGTGGTCGAATTATCACGCAAGCCAAAATAATTTCCCGTTCGATAAAGTTCTATTTTTAGCGAAAGATAGCGACTCCGCAATTAAAATCTATGATCGAAGAACCCCTTTGCGCTTGCAGCCGCCCCCTTATGATTTTTCTGACCCATGGACTATGCCATCTGACATGCCGTTATTCCTAACAAATAGAACTTACAACCTCAATGAACTTTACTCCAGGCCACCACTTATCCAGCCAAAAGAAAAGAAAAAGAAAAAGAAAAAGAAAAACATTTGAGAGACGAAAACTACAACACCAATAAGTTTGACCGATTGCTGACCAGAAGCCTCTAACGCACGCATGTAAATTAACGACCGCCTTGGGTCAAAGGCGGTCAGTCGTGACTATCAATCAGTTCTTAGCGTGGCATTTGAAGGCCCATGGCTTTTTTAATCGACGAACTAGCATCCGCGCTGTTAGCACATAGTAGTACTGAGTCGCTGCGCATCGGCCAGCTAGTCGATGCTCAAAAAACCAGATCATATGTTTTCTCTGCCAAGCCCAAGGTGTTTCAAGATGCCAGCGTTCAGATATCTCAGCTTGGATGAGCTTTGCTTGCCGTAAATGGCGCTGCCGCGTTGCGTACGATCCCGTCAGCACCGCAGCCAAGAACAGTTCCATATCGAATGGCTTACTCATATGCGTCCTCCAATGTAGGCCGCGACCACATCGATCCGACCGTGCCCCAACTCATAGCTGATTTGCCTCCGAGCCTCGCGATCAAGGTGCTGATTTAACTGGCAGCATTGGCCGCCGATGATAGGCGCGCTGTGTAGAGTGATTTGCTCATAGCGCTCACATGCATACGCCGCTCGTAGCTCAGGAAGCCTTTGAGCCTGTGTGCATGCAGGACGTCCCGCGCTGGGCGGATGATTTCCTGCAGAACATTCAGATAGCTTTCGTCTGGCGCAATCAGGTTGTGGCTACTCGCAGGCGACACCTGCCGTGCAAACCCAAGTGCGTCTTGAACATGGTGGTCCACCGCAATCCATCGTGGCGCTGAGGCGCCAGCGCGACCGCCTTTGGTGCCATCTTGAATGTTGATCCTGCCTAGGTCTTCAGCCTCACGGCTCAGCCGTGGCAGGTCAGCCAGGATGGCCTCACGCAGGCGCATGCCGGTGGCTCGCGCCAACAGAACAATCGCTGCGGCCCGTTGCTGATGATCGCGACAAAGCGCATCGACGATCTGCTTAACCTGTTCGCGGTCTTGGCCTTGCGGAGCCGATTGGCGAACTCCGGTGCGCTGCATTCCCAACGCCTTGCTCGGACTGGGCAATTTCACACACTGATCACCGCGCAGCGCCGCCATGGTCCTGTTAACGCTGGATAGACGGTTTTGTGCGGTGCTGATGGCGAGGCTACCGCACTCAACAGCATCGCGCAGATACGCTGCATAGTCCGCCAATACCTTCCGATCAATCTGCCGCGCATCATTGATACCTGGCCCTTGTTCGGAGCGGCACCACTTCACGAATGCCTGCCATCGACCACTGTGCGCCTTGACCGTACCGTAATGGCCGCCGCCGAACATGTCTTTCAGTGCCTGCGGCCCTGCATAGCTCAATTGCCTGCCGTAGCCAAAATTGCGGCCGTCGCGCCTACCAATGCCATGTCGGTCTCCTCATCGTTCGCTCTCCGATACTCGCCCCACGTCATCCCGCCAAGAATGCTGAGTGTTATCAGGGATCAAGGCCCCTGCGACCTGTGGGGAATGTCCTCTACGCGGGACTGGCGGCTCCTTACAACCGGGAGCAAGGGCATCTCATGATCTGGCCTCCTGAGCACCGTTACCGGTGGGCGGGTGGAGGCAGCACTGGCTGACGAGACCAGCGCCTGAAGATCCTGAGCCAGGTGCAAGCAGCAATGCGATGACCGGGGCATGCCTGACTGTCAGTCAGGTGCAGTCCATTCCTTGGTCTGCGGCACCATCATCTACAGCGCTGTCGCTGGTGACATCGGCGTTTGTCACGCCGATTGTCACGAGGGGGAATGCCGCAAAGCCATGTGCGATCAGGGCTGCAGCAGTGTTAGAAGCGCCCGTCTCTCCAGAATAAAGAGACGGGCGCAGGTTGGCGCAATATTCGGCCAAGCGGATAGGTTGCTGCAGGGCAGCGAGGTACGGTGTGTCTGGCGCACGAGCGCCATATGTGTAAGAGCATCCATCACATGGGTAGTGACCGGGCGAGCTGCCGAATGCTAATCGCCCTTGGGGAGAACCACCGCGAGAGCGGCGTGACCTTGAAGGCTCGGGTCACCTGGGGTGCTGTCAACGACAGCCTTTGCACTGTCTTTTCTACGCCCGCAATCCGAGGGGGTCAAGCGACTCGCCCGCTGGATTTTGTGGTTGAAAATGACATTGGGCATGTACGGAATCCCGTGGTTTCCACTGGCCGATTTGGTGCTTTTGACTTTTTAGGTGAGGTCCATCCAAACAGGGCGGCTTTGCAGCCCTGTTTGGATGGACCCGCATGGAAAGCGGATCATCGAAATTTCAAAACTGTGCGCTCACTCGACTGCGCCACGCCTTGCTCGTAGGCTAGAAACGTTTGCCCCGGTCTGATTCGCGAACTCATGTGGCGAGATATGCTCCTGCCGGTTCGCTTCGAGGTAACGGCTCCACCAGCTCATGATCATTCGCCGTTCCTCCAGGAACTCGGCCTTGTGGGTATACGCCGCCCGAACGTTGTTGCGCTCCCTGTGGCTCATCTGCCGCTCGATAGCGGTCTCTGACCACAGTCCGGACTCGACCAAGGCACTACACGCCATGGACCGAAAGCCATGCCCGCAGATTTCGGTCTTGCTGTCATAGCCCATGTTCCGCAAAGCGCTGTTGACCGTGTTCTCGGACATAGGCTTCCACGAGCGAGCATCACTGGTGAACACCAGATCGAAGTACCCCGTGATCGCATGAATCTGTTCGAGCAACGCCACAGCTTGCGGTGACAGAGGGACCAAATGAATGTCGCCCGCCATCTTCGTTCCTCTGGTCGAGTAAGGAACACCTTCCAACGCGGGGCGCGTGTCAGGTATCTCCCATATGCCGCGCTTCAAGTCGAACTCACTCCAACGTGCGAAGCGCAATTCGCTGGAGCGTACGAACACATGCAGCGACAGCATGACAGTCAACCGAGTGAGCGTGCGTCCCTTGTAGTTCTCGATGCGGTCCATCAACTCAGGCAGCCGAGACAGCAGGAGTGCAGGCCGATGCGTAACCCGTGGCGCGCTAATGAAGCCCTCAAGATCATATGCAGGGTTCACCGTGATCAGCCGCAGCCGCTTCGCCTCACGCATGATGCTCTGAAGGTAGTTTTGTACCCTTATCGCCACATCGATCGTGCCGCGCTTCTTGATTGCCTCAAGCGGCTGCATGAGGTCAAAAGTATCCAGATCAACGATGGCGCGTGCGCCTAGCAGCGGGAATACGTGAGTCTTCAAGCGACTCAAAACGGTCCTCGAATGGCCAGGCGCCCACTTCACGGACATTTCCTTATGCCAGTCCAAGGCAACGCGTTCGAATGTGTGGCCTCTGACAACCGCCTCGGCCTTGGCCTGCTGCTTGGACGCAATCGGATCAATGCTTTCAGCCAGCATCCGCTTAGTCTCCAGACGCTTCTGCCGAGCATCTGCGAGACCAATAACGGGATAGTTGCCAAACGAGGTCAGCCCCTCTCGCCCATCCGGTTTCACATACCGGAAGCGCCAGCCTTTGCGGCCATTGGGGTAAACGAGGAGGTAAAGACCGTCACCGTCAAAAAGCTTGTAGGGGCGGTCAGTAGGCTTGGCCGAACGGCAGGCGGTGTCGGTCAGGGGAGCAGTAGTACGAGCCATAAGGGTAAACCCCTTTATCGAATCGACTTTATCCCAAACGTTACCCCTAAATCGGCTGGCAGCTGTCGGATTCCCACGGAACGCCATAACGAAAAAACCCGCCAGAAGGCGGGTTTACGGGGGTTCCAGAGATTTTGGTAGCCTTCGCTGGAACCTGAACTGGTGCCGGAGACAGGAATGATAGGAATCGAACCGGGGTGTGGCGACCAATGAATTCGGGTGCAATCGCGTGCAGGGCCGGGGAGGTTACCACAGGATTACCACAGAGCTACCACAAGGGGCTTTCTGAGCTATCGCCCCTAGATGGGGCCTGCCCTCGGGTGCCTGACGTATTTCAGGTTGCGGTGGAGATGGGATGGGATGGGATGGGATGGAGTAAGCAATCGGCTGAGCGACTCGACTCCACCTGCGCGTACCATGGGCACAGCTATGTTCCTAACAGAGGCTTCCATAGCGAAGCAAGCTACTGGGTGGATGGCTCGGATCTCGCCGATCTTCCCAGTGATTCGTGACCTAGCCGCTGCAAACGCTTGGTCATTAGACGATGACCCAAATGGCGAGACGCCAGAAATAAAAAAACGTTTATTAGGTTGACGAGGGTGTCAACTCCGGTAGAATTGACCCCGTAGCCCCATTTTGACGTCCCACACCAGGCAATTAGAGCCGAAATGTCGTGTCAATTGGGGCTTTGTTTTGCCTACGATTTCCACAGCAGCAGCCCTGCCTTTTCCCATTTCTCCTGCGGATCAGGTCCTTCCTTGGCGTACATGCTAGCGATCACGTTGCAAGAGCGATCACGACCCACCCGCTTATTCGCATGAATTGGGATGATCAGTGGGTATCCCCGCTGAATCTCAAATGTCATGACCACGATGCCATCAGGGCCAGTAGCCGACTGGTAGATCGCTTTAGGCGATTGCAGGATATCAGGCAGACGCTCGATGACCCCTTTCGATACCCCATGATCGAAATGCATCTTGCCAATAGTCTTGCCCTTGATGATCAGATCCAGTCCCTGGAAATTCTGTCCCACCGACTGAAGGATCTGGGCTGGTGTTGGCCCCAGTTCCAATATCAGCTCGTGACGTGGCTTCTCGTCCACTTCGGCTTGGATCACTACGCCCACCAGCGTTTTGAAATTCAAATCATTGCCTTCGGTACTCAATTTTTTGTCGCCCCTATGTTGTTGTCATAGGGTTAGAATACAGGGCCAAGTCGCTGTATGAGAAGGGTTTCCAGGCGGCATGTGGGGTGCACAGATGCACCCCTGTGGGGGGCACCCACGCGCCCCAGTGGGCGGCTGGGGTGCTCTAGGAAACACAGTCATCCGAATGGAAACACAGTCATCCGAATTGTGAATACTCATTGCGAGAACACGAGAACATATAGCTAATTAACGTGGGGTTCACTGGTGCACCCCAGGGTATGTCAGTCAGTCGCGGATTGTTTCTGTCGTGGGCGACATCTAGCCTAGCAAGTACCACTAAGCATTTATGCACAAGGATCCGTATGACTGCGATCACTTCCCCCCAGACTCCTACTGCGGAGGCTGAACCGGCTAACGCTGATGAGACCAACGTTTCATCAGCAAATGATGCCTCCGCCCCCCCCAAAGAAAGCAAGAAGGTGTTGGAGAAGAAATGGGGGAAATCCAACATAGCGGCAGGCTGGACCTGCATCCCAAATATTCTCATCAAGCGGCAAGTCACGCTTGGCCTTGATGCCGTCGACCTGAACATCCTTTTGCACCTACTCACCTATTGGTGGGAGGATGAAAACCACCCTCACCCATCCAAGGACACCTTGGCAAAGGCGATGGGAATCAGCGCATCGACTGTACAGAGAAGAATTCGGGCGATGGAAGCGGGGAAACTCATAAAGCGTGTCGTGCGCCCCAGGGCGAAGGACCGCAATGACACGAACTTGTACGATTTGACACCGCTAAAAATGCTGTTGGAGCCTCACGCAAAGGTTGAGCTAGAAGAACGCGCAGCAAGCCATGCAAACCGCCGGAAGCGCATGACAACGGTTACGAAGGCTGTGGCTTCAAAGTAGGCCCACAAATACTGTCCTGCGCCGCCAGGGGCTTCTGAACAGCCATCCTTGGATTAGGCTGTTCAGTTGTTGAAGGTTTCAGCGATGCACAACATGCGCGGATCCTTCACACACGCTGTAAACCATGGCAGCGTTTCGCGTATCGCTTGGGTGGTAAGAACACAGCGATCCAGGAGGACGATGTTCCGACCGTGAAATCCAGGTGTTTGTTAAGTGAACCCGTGGGCGGCAAGGAGCACCTCCACAGCTTCGGAAGTTACACCAGGATCAGGTCAAGGGAGTCTGCATCCAGGGGGTACATGGAGCCTTCTCTGGGTGTAATGCGCCGAGTCTACCTCAGCAGCGCTATGGCTCCCCAAGGGCAGCCACGGCTCTCGTGATGGTGGTGGGGAAACCACGGGCACCTAGGCACAGCGAAGGAGCCGTCAATCCTTCTTAGACGGTCCCATGAGGTCTTTCATGTATCCGAGGATCAAGCCTCCGAAAGCACTGCTGAAGAGCATCTTATCCATCGACTGGAGTTCTGTGTCACTAAGCCAGCGCGTGGATAGGCCGAAGATGGAACCTGGGCCCGCTAGGTGCCAGAACCTGACAAGGATCAGCACAGCAAAGAGAATAGCGCCAAATCGAATGGCGTAGATTGCGAGGGAGTGGACTTCTTTCTGGACCTTCTGCTTCGGGTCCTCAAGAACACTCTCCTCCTTCTGAGCCTTTTTCAGGTCTTGAGAGGATGTTTCCAAAGGAGCCGCCGATCCGATGGCGGCAAACGGATCATCCTGCTGCATGCTGAGAGGCTACCGCAATCTTGTGCTTGTAGTGCTCTTCGATCCAGTCATTGGGGATGATGGCCCCATGGTACTGATCCCCGCCAGATGCTTTCCAGGTGCGATCCCACGGGGTGCCCTGCTGGTGGGTCATAGCTGACAGAGCAATGCCATCGTAATTGGCATAGGAATTCCAGACCCGATCCAGCAGCGGAAGGGTTTGGGCATTCGGCACCTGGTTCTGCGGATCGCCTGCCACGCCGTAGCATTCGATAGGCGCGAAGATATTGTTGCGGCCGTATTTCTTCACTTTCTGATACAAATCAGGGATTACGGGGCCATATCTCCAGGCTTGAACCGCATCGTTGATCAGGTTCTGCGAGAAATAGCCGCGGTGCCATCCATGGGCAATGTACACGAGCTTAATCAGCTTCATCGGCGTCAACGGGATGCCCGTGTCAAAGGACTTCTGGATGAAGTAGTTGGCAACGGCTTCGCTGTTCAGCATGACCACTCCTCCTTTAGTTGATTGACAGTGAACGCTTAACAAAATGGTGCGGAATTATGAATATTTCAAGCGTCCTGTCAAGAAAAGGCTGAATCGCACCACTGTCTATCCGTACAGTATACAGCATCTACCCCAGGATCCACATAGCTGTAGACTCGCAGGAGCGTAGGAAATGTCCACAGCTCCGTCCATCACCCCGCCTCACATGAGCCAGGATATGGTGTTTACCCGTATCGCCGGAAACGCGAAAAAAACAGATAGCGGAATGCTCACGTCTCAGCATTCTGACGGCTCTTTACAAGCCTCTGCAGCGTGCTCCGGGAGGCCCCAGTAGCCGAACAGACCTCCGACCAACTGCTCCCCTTATCCAGCATCGCCAGAATTGCTGTGTTGCGCTCATGGTTCGCTGGACGGCCTTTGTAGGCCCTTTCCGCTTGTGGCTTGAGCTTGTCGCGTTCCTTGGCCTGAGCGATGCCCTGAGTGGTCCTGCGGCGTCTGTCCTCATAATCCTTGCGCGCGATAGCAGCCAACATATCCAGCATCATCGAGTTAAGGGCGTCCATCATCCTCATGGTCATCTCATCCTCCGCCTTAACCATCATGTGGGAGGTTGGTAGGTCGAGGGCGACCACACGAACTTTGCGGCCCAGCAGCTCAGCCTTGAGGCGGTCCCAGTCCTCAGCATTAAGTCGCGAAAGGCGGTCCACTTGCTCAATCAAGAGCACGTCTCCGGGATGACTATCAGCCAGCAGCCTGAACAGCTCTGGACGCTTGAGGCTAGCTCCGGATTCGTTCTCTGCGTACCAGGCTGCGATTCGCAAACCGCGCTCCCGGGCGAACGCTTCGAGGTCTGCTCGGGCCCGCTGAGCATCTTGGTCTTGGGTTGAGGCGCGGAGGTAGGCGCGGATGTACATGGAACGGCTCCGGTTCGCTTTGGATGGTTCGCATAATATCGGTTCGTTTTGATTGATCAACCATAAATTATCGAACCAGTTCCGGAACCGACTTGCTTGGTTCGCTAAAAGCATACCCATTTCGAACTATTGTGAAAGCGTTGGGGACATTCTCAGCGGTTTAGCCTATGGGGCGTCTACAACCGGCACGACGTTCCAGCATCGCTGGCCTGGCTGTGTGCCTATTGAGGCTTGGGATTGTGTGAGTGATGGGCCATCGGGCCGCGTGTGGTTAGGTGAGTGGTGAGATAGGCCATGGGATGTCCAGGGCTCGGAGTTGAGGCTGTCGCTCAGCGAGTCCGCCAGGGGCCATGGGGGGTAATCACGATCCGGTCTCTATCGAGGTAGGCTTTCAAATTTTTTCGGAAAAATTATCTGGGTGTCACAGCGTAGTTAAGCGCGGGAAATTTCCTAATCGACAGGGAATGAACCGCCCTCAAGCTGCTCGTGGCCGTTCAGCAAGCATAAGAGTGAATGACGGAGCCGATGGTTGCACAGCACAACTAAACATGGTTGTATTATGCAACCATTACCCATGAGACATTGAAAAATGATCGACCCTTCAGTCGTGGAAAAAGTCCGCTCTGCTTCACGCACGATGGTTCGTGAGTTGGGCTTTATGCGCACCACTCTGGCAGGCACGGAATACTCACCTTCTGCCGTACACACTTTGCTCGAATTAGGAGAGCACGGGGCGCTGACTGCGGCTCAGCTTGTGCAAACCCTCGGGCTTGAGAAGTCCAGTGTCAGTCGTATGGTTGCCAAGCTGGTTCAGGTGGGTGAGCTGGAAGAAAGCGAAGGTGAGCAGGATGCCCGCACGAAACAGCTAAGCCTGACTGAGCAAGGGAAGCGTACCCTTGACGCAATTCATGCTTACGGACAGATGCAGGTCAGCTCGACATTGGCTCCGCTCCCCCCTCAGGAGCAGCAGGCCATCGCCCTGGGGCTGAACGCCTATGCCCAGGCGTTGAAGGCATATCGTCAGGAACCCGCTGGAACTGCGGCATCCAAGATTCAAATCACCCTCGGATACCGCCCAGGTTTGATCGGGCGGGTAGCGGAGATGCACGCCAGCTACTACTCGCGCCATTCCGGTTTTGGCCAGTTCTTCGAAAGCAGAGTTGCAACTGACATTGCGGAGTTTGCAGGACGGCTGGAGAGTTCGCGCAACGCCATTTGGGTCGCTGAAATGGCTGGCAGGATTGTGGGGTCGGTGGCTATTGATGGGGAGGATCTCGGAAACAATGAAGCCCATCTGCGCTGGTTTATTCTTGATGATGGTTGCCGTGGTGGCGGTATAGGTCGTCGTCTGCTAACCGAGGCGGTCGCTTTCTGTGACCGGCAGAATTTCTCGGCAATCCAGCTTCACACCTTCAAAGGGTTAGAGGCTGCCCGGCACCTCTACGAATCGTTGGGCTTCGAACTGGCTCATGAGGAGCAAGGAAGCCAATGGGGTTCGACAGTCACTGAACAGCAATTCACGCGTAAACGCTGACAATGCCAGCCCAAACCATTCGCAGTACTCACAAGCGAAGCGATTGCTGCTTTCTAACGGCCGCACGTACGGTCGGCCTTGCAGCTGGCTACGTGGTGGCACAGTTCGCACCTTTGGTAGCCGCCCCGTTCACCCTGGCTGCAACGGCATTACTGCATTTCACATGGCGCACACCTACAGACAGCTGATCGCTCGCAGGTCCCTGCACAGCATGGGACAGAGCCTAACGGCCGCATGTAAGCAGTGAATTATGACCGTCCCCGTAGAGAGACCTTAGAGATGCCCCTAGGGGCACTACCCATGATCGACCAGCAGGAGCCCCAGTATGCCCCCCTACCCCCCCATCGCTGGTGGTGTAGGTGGTCCGTGGTCTCAGTGGTCGCTCAGGGGTAGATGGCCCATGATCTGACACAGCGAGGATGCCCACAGCCCGGAACAAGTCCGGCACCACGCAAAACGTGATGAAGCCCCCGAATCACGGCTCGGTGATCCTAATGTGGCCCCTCGGGAATGCTGGTATGTATGCGTGGCACTCTATTGCAATGGCATACCGCCTCGCACGTCACCAGTGGAGCTGCTCTCAGGCAAAAAATACTCCAGCGCAAATGCCTTACCGAGCCCGTCTTGGGCGTGCCTGCCAGGCTTCCTCGACTATTTCCGGATGATTGTGTTCCTGGAGGATGCGCAGTGCGTTATCAGAGAAACGCGCGTGCCGCTGGCTTCCAAACTCGAAGATCATCATGTTTGCTTGATCCTGATCCACGCCCAGCAGCTCTCGCAACGCCTTGCACTTGTTCACGGTCAACCCCAGACGGTCAGCCAGGGCCGTGGGGCTCATGTGATACTTCTTCTGGAGGTCCACTTCCCGGATTGCACCAGCGGCTTCAGGATCATCACCAGATACGTACCTGACAGGCGCGCCATCCTTTTTACTGAAATGAACGCGAAGCGTGGGCCCCTCACCAGTGACATTGCTGGATAGCGCCACCAGCCTTGGGAAGACTTGATCGACCTGTGTGCCGGTCCTGATGGCTTTCTCGATACGGTCTATGTCGCGCTCGGATACCTCCACTGTTTCAGTGACGTGAGCCTCCATCGCCAACAGAGTGCGAATACGCCCGCGAGCCTCATCCCTTGCACGCTTGTTAGGGGCAAGAAGTTCAGCGATGTGCCGAAACTCACGGTCCACGAGCACATCAAAACTGGGGAGGGCCGTTGTGGAAAGAGGCATCACGCGAAGGGGAAGATTGTCTGCCAGCGTATCCGCGAAATGCTGCGCTAAGACCTCATCCAGTGTCGTTATCAGCGCACGAGCGGTCACGAAAAGCGCATCCTCTGGAACGACAATCATCCAATGCTGGGCCGCGTCTCGCATCGTGTCTATCGCCCGAATGGAGCCTGCTTGAGCGGGCGTTATGTAGCCACTCGCGGTAGCAACGTTCAGCGCTTTTTCCAGCCCGATGGCAATCCCTTTCTGCTTGTCGAAGACCTCTTTGGATTTTTGGACCAGTAGTGCCTTGGTTAGCATTTCACTGCTGTGTTGGAGATGCAGCAAAACCGACTCTGTGCGTCCATGGTCATCGTGGCCATTGAACACTTCCAGTCCCCGTCGAAGGGAGGCGATTGCTTTGCTCTTGAGAGTCCTAGCTTCCCGCTTGAGCTTCATACGATGCGCATCCAAATGTTTGTGCACGGATGTCAGAATGATAGCTACGATTTCACGCGCCAGTTGCGCTGAAGCAGTACTCCATGGCGTCAACCTGCAAGTAGACAAGGACTGCTGACGATGGCTGATAAACTCTCACGGCGATTGCTTCTCCTGAGCCCGGTGCTACTGCTGGCAGACAATACTTCTGCACGTGGAGGGCGGGGTGGTCGAGGTGGAAGGGGCTACTCAGGAGGCCGTAGGGGCTCACTATCTGGAAAAGGGCTGCTTTGGCTTCTAGGTATCGGAGCTGGGATATTTGCGCTCGTGAAGCTCAATGATCGGAAGAACGCCAAAGAAGAGGCCGTAAGGCGCGCCGCTGAAGCAGCTCGCCTCGAATCAATCGAAAGAGCAAAGCCGCCGAAAGATCAGTGGGACGCTCTCTCCCTGTGCCTACTTTGCGGTAGCCCCATGGTAACTCGAACCGCTAAGACGGGAAGGAGCAGAGGTAAGCAGTTCCTCGGCTGCACTTCCTACCCTCGGTGCTTAGGAACACGAAAGATTGAAAAAGCAGCCGCCAAGGCGAAAAGCCCTGGTCCCCACGCTAGCTGAGCTCTGTTTTCAATAGCCACTCTCGCATCACATGAAGCGAGTATCCCTTCCCGTACCGGCTGGCTACATCGGCGCTAGCCCACCCGCCGATGCTCTTTCGTATGTCCTCAGGGCATTGAATCTCACGAAGCCGATCAGCCATCGTGTGACGAAGCTCGTGAGCAGTATGAGCAACACCCTGCCCCCTCAGCCACTTGGCGATGGTGGCGGAGGCACTGTTGGCATTGCATCCTTTCGCAGACGTGTATTTAGGGAACGCAAATACTGCGCCCGGAAGTGAGCCCGCCACAGCGCGCTGGGCTGCCCACAGGGACGCCCCAACGAGCGGCACAACACGCTTGCTGTCTTTGTTCTTGAGCGAACGCCATGGGTGTTCCTGGATGACGATATGAGGCACCTCAGCGTCCAGTTTGATGTCATCGAGGGGCAGACCTACCACCTCCGCCAAACGGGCTCCAGTGTCCGCCAGCATCGCAGTGATCCAGCGCGGTTCATCGTCCTTTTCCCTGCACCTCGCTACCGTCCTTTGAAGCTCTTCCGGGGTGAATGGTTGGCGCTCTTTCGAGTCGTTGCCCTCGCCCATAATCTTCAGCTCAGTAAACGGGTTCGGTCTCGAAAGCTCATGTTCCCGCGCATAACGAGTGAACACCGCCACGATGGTGGATAGCCTGCGCCGAACGCTGGTGGTGGCAGAGCCGCGAGCCAGCTCAGCATCAACGTAAGCCCTCGCATCCGCCCGAGTGACAGACTCAAAGGGCTTGTCACCAAGCACATTCATCATGCCATCGAAGACACGCCGAGCATCTGCGGAGAACTTGGCATCGTCACGCTTGGTGTGGGTGTTCAGATAGAACTCCAGAGCATCGCTCAGCCGTATCTCAACCCGTCCAGCCAGCAGCTTTGCCGCTTCCCGCTCAGTGGGCGATAGGTAGTCCACTGGGTTGGGTTGCGCACGCTGATCTTCATCTTCCACTGCGTGATTTGGCCGCTTGCCATCTAGGAAGTCGAAAAACACCTCGACGATGGAAGGATCATTCTTCGCGGGCTGATCGGCGAGCCCCCAATCACGGAGGAGAGACACGGCGTGGGCCCTGAGAGCTTGTGGGGAGGATGTCGGCTCCGCCCTCAGGCGCTCCCACTCAGCCTCAACCTGTCGGTTCAAGCGATCCACCTCACGGCTAGCCAGGAGCACGTCCGCGCTCTTGAGCTTCACCTTCACGAGTTTTTTGCCGTATCGGGGCTGGAGTTCTTTCGGAATGGGTCGCTGATAGTACAGCGTCCCTTTGCGGGAGTAGGTGTAGCGGAGGTTCACTTGGAGGGGGCCAAAGCTAGCTTTCATCGAGTAGTTACCACAAAGGTTACCACGCGAGAGGGGCTTTAGAGGCCGCAAACCCTTGATTTCAAAGGGTTTCATGGAGATTTCATGGTGCCGGAGACAGGAATCGAACCTGCGACCTTCGCGTTACGAGTGCGCTGCTCTACCGACTGAGCTACACCGGCGTGTAGCGCAACGTACCACTGCTCACACCCGCAACGCAAACCCCTGTTTCCGCTAGTTTAATCCCCTACCCTCAAGCCCCCTTGCAACCCTTGGGCGCCAGGTCTTCCTCGATGTCGGTAGTGCATGCCCACCCACTGGCCGAGCGCGTCAAGGTCAGTGCCTTACCCACCACATTGGCCGGCGCATCCACCAGCGTACATTCAATTTTCCCGCTGCCATCCGCCGCCTTGCCTCCGGCGGTGATCGCACAATGCGTCGTGGCAGATTGGCCACCCAGCTCGGCCACGCCCCCCACGTCTTTCCCGTCATTCAGGCGCAGGTCCATCGCCGTCTTCAGCGCGCTGATTTCCAGCAACCCGGCCGCCGCTTTGGAGCGTGCCTGGTGGTTGGTGTACATCGGTAAGGCGATGGTCGCCAGAATGCCGATGATCGCGACAACGATCATCAGTTCGATCAGGGTGATACCGCGTTGCCCGTTCATGAACGTATTTCCTTTTTCATTCGCTAACACGTTGAGGTCGGTTGCGCCCCAACCGGCAGCGGCGCAGTAGGCCTGAACAGACACCTTTTGTCACCCCTGCCCGCTTGGGCGTCATCTTCGCTGAACTACTCTAGTGAGCATCACGGACGCGCGCCCTTGCATGAACGCGGCAAGCTGTTTCCAGGCTTGTCGCACGGGCAGAAAAAGGACCTTTGCATGACTTCATCTTCACCCCTCTACCGCTGGCATGGCACCGACGCCAACGGCACGCCGGTCAGTGGCCAAACACCCGGGCGCAGCCCGGCTTATGTGCGCGCCGGGCTGATTCGCCAGGGCATCACGGTGGCCAGTTTACGGCCGGCCAGCGGGCTGACGTTCAGTTTGCCGAAGCGCCGCGAGAAGGCCGACCCGGCGGGTTTCAGCCGGCAGTTGGCGACCTTGCTCAGGGCCGGCGTGCCGCTGCTGCAGGCGTTCGAGGTGATGGGGCGCAGTGGCTGCAATGCGGCGCAGGCGGCGTTGCTGGAAAGATTGAAACACGATGTGGCCTCGGGCCTGGGGTTGGCGGATGCGTTGCAGCGTCACCCGGCATGGTTCGATGCGCTGTATTGCAACCTGGTGCGGGTGGGTGAGCAGTCTGGCACGCTCAATCGCCAGCTGGAGCAGCTGGCGGGCATGCTGGAACAGCGGCGGGCGCTACACAAGAAGGTGCGCAAGGCGATGATCTACCCGCTTTTGCTGTTGCTGACCGGGCTGGGGGTGTCGGCCATTTTGTTGCTAGAGGTTATTCCGAAATTCGAGAGCCTGTTTGCGGGTGTAGGGGCAGCCTTGCCGGCATTTACCCAGTGGGTGATCGACTTGTCCACAGGGCTGAGTCGGTTTGCGCCGCTGTTGCTGGTGATCGCTGCGGTGTTAGGTTTTGCCGGGCGCCAAGTGTACCGACAGCATGCGCCAGCGCGCCTGTGGATATCTCGGCAGGTGCTGGGTTTGCCGGTGTTCGGCAAATTGCTGGGGCAGGCGGCGCTGGCGCGGTTTGCGCGTAGCCTGGCAACGTCCTACAGCGCCGGGGTGCCGTTGCTGGATGGGTTGGGTACGGTGGCCCGGGTAACCGGTGGCGATCTGCACGAGCAGGCGGTGTTGCGGCTGCGCCAGGGCATGGCCAATGGGCAGGGGCTGAACCAGGCGATGGCGGGTGAACCGCTGTTTCCACCGTTGCTGGTGCAGCTGACGGCCATCGGTGAATCCAGCGGCACGCTGGACCAGATGCTGGAAAAGGCCGCCAGCCATTACGAGGAACAGGTCAGCCAGGCGCTGGACCAGTTGACCAGCCTGCTGGAGCCGGCCATCGTGCTGATCCTGGGCCTGCTGGTCGGTGGCCTGGTGGTGGCGATGTACCTGCCGATCTTCCAGTTGGGTAGCTTGATCTGAACATGACTTTATGGACTTTGCTGGCAGAGCAGCCGGCGTACTTCCTCACCCTGGCCACGCTGCTCGGCCTGTTGGTGGGCAGTTTTCTCAATGTGCTGGTGTATCGGCTGCCGATCATGCTGGAGCGGCAATGGCAGCGTGAGGCACAAGAAGTGTTGGGGTTGCCGGTTACGCAGCACGAACGGTTCGACCTGTGCCTGCCCGCCTCCCGCTGCCCACATTGCGCGCATCAGATTCGCGCGTGGGAGAACATTCCGGTTATCAGTTACCTGGCATTGCGCGGGCGTTGCTCAGCCTGCAAAACCCGTATCAGCCCGCGCTACCCGATGGTGGAAATCGCCAGCGCGCTGCTGTCGCTGGTGGTGGCGTGGCGTTTTGGCGCTTCGGTAGAGGCGTTGCTGGCACTGCCACTGACCTGGTGCCTGCTGGCCCTGAGCCTGATCGATGCAGAACACCAATTGCTGCCGGATGTGCTGGTGCTGCCGATGCTGTGGCTGGGGCTGATCGTCAATGCCTTCAACCTGTACGCCCCGCTAACCGACGCGCTGTTGGGCGCGGTGGCCGGGTACCTCAGCCTGTGGACGGTGTACTGGGTGTTCAAGCTGGTCACCGGCAAGGAAGGCATGGGCTATGGCGACTTCAAGCTGATGGCGCTGATCGGGGCCTGGGGTGGCTGGCAGGTGTTGCCGCTGACGTTGTTGCTGTCATCGGTGGTGGGGGCGCTGGTTGGCCTGTGCCTGCTGCGTTTGCGCAGGCATGCCATGGGCACGGCGATGCCGTTCGGGCCTTATCTGGCGATTGCGGGGTGGATTGCCGTGCTCTGGGGTGATGAAATAGTCGCCTCTTACATGCAACTGCTTGGATACTGATGGCCACTGCAGCCTTTACCCCCTGGATTCTCGGCCTTACCGGCGGCATTGGTAGCGGCAAGAGCGCCGCTGCCGAGCGCTTTGTCGAGCTTGGCGTGCACCTGGTCGATGCCGATCAGGCAGCGCGCTGGGTGGTCGAACCCGGCCGTCCGGCCTTGGCCAGCATTGTCGAGCGCTTCGGCCCGGGTGTGCTGCAGGCCGACGGCCAGCTGGATCGCGCCGCCCTGCGCCAGCTGATCTTCGCCGACCCGGCGCAGCGCAAATGGCTGGAGCAACTGCTGCACCCGTTGATCGGGCAAGAGATTTTCAGCTACCTGGCCAAGGCCCAGTCGCCGTATGCGGTATATGTGTCGCCGCTGCTGATCGAGTCGGGGCAATACCATAAGACCCAGCGCGTGCTGGTGATCGATGCGCCACAGGAAGTGCAAATAGCCCGTACCCTGGCACGGGACAACACCAGTGCCGAGCAGGTGCAGGCCATTTTGCAGGCCCAACTGGCCCGTGAGGATCGCCTGCGCCATGCCGATGACGTGGTGGTCAATGACGGCGACCTGGCCGCGCTGCATCAGCAGATAGACCGCCTGCACCACTTTTACCTGACTTTGAAAGGAGGCCAGCCATGAGCCAGCCATTGACCGTCGACTGCCCAACCTGTGGCGCACCTGTGGAATGGAACGAGAAAAGCGCGTTCCGGCCGTTTTGCTCGGACCGTTGCAAGCTGATCGACCTGGGGGCCTGGGCGGCTGAGGAACACAAGATTCCGGGGGCTGAAGAATCTGAGGATGAGCTGTATTCGGGGGACCTGGAGCCTCGGCACTAAGCGGATTTCAAGGTGGCTGTGCCCGCGAAGAGGCCGGCACGGCCACCACACATTCACCGCTCATCCTCCTTCCAGGGCGCCTGCAAATACCTTGTGCGGTTAAAGGTTTCCAACCACTCCGGGCAAAACACCACCAGCGCACTGATCACCATGCCGTTGATGAACGCCTCGGGGAACATCATCAGCCACAGGTAGCCCACAAAGTCGCTGAGCCATTCCGGCATGGCAAAACGCCCATCCAGCCACAACACCCCTAGCGCCGCAGGCACGCAAACAAGCACAGTCAGCGCCGCAGGAAAGAACCCTGAACAAAAAATATAAACGAACAGGTTTCGCGGCTGAGCGCGCTCGACCACGATCGCGCACACTTCGGTAATCAGCACCGGCAAGCCAATCAGCAACAAGCCGTTCACCCCCAGCGCCGCCAAATCCTGCCGCCCCAGCGCCAGCAAACCGAGCTGGGCCATGAACCCACCCAGCACCGCCAGCGGCCAGTCCAGCAACAGGGTAACTGCCGTCATGCCGATGAAGTGGTACGACACCCCGGTATCGAAATCACGCCTCACCAGCCACAACGCAAACAAACAAAACACGGTGCCAAACAACAGATGCTGCCGGCGCCGGTCGGTGAACAGTTCAACCCAGCGCACCCGGCTGACCGCCCACACCAGCAACGGCACATAACCCAGCCAGCCAAGGGTAAGGGTGGTACCGGACAACACCTGCGCGCTGATCACCTGAGCAATGCCCTTTGCAGCCATGTGGATAAACCCGAGTCTACACCCATTCTCCGTTTCATTCGGCTGCGGTAGGCTGGCGCCCTCATTCGATGCGGGAAGCATTGGCCATGCCGGAAGGAATCAACCCTACCCTGCTGCTGGCAGCGGCACTCAACGCCATCATTGGCCTACTTCACCTGGCGGTGATCGCCGTTGGGCCACGCTGGTACCGTTTGTTCGGGGCGGGTGAACGTATGGCGGTAGCCGCCGAGAAGGGCCGCTGGTACCCGGCACTTGTCACTGCCGCCATCGCCTGCGTGCTGCTGGCCTGGTCGGCCTATGCGCTGTCGGCTGCCGGGGCAATCGGGCGGCTGCCGTTGTTGCTGCCAGCCATCTGCCTCATCACCCTGGTGTACCTGCTGCGCGGTCTGCTGGGGCCAAGATTGCTGGCGGGCACCGGGCGTTCGCAGCGTTTTATCGTAGTCAGTTCACTGATCTGCCTGGGCTTCGGCCTGGTGCACCTGGTCGGGCTGGTGCAGCAGTGGCCAGTGCTGGGCTGATTCCCGCGCTTAAACAGCATCTTACCGTCATCGATTAACGGCTAAGCTTGTCTGCATGGATGACTCAGACTACCTGCGCCTGCTTACCATCCAGGCCGAACAAGCCAATGCCTTTCTCTCCAACGCCCGCAAGTGGGAGCGGGAGCGTTGGGTGTGCCAGCGTCTGTTGCAGGGGCTGAACATCCCCTACCGCAGCGAAGACTTCACCCCGGCCGGCCAAGAGCCGCCAGACGTACTGTTCCGCGATGCGGCGTTCGAGGTGTTTTTCGTGCTCGACGAAGGCCGCCGGCTGAACGATGAATGGCGCGAAGAGCTGCAACGCCGGCGCAGTGCGTTTTCCCTGGCGCAGCTGGTGCGTCGCGAAGCGCGCCCCCGGCGCATCAGTGCCACCGAGTTGCTGGGGCGCCTGGCGCCGACCTTGCGCAAGAAGGCGCACAACTACCGGGAACGCGGGCTGGAGCTGAACGAGCTGGACATCATCGCCTTCGCCAGCCTCAAGCGCGAAGTGCTCGACCTCAACACCCACTTCCCGCCGCCTACCGAATACCTGCGCCAGGGCTGGCGCTCACTGTCGCTGGTGGGGCCGACCTTTGCCCGGGTGCTGTTCGCCCACCCAGACGCGCCAGACTTCTTGCGCGGTAACCTGGGCCGCAGCATCGTGTTCGACGTGGGCATCAGTCTTTGATCCAGTGCAGCGAATGTTTGCGATGGCGTACACTCGGCGCCAGGGATAGAAAGCATTATCATTTGTTTCAAGCGCTTGCGCGAACGCTGTAGCGTTTGCGCAGTCACAAACGTCTACCTGACGAGGCCCACCATGACCAGCCGCCTGAATCCGGAAGATCAGCGTCGTGTCGATGAGTATCTGCGAGCCCCCCAGCACCAAGTCGAGCGCAGGCCCTTCCGGCCGTGGCTGCTCCTTGTGCTGGTGGTGGCCGTGACCATCGGGTTGGGTCTTATCAGCCGCATGCTGAGTGGACTGGTGCTATGAGCTGCTTCGCGCTCGCCCTCCCCTCGTGCAGTTTGCGGCCGGCCCCCTGGGCCACGAATTCCGTAAACCTTATGAGATATCCCCATGACTCATCGCATCGTGATTGTCGGCGGCGGCGCCGGCGGCCTGGAACTGGCGACCCGCCTGGGTAAAAGCCTAGGCAAGCGCAAGCAGGCCGAAATTACCTTGGTCGACGCCAACCTCACGCACATCTGGAAACCACTGCTGCACGAAGTGGCTGCCGGCTCGCTGAACTCCTCGGAAGACGAACTGAACTACGTGGCCCAGGCCAAGTGGAACCACTTCAACTTCCAACTTGGGCGCATGAGCGGCCTGGACCGTGAAGGCAAACAGATTCAACTGGCCGCTACCCTCGACGAAGAGGGCCGCGAGCTACTGCCTGCGCGTACCCTGGGCTACGACACCCTGGTCATTGCCGTGGGTTCCAACACCAACGACTTCGGCACCCTGGGCGCGGCGCAGCACTGCCTGTTCCTGGACACCCGCAAGCAGGCCGAGCGCTTCCACCAACAGTTGCTCAACCACTACCTGCGCGCCCATGCCGGTGATGTGGCCAGTGAAAAAATCAGCGTCGCCATCGTCGGCGCGGGTGCTACTGGTGTGGAACTGGCGGCCGAGCTGCACCACGCCGCACACGAACTGGCAGCCTATGGCCTGGACCGCATCCAGCCCAAGGATATGCACATCACCCTCATCGAGGCAGGCCCTCGCGTGCTGCCAGCGCTGCCAGAGCGCATCAGCGTGCCGGTGCACAAGACCCTGGAAAAACTCGGCGTGAAGGTGATGACCAACGCTGCCGTCAGTGAAGTGACCGAAGACGGCCTGAAAACCAAGGACGGCGAAGTGATCCAGGCCAGCTTGAAGGTGTGGGCGGCCGGTATCCGTGCGCCGGGCTTCCTGAAAGACATCGATGGCCTGGAAACCAACCGCATCAACCAGCTGGTCGTGCGCCCTACCCTGCAAACCACCCGCGACGACAACATCTTCGCCTTCGGCGACTGCGCCGCTTGCCCGCAACCAGGCAGCGACCGCAGTGTGCCGCCACGGGCACAGGCCGCGCACCAGCAGGCTTCGATGCTGGCGCAAAGCCTTAAGGCGCGTCTGGAGAACAAGCCGCTGCCGACTTACGCGTACAAGGACTACGGCTCGCTGGTGTCGCTGTCGCGCTTCTCGGCGGTGGGCAACCTGATGGGCAACCTGATGGGCAGCGTGAAGCTGGAAGGCTGGCTGGCGCGGATGTTCTACGTGTCGCTGTACCGCATGCACCAGATGGCGTTGTACGGGTTCTTCCGTACGGCGTTGATGATGCTGGGCAGCAAGATTGGCCGGGGAACCGAGCCGCGGCTGAAGCTGCACTGATTGAAAGCCAAGGGTCGCTGATGCGGCCCTTCTTTTTGCTCGTTTACCAGCTGTTGGCCAAGCATTTTCGCCAGGCAAAAGAAAAAGGGCATCTCTTTCGAGATGCCCTTTGTTCATGGTGGGTCGTGTAGGATTCGAACCTACGACCAATTGGTTAAAAGCCAACTGCTCTACCAACTGAGCTAACGACCCAAAAATGGTCGGGGTGAGGGGATTCGAACTCCTGACATCCTGCTCCCAAAGCAGGCGCGCTACCGGACTGCGCTACACCCCGGGTCTTTCAAAAAAAAGGGCATCTCTTTGAGATGCCCTTCTTTACATGGTGGGTCGTGTAGGATTCGAACCTACGACCAATTGGTTAAAAGCCAACTGCTCTACCAACTGAGCTAACGACCCGGAAAATGGTCGGGGTGAGGGGATTCGAACTCCTGACATCCTGCTCCCAAAGCAGGCGCGCTACCGGACTGCGCTACACCCCGAGATTGGCTCCGCGACCTGGACTCGAACCAGGGACCCAATGATTAACAGTCATTTGCTCTACCGACTGAGCTATCGCGGAACTGAACTTCGGTACAACTTACCGATTTGCTACTCCGAAGACTGTGTTCGCCTCGGACTCTTTGGCTTCTTCGCTTTCGCGTTGTCGCTGCTGAGGCCGGCTATTCTACATTCTTCGTTTTGCTTGTCAACCACTTTTTTTCAGTCAACTTACTGATTTGTAAGTTGTTTTGCGGTCACCGATGTTGCTGGTGATTCGCTTAGTGCCTGACAACGCGGCGTATATTAGGGGCACTCGGAAATTGATGCAAGCAAAAATTTCAAAAATTTCAGCAGGTTATCCAAAATATCCGCGAAACCCCGATTTTACTGGGGCCGGTATAGGTTAGCGGCCAAAAAAAGCCCCGCAAATGCGGGGCTCATGGTGCAACAGAATCAGCCAAAGACGATTTCGTCGCCTTCCACCTTGGCGGTGATCGCCGTACCCGGCAAGAACTTGCCCGCCAGAATCAGCTGCGCCAGCGGGTTTTCGATCCAGCGCTGGATGGCACGCTTCAGCGGCCGTGCGCCGTACACCGGGTCGTAACCCACGGCAATCAGCTTGTCCAACGCCTCCGGGCTCAGGCTCAGCGACAGTTCGCGTTCCAGCAAGCGGCTGCGCAGGCGGCCCAGCTGGATTTCGGTAATGCCGGCAATCTGCTCGCGGCCCAGTGGTTCGAACACCACCACTTCGTCGATACGGTTGATGAACTCTGGGCGGAAGTGCGAACCCACCGCATCCATCACCGCTGCACGCTGTGCTTCGCGGTCGCCCACCAGTTCCTGGATCTGCGCCGACCCCAGGTTGGAGGTCATCACGATCACGGTGTTGCGGAAGTCTACCGTGCGCCCGTGGCTGTCGGTCAGACGGCCGTCTTCCAGCACCTGCAACAGCACGTTGAACACATCCGGGTGGGCTTTCTCCACCTCATCCAGCAGCACCACCGAGTAAGGCTTGCGCCGTACGGCCTCGGTCAGGTAACCGCCCTCTTCGTAGCCGACGTAGCCTGGTGGTGCACCGATCAGGCGAGCCACGGAGTGTTTCTCCATGAACTCGGACATGTCGATACGCACCATGGCCTCTTCGGTGTCGAACAGGAACTCGGCCAGCGCCTTGCACAGCTCGGTCTTGCCCACACCGGTCGGGCCGAGGAACAGGAACGAGCCACTTGGCCGGTTAGGGTCGGACAGCCCGGCACGCGAGCGGCGCACGGCGTTGGCCACGGCGGTTACCGCCTCGCCCTGGCCAATCACGCGCTGGTGCAGCAGCTCTTCCATTTTCAGCAGCTTTTCGCGCTCGCCTTCGAGCATCTTGGCCACCGGAATACCGGTCCACTTCGATACCACTTCGGCAATTTCTTCCTCGGTCACCTTGTTACGCAGCAACTGGTTCTCGGTCTTGCCGTGCTGATCGACCATCTGCAGGCTGCGCTCCAGGTCCGGGATTACCCCGTACTGCAGTTCGGCCATGCGGCTCAGGTCGCCTTTGCGACGGGCTGTTTCCAGCTCTTGGCGGGCCTGCTCGATCTTTTGCTGGATCTGCGCCGAGCCCTGCACTTCGGCCTTCTCCGACGCCCAGATTTCTTCCAGGTCGGAATACTCACGCTCCAGCCGCTCGATTTCTTCGGTCAGCTTCTCCAGGCGTTTTTTCGCCGCCTCGTCTTCTTCTTTCTTCAGCGCCTGCGATTCCACCTTCAACTGGATCAGGCGGCGATCAAGGCGGTCGAGCACTTCCGGCTTGGAGTCGATCTCCATGCGGATGCGGCTGGCGGCTTCGTCGATCAGGTCGATGGCCTTGTCGGGCAGCTGGCGATCAGTGATGTAGCGGTGGCTGAGCTTGGCCGCAGCGATAATGGCACCGTCAGTGATGGCCACCTTGTGGTGCACTTCATAGCGCTCTTTCAGGCCACGCAGAATGGCAATGGTGTCTTCTTCGCTCGGCTCTTCTACCAGCACCTTCTGGAAGCGGCGCTCCAGCGCAGCGTCCTTCTCGATGAACTGGCGGTACTCGTTAAGCGTCGTAGCGCCAACGCAGTGCAGTTCGCCACGGGCCAAGGCTGGCTTGAGCATGTTCCCGGCGTCCATGGCGCCCTCGCCTTTGCCGGCGCCGACCATGGTGTGCAGTTCGTCAATGAACAGGATGATCTGGCCTTCCTGCTTGGACAGCTCGTTCAGCAGGCCTTTCAAACGCTCTTCGAACTCGCCACGGTACTTGGCACCGGCAATCAGCGCGCCCATGTCCAGCGCCAGCAGGCGCTTGCCTTTGAGGCCGTCGGGCACTTCACCGTTGATGATGCGCTGGGCCAGGCCTTCGGCGATGGCGGTTTTACCCACGCCAGGCTCACCGATCAGCACCGGGTTGTTCTTGGTGCGGCGTTGCAGCACCTGCACGGTACGGCGGATTTCATCGTCACGGCCAATCACCGGGTCCAGCTTGCCTTCTTCGGCACGCTTGGTCAGGTCGACGGTGTACTTGTCCAGCGCCTGACGCGACTCTTCGGCGTTGGCATCATTCACTGCCGCGCCGCCGCGCAGGTTGTTGATGGCATTTTCCAGGGCCTTCTTGGTCACACCCTGGCTCAGCAGCAGTTTGCCGAGCTTGCTGTTCTCGTCCATGGCGGCCAACAGCACCAGCTCGCTGGAAATGAACTGGTCGCCCTTCTGCTGGGCCAGGCGGTCGGCCTGGTTGAGCAGGCGCGCCAGGTCCTGCGACATGTTCACGTCACCGGTGGGGTTCTGGATTTTCGGCAGCTGGTCGAGCTCTTTCACCAGCCCCTGGCGCAGGCTGTTGATGTCGAAGCCAACCTGCATCAGCAGGGGCTTGATGGAGCCGCCCTGCTGTTCGAGCAGTGCCTGCAGCAGGTGCACGGGCTCGATGGCGGGGTGGTCCATGCCAACGGCCAGGGATTGGGCATCGGATATTGCAAGTTGCAGCTTGCTGGTCAAACGGTCTATTCGCATGGTGTACCTTCCTTTAAAGGGCAGGTCGGAGCGATGGACAGCGCCTGTTTATGAAGAAACCTGCCTGAGATGACCTTATAGATAAGGCTGATTCTGGAAGATTCAAGCGTAGCGGGGTTGACCAAGGTCAACCTGTTGGATTGTCGCTGGGGCATTCGCGGGTAAACCCGCGAAGAGACCGGTACAGGCTAGCGCGGGTCCAGCCAGACCAACGATGCAAACCGCCCACCCTGCGGGGTACGGCGATAAGAGAAGAACCGCGCATCGCTGACCGTGCACAATCCGCCACCATACACAGCGGTCACCCCACGGGCAGCCAGGCGAATACGCGCCAGCTCGTAGATATCCGCCATCAACTTGCCCGGCCGCTCACCCTCGACAAAAGCACGGGCCGCTTCCGGATGCACCGCCGTAAAGGCATCACGCACTTCCAGCCCTACTTCGAAGGCCTGCGGGCCAATGGCCGGTCCCAACCACACCAGCACCTCTTCTGGCGGCAGCGCCAGGCGGTCCAGCGTGGCTTCCAGCACGCCACCGGCCAACCCGCGCCAGCCCGCATGCGCGGCTGCCACGCGCGTCCCCGCCCGGTCGCAGAACAGCGCAGGCAGGCAATCGGCAGTCATCACGGTGCAGGCAATGCCTGGCTGGTCGGTCCAGCTGGCGTCGGCCTCGGCCACCACAGCCGGGTCGGCATCCGCCACCACCAGGCCATGCACCTGCTTGAGCCAGGCCGGCTGGATGGCGAACGCGTCGCTCAGCCGGCGGCGGTTTTCGGCGACCGCCGCAGGGGCATCCCCTACGTGGTCGCCAAGGTTGAAGGTTTCGTAGGGCGGCAGGCTGACGCCGCCCTGACGGGTGGTGACACAGGCGCGAACCGAGGCCGGGGCCGGCCAGTCGGGGAACAACAGCGACTGCGTCAGGCCACTCATCCGATAAAGCTCTCGCGGTCTTCGTTCAGCAGCGTCAGCAACCAGAGGAAGTCATCCGGCAGTGGCGATTCCCACTTCATGACTTCACCGGTAATCGGGTGGGCCAAGGCGAGGAAACGCGCATGCAGTGCCTGGCGCGGGAAGGTTTTCACCGCCTCGACCATGGTTGGGCTGGCGGCCGGCGGAATGCGGAAGCGCCCACCGTACGTCTGATCACCCACCAGCGGGAAGCCGACATGGGCCATGTGCACGCGAATCTGGTGAGTACGGCCGGTTTCCAGCTTGACCCGCACATGGGTGTGCGAGCGGAAGCGCTTGAGCACACGGTAGTGGCTGACCGCCGGCTTGCCGCCGTCGGTGACGGCCATGCGCTGGCGCATACCGCCGTGGCGGCCGATCGGGGCATCGATCTTGCCACCGGACGTCACCACGCCAATCACGATGCACTCATAGATGCGGCTGACTTTGCGGGCTTGCATCTGCTCAACCAGCTTGGTCTGCGCTTGCAAGGTCTTGGCCACCACCATCAGGCCCGTGGTGTCTTTATCCAGGCGATGAACGATACCGGCACGCGGCACGTTGATGATGTCTGGCACGTGGTGCAGCAGCGCATTGAGCAGGGTGCCGCTGGCATGGCCGGCGGCCGGGTGCACAACCAGGCCCGCAGGCTTGTTGATCACCAGGATGTGGTCGTCTTCATAGACGATATCCAGCTCGATGTCTTCTGCGATCCACTCGCCCTGGGCCTCTTGCTCGGCCTCCAGCGCAAGCACTGAGCCACCATAAACGGTATCGCGAGGGCGCACGACGGCGCCATCGACCGTCAGGCGGCCTTCTTTGATCCACGTAGTAAGCCGCGAACGCGAGTACTCGGCGAACAATTGGGCGGCGACCTGGTCGAGGCGTTGACCGCCCAGATCGGACGGTACCTCTGCGCTAAGTTGAATGATCTCGGACATGCTCGATTCGGCGGGCGCACAGCCTTTGGTTTCGGCTGCGAGCTTGTGGTTAAATACGGCTTCTTTTGTCCCGGGGTTGGCCGGGGCGCTCATCATAACAGGACGGCACCGCCCAAGACAGCGGCCGTCAAAGGGACGCAAGCCGCCATGCAAGTGAAACACCTGCTGCTGATCGCCATCCTCGGGCTTACCGCGGCCTGTTCCTCTAATAAAGAGGTCATTGACGAGAACCTCAGCGAAGCCGAGCTGTACCAGCAGGCGCAAGCTGACCTGGACAACTCCAGCTACACCAGCGCCGTGAACAAGCTCAAGGCCCTGGAATCGCGCTACCCGTTCGGCCGCTATGCCGACCAGGCGCAGCTCGAGTTGATCTACGCCAACTACAAGAACTCCGAGCCCGAGGCTGCCAAGTCGGCTGCGGAGCGCTTCATCCGCCTGCACCCGCAGCACCCGAACGTGGATTACGCCTACTACCTCAAGGGCCTGACCTCGTTCGACCAGGACCGTGGCCTGCTGGCGCGTTTCCTGCCGCTGGACATGACCAAGCGTGACCCGGGTGCCGCCCGCGACTCGTACAACGAGTTCGCCCAGCTGACCAGCCGCTTCCCCAACAGCCGCTACGCGCCAGACGCCAAGCAGCGCATGATCTACCTGCGCAACCTGCTGGCCTCGTATGAAATCCACGTGGCCGATTACTACCTGAGCCGCCAGGCTTATGTGGCCGCCGCCAACCGTGGCCGCTACGTGGTCGAAAACTTCCAGGAAACCCCCTCGGTCGGTGACGGCCTGGCGGTGATGGTCGAGTCGTACCAGAAGATGCACCTGGACGAACTGGCCGCCAGCAGCCTGGAAACCCTCAAGCTCAACTACCCGGACCACCCGAGCCTGGTCGATGGCGAGTTCCAGCCCAAGCAGACCGAGTCTGACGGCCGTGGCTGGCTGTCCAAGGCCACCCTGGGCCTGATCGAAACCGATACCCCGCTGCCGCCGGGCGAAACCCGCGCCAACCAGGACGTGGTCAAGCAGTTCCAGGACGCCCGCGACGAGATGCCGCAAGAGCTGCTGCCGAAGGACGAGAACGGCGACCCGATCGTGCCGGAAGGCCCGAAAGAAGCCGAGAAAGACCGCTCCTGGTTCAGCTACATGACCTTTGGTCTGTTTGACTGACACACAGCGGTAAATGAAAGGGAGGCCTTGGGCCTCCCTTTTTTATTGGCCGCGTCCTAGACTGTCGGCTTCTTCAACCGACAAGCTGGACACCATGGTTCGCCTACTTTTCTGGATCGCCCTGATCGCCGCCGCGTTCTGGCTGTGGCGCAAGTTCAAAGTCAGCCAGCAGTCGCACCCCGAGGCGAAGCTGGATGCGCCGCTGAAGATGGTGCGCTGTGCCCATTGTGGCGTGCATTTGCCCAACGACCGGGCGCTGCAGCAGGGCAATGAGTGGTATTGCAGCCAGGCACACCTGCAACAAGGCCCTGGTCGCCAAGGCTGAGCCAGTATCACCTGAATCCCTTCGCGGGCATGCCCGCGAAGAGGCCTGTGAACCCTGCATCACTTATCCCTCCCCGACCCTTTCACACCAATTACGACCCCTCCCCCGACGCCAGCATTGACCCATCCCGGTAAAATTCGCTAAATCCTATTTATCCGCATAAATATGAAAAATAGCGAAATGCTCAAACCCAAACGCAAGCGCCAGAAGCTGTCCGATGTGATCGTCGAATCGGTCAAGCGCTCGATCGTCACCGAAGCGCTGCACCCCGGTGACCGCCTGCCCACCGAGCGTGAGCTGATGGAGCATTTCGAGTGTTCCAAGGGCACCGCCCGCGAAGCGCTCAAGGCGCTGGAGGTCGAAGGGCTGGTCAGTACCCGTACCGGCCCGACCGGCGGCGCCTACCTCAATGAAGTAGGTACCGAGCCGGCCAGCCGCGCGCTGCGCAATTACCTGCACTTCCAGCACCTGGACGGCGAGCAGGTTTACCAGCTGCGCAAAGTCATCGAGGTAGAGCTGGCGGTGTCGGTGATGGGCAAGCTGAGCGAAGCCGACTACGCCGCGCTGCAAGCCAACATCGACTTCTGCAGCGCACCGGAAGACAGCGAGGAAGGCCAGCGCGAGCAGCGCCTGGCAGAGCTGGAGTTCCACACCCTGCTGGCCGACCGTTGCCCGAACCCGTTGCTGCGGTTCATGGCGGTGTTCCTCAACGACCTGCTGCGCGACCTGGTGGTGCTGAAAAAGGCCTACCTGCCCAAGCGCCAGCAGTTCGCCGCCGCCAACATCGACTACCACAAGCAACTGCTGACCGCCCTGCGCGCCAGCGACGAACCCGCTGTACGCCGGCTGATGCATGAACACATGTGCGACGCCGAGCACCACATGACCGCGCTGGAAGGCGAGGTTGCCCGCAACTTCCTGCTGGAGTTCGACCACCACCACTGATGCGCCTGGAAAGAGGCCTGCACACAGGCCCGGCCGTACCCGCTTTGTCATTGCCACTCCTGCCTAATAACCACAACCAAGGAGTTACTCATGCAAAGACGTACCCTGCTCAAGGCAGGCCTTGCCCTGGGTGCCTTAGGTAGCCTCCCCTTGGGAGCGCTCCGGGCATTCGCCGACCAACCGCTGACCTTCTATGGGCTCAAGTCCATGTCGGGCGCCTTCGCCAGCTACGGCAAGTACGCCGACATGGGGTCGCGCCTGGCCATCGCCGAGTACCCGCAGTTGCTCGGCCACCCGCTCAAGTACAAGGTCATCGACACCGAAGGCAACGCCGGCAAGGCGGTGCGCAAGGTACAGGAAGCCATCGGCCAGGATGGCGCACGCTTCTTCCAGGGCTGCACCCTGTCGTCTTCGGCACTGGCGGTGTCGAAGGAAATCCACAAAGCCGGCGGCGTGTTCATGACGCCCGTGGGCGCCGACGAAATCACCGGTAAAGACTGTAACGCATCGACCTTTCGCTGGTCGGTGCCCACCTACGGCGCCATCCGCGAAACCCTGGTGCCCATGATCCGCCAGCTGCCCCAGGCCAAGCGCTGGTACACCATCACCCCGCAATACGTGTTCGGCGACGCCCTGCTGGATAACGCCCGCAAGGTGTTCGCCGAGCTTGGTGTGGAACACATCGGCAACAGCTACCACTCGTTGCAGGAACAGGAGTTCTCCGGCTACCTCACCAACGCCATCGCCGCCAAACCCGATGTGCTGGTGCTGCTCAACTTCGGCAGCCAGGCCTCCAACGCCCTGCGCCAGGCCGTCAACTTCGGCATCAAGGACCGCATGAAAGTGCTGATGGTGTGGTCTGCCGGCCTCGACCAGTTTCAGGAGCTGGGCAGCGACGTGCTCGAAGGCGTGTACCTGGGTGCCCAGTACTGGCACCAGGTCGATACACCGCTGAACAAGCAACTGGTTGCCGCCACCCGCAAGGCCTATGGCATCAACCCCAACTACCCGCTGGCTGCCGACTATATCGGCACCAAGGTCATGCTCGAAGCCATCGTCAAGGCCGGCAGCCTGGAGGGCGCCGCCGTGTCGGCGGCATTGCAGGGCATGCGCTTCCAGGGCCCGACCGGCGAAGAACTGATCCGCCCTGGCGACCATCAGGTACTCAAGGATTACTACCTGCTGCGCGGCAAGCCCCAGGGGCAGATGCGCGACGAGGACGACCTGGCCGAAGTCATCAGCTCAGGGCGTTCGTTCGTCGAGGTCGACCACACCGGTTGCGCCCTGGCCTGAAGCCGCGGCGTTAGTCACACACACTCGTACAGGCAGCCGCACCGCGCGCTGTCGAGGGCACGCTCATGCTCGATTTGTACCTGTTCCAACTGCTCAACGGCCTGGGCCTGGGGATGATCTACTTCCTCATCGCCGTGGGCCTGACGATCATTTTCGGCCTGCTCAACTTCGTCAACTTCGCCCACGGCGCGTTCTTCTTGCTGGGCGCCTACCTGTGCTACACCGCCGTGGCCATCACCGGCAACTTCTGGCTGGCACTGCTGATTGCACCGCTGGTGGTGGCCGCCCTGGCCTGGGCGGTCGAGCGCCTGTTGATCAAGCGCATCTACCACCTGCCGCACACCTTCCAGATCCTCGTCACCCTCGGCATCGCACTGATCATCCAGGAAGCCTCAGTGCTGATCTGGGGCCCGGTGGGCAAGAACATTGCCGTACCGCCCGAGCTGCGCGGGGTGCTGATCCTCGGGGACTTCATCTACCCCTACTACCGCCTGTTCCTGATCGGTTTCGCCGCGCTGATCGGCCTTGGCCTGTGGCTGCTGCTGGAGCGCACCCGCTTCGGCGCACTGGTGCGGGCCGGTAGCGAAAGCACCGAGACCGTGTCGCTGCTGGGCACCAACATTTTCCGCCTGTTTTCCCTGACCTTCGCCCTGGGCGTGGGCCTGGCCGGCGTGGCGGGTGTGCTGTTCGCCCCGCTACGGGGTGCGCAACCCTTCGTCGGCCCGGAAATTCTCGGCATTGCCTTCGTGGTGGTGGTAATCGGCGGCATGGGCTCGTTCGGCGGTGCGCTGGTTGGCGGCCTGCTGGTAGGTGTGGTGCAAAGCATGATGACCAGCCTCTGGCCGCAAGGCGCCAGCCTGATGATCTACGGCGCCATGGCCGCCGTGATTCTGGTCCGTCCCTATGGCCTGTTCGGGAGAGCCTGATATGAGCGAGAAAAATCCATTGCCAGTCGCCAAAGGCCGCGCCCCGGCGCTGCTGTTGCTGGTGGTTGCCAGCCTGGTGGCACTGCCACTGTTGCTGCCGTCGGCCACCTTGGCCACCGAGATCCTGATCTTTGCTCTGGCCGCGCTGGCCTGCAACCTGCTGCTCGGCTACACCGGCCTGCTGTCGTTCGGCCAGGGCATCTTCTTTGGCGTGGGTGCCTATGGCGCGGCGCTGCTGATGATCCACCTGCAGTGGGGCATGTTCGCCGCGCTACTGGGTGCCGCCGTGTTCGGTGCCTTCCTGGCATTGCTGGTGGGCGCACTGGCGATTCGCCGCACCGGCATCTACTTCGTCATGTTGACCCTGGCCTTCAGCCAGATGGCCTACTTCCTGGCCTACACCCTCAGCGGCTGGACCGGCGGTGACAACGGCCTGCTCGATGTGCCCCGGCCGAACATCGAAATCGCCGGCCATGTGCTGGTCGACCTGGCCGACCCGCGGCACTTCTATGTGTTTGTGGCGGTGCTGTTCCTGCTGATCTTCGCCGCAGCCCTGCGGGTCATCCGCTCGCCGTTCGGCAGCACCCTGCTGGCCATCCGCGAGAACGAAACCCGCGCCGCGGCCATCGGCTACGACACCCGCCACTTCAAGACCCTGGTGTTCATGCTGTCGGGCGCCATCACCGGTATCGCCGGGGCGCTGTACGCCATGCTGCTGCACTTTGCACCGCTGTCGAACATCGACCTGATGATGAGCGAGAACATCCTCATCATGACTATCGTCGGCGGGACCGGCTCGCTGTTCGGCTCGCTGCTGGGGGCCGGCGCCATCGTGCTGCTGGGCGACGTGCTGTCGGAGCTGTGGCCACGCTGGCTGATGCTGCTGGGGGTCATCCTGATCCTCGTCGTGGTGTTCATGCGTGGCGGCCTGTGGGGTGGCCTGGCCGAACTGGGCAAACGCCTGCTGGCCACCCGCAATGCCAATGACAAACCTCAGGCCAAGACCAAGGAGACCCTGTGATGAGCGACTACCTCCTGGAAACCCGCCAGCTGGAGCTGGCCTACGGGCCGTTCAAGGCGGTTGCGGGCGTTGACCTGAAAGTGCGCGCCGGCACCATCCACACCATCATCGGCCCCAACGGCGCCGGCAAGACCAGCCTGTTCCACTGCCTGACCGGCGAACGCCAGGCCACCGCAGGCAAGATCCTGTTCAACGGCCAGGACATCATCCGCAAGCCATCCCACGGGCGGGTGGCGCTGGGCATGGCCCGTTCGTTCCAGCTCACCAGCCTGTTCCAGAACCTGTCCGTGCGCGAAAACCTGCGCCTGGCCGCCCAAGGCCGTGATGGCCTGGGCGCGCTCAACTTCTGGCGCAGTGTCGAGCACAAGCGCAGCCACTGGAACACCGCCGACCAGGTGCTGGAGCGCCTGAAACTGAGCGCCCGCGCCGAAACCCTGGCCGGTGAGCTGTCGCACGGCCAGCAACGGGTACTGGAAGTGGGCATGTCGATCTGCGCCAAGCCCACCCTGCTGATGCTCGACGAGCCCACCTCGGGCATGGGTATCGACGACATCCCGGTAATGACCGACCTGATCAGCGACCTTGGCCGCGACCATACCGTGCTGCTGATAGAGCACAACATGAGCATCGTCATGTCGATCAGCCAGCGCATCACGGTGATGAGCCACGGCCAGATTCTGGTCGAGGGTACCCCTGAACAGGTGCGCAACGACGAGCGCGTACGCACCGCTTACCTTGGAGAGGCTGCCTGATGCTCAACGTCGATTCGATCCACGCCTACTACGACAAGAGCCATGTCCTCGAAGGGGTTTCGCTCAAGGTCGAGGCCGGCGAGCTGGTAACCCTGCTTGGGCGCAACGGTGCCGGCAAGACCACCACCTTGCGCAGTATCCTCGGCATCGTCCGCCCACGGCAGGGGCAGATCAGCTTCAACGGCCAGCCGCTGGTGGGCCGCGAAATTTTCGATATCGCCCGGCTCGGCATTGCCCTGGTGCCCGAACACCGCGGCATCTTCCGCCAGCTCAGCGTCGAGGAGAACCTGAAAATTGCCGTGCGCAAAACCAGCCGCTGGCAGCTGGAAGACGTCTACAGCATGTTCCCACGGCTCAAGGAGCGCCGCCGCAATGGTGGTTTCGCGCTGTCCGGTGGCGAGCAGCAGATGCTGGCCATCGCCCGCGCCCTGCTCAACGGCCCCAAGCTGCTGATCCTCGATGAACCCACCGAAGGCCTGGCCCCGGTGATTGTCGACGAGCTGGTGAAGATCTTGCGGCGCATCAAGGACGAGGGCCTGTCGATCCTGCTGGTGGAACAGAACCTGATGGTCTGCGATGCCCTTGCCGACCGCCATTACGTGCTGGAGCAGGGCCGGGTCGCTTACCAGGGCAGCGCGGCGCAGTTCCGTGAGGACCCGAGCATCAAGAACCGTTACCTGGCCCTGAGCGCCTGAAAGGAGAACGCCCATGAACACCCGCATCGATCCCTCACAGCACCTGCTCGGCCAAGGTTCGCAGGTCAACCGCGAGCGCCTGTGGCAATCGCTGATGGACCTGGCCCTGCTCGGCGCCACCGCCAAGGGCGGCGTATGCCGCCTGGCGCTGACCGACCTCGACCGCCAGGCCCGCGACCTGTTCGTGCGCTGGTGCGAAGATGCCGGCTGCACCGTCAGCATCGACGCCATCGGCAACATCTTCGCCCGCCGCCCCGGCCGCAACCCTGCCCTGCCACCCGTGATGACCGGCAGCCACATCGACACCCAACCCACCGGCGGCAAGTTCGATGGCTGCTATGGCGTCATGGCTGGCCTCGAAGTGATCCGCACCCTGAACGATCTCGGCCTGACCACCGAAGCGCCCTTGGAAGTGGTGGTGTGGACCAACGAAGAAGGCTCGCGCTTCCCGCCCTGCATGATGGGCTCGGGTGTGTTCGCCGGTAAGTTCGGCCTGCAGGAAACCCTTGATAAGGTCGACGATCAGGGCCTGTCGGTCGGCGCCGAGCTGCAGCGCATTGGGTACGCCGGCCCGCGTGTGCCCACCGGGCATCCCGTCGGTGCCTACTTCGAAGCACATATCGAGCAGGGCCCGGTGCTGGAAGACCAGCGCACCACCATCGGTGTTGTCCAGGGCTGCCTGGGCCAGAAATGGTTCGATCTGGTGCTGACTGGTGTCGAGGCCCATGCCGGCCCCACCCCGATGCACCTGCGCAAGGACGCCCTGGTTGGCGCGGCCGAGGTGGTGGCTGCGGTCAACCGCGTGGCCCACGCCCACCAGCCGCATGCCTGCGGCACGGTCGGCTGCCTGACCCTGCACCCGGGCTCGCGCAACGTCATCCCCGGCCAGGTGCACATGACCATCGACTTGCGCCACCTCGACCCCGGACACCTCGCTGCCATGGTCAGCGAAGTACGCACGGCCATCGAAAGCAGCACGGCCAGGCACGGGCTGAGCTACCAGCTGACCCCCACCGCCGACTTCCCGCCACTGTATTTCGCCGAGCAGTGCGTAGACGCCGTGCGCCAGGGCGCACGCACACTGGGGCTGAGCCATATGGATATCGTCAGTGGCGCCGGTCACGATGCCATCTTCCTCGCCGAGCTGGGCCCGGCCGGGATGATCTTCGTGCCATGCGAGGGTGGCATCAGCCACAACGAAATCGAAAATGCCGCGCCGCAGGACCTGGCCGACGGCTGTGACGTCCTGCTGCGTGCCATGTTCCAGGCCGCCAACCCGGGAGCCCGTTGAGATGACCCAGAAAACCGAGTTGGGTGAGTTCACCGCCGTCGAATTGCTCGAACTGTACCAGCGCCGTGAGCTGTCGCCGGTCGAGGTGATCGACGACGTGTTAGCGCGCATCGACCTGCACAACCCGGCGGTAAACGCCTTCTGCCATGTCGACGGTGAAGGTGCTCGCGCCGCCGCCCGCGCCAGCGAGCAGCGCTGGCAACGGGGCGAGCCCTGTGGCCGGCTGGATGGCGTACCCGCCTCGATAAAGGACCTGACCCTGACCCGTGGCATGCCGACCCGCAAGGGGTCACGCACCACCTCCGGCGCAGGGCCATGGGACGTCGATGCCCCCTTCAACGCGTTCATGCGTGAAGCCGGCGCAGTGCTGGTGGGCAAAACCACCACGCCGGAGTTCGGCTGGAAGGGGGTGACAGACAACCCGCTGTACGGCATCACCCGCAACCCCTGGGATACAAGGCTGACTGCCGGAGGCTCGTCGGGGGGAGCTGCGGCCGCCGCCGCACTGAACCTGGGGGTGCTGCACCAGGGTAGCGATGCCGGGGGCTCGATTCGTATCCCGTGTGCCTTTACCGGCACCTTCGGCATCAAACCGACCTTCGGCTATGTGCCGCAATGGCCGGCCAGCGCCATGACCGTGCTGTCGCACCTGGGGCCGATGACGCGCACCGTAGACGACGCGGTACTGATGCTCGACTGCGTCGCCCGCCCCGATGCCCGTGACGGGCTGTCCGGTGCACCACGGCAGGCGCCGTGGATGGGCCAGCAGCAAGACCTGAGCGGCCTGCGCATCGCCTACAGTGCCAACTTCGGTTACGTGCAGGTCGACCCGCAAATCCAGGCACTGGTGGCGCAAGCAGTGCAGCGCCTGGTACGGCTGGGCGCCCAGGTGGAAGAGGTGGACCCGGGATTCAACGACCCGCTGGAAACCTTCAATACCCTGTGGTTTGCCGGCGCGGCGCGGTTAGCCAGTGCCTTGAGCGATGAACAGCGAACGTTGCTTGACCCCGGGCTACGCTGGATTGCCGAGCAAGGCGCAAAGATCGGCCTTGGCGAATACACCCAGGCGCTGGAGGCACGGGCGGCGCTGATTGCGCAGATGAATGCCTTCCACCAGCGCTATGACGTGCTGGTATCGCCGATGCTGCCGCTGGTGGCATTCGAAGCCGGGCACAACGTGCCGCCTGGGTCGGGGATGGCGCAGTGGATGGAGTGGACGCCCTTCAGCTATCCCTTCAACCTGACCCAGCAGCCGGCGGCTTCGGTGCCTTGTGGGTTTACCCGCGAAGGATTACCGGTGGGGCTGCAGGTGGTGGCCGGGCGCTTTGCCGATGAGCAGGTGCTGCGGGTGTGCAAGGTGTATGAGCAGCATTACCCGAGCCGGCACTTGCAGGCACCGCGTTGACATTCCGGGGCTGCAAAGCAGCCCCGGCAATCTCAGCCCAAACGCCCTTCTGGCGCATATGGCGCCGGGTCGATGATCGGCTCGGCCCCTGTCAATAAGTCAGTAAACAGCTGACACGAAGCCGGCGCCAGCACCAGCCCGTTGCGGTAATGCCCGCAGTTCAGCCACAACCCCGCATGCCCTGGCACCGGCCCGATATACGGAATGCCTTCCGGCGACCCCGGCCGCAGTCCCGCCCAGTGTCCAACCACGGTGGCCCCCTCAAGCTCAGGCAACAACTCCACCGCCGATGCCTTCAGGCTTTCCAGCGCATCCCCGGTCGGCGTTTTGTCATACCCGGCATGTTCCAGCGTACTGCCCACCAGAATGTGCCCATCGCGACGCGGGATCGCATAGCGCCCCTTGGCCAGCACCATGCTCGGCAAGAAGTCTTCGGCGCATTTGAACAGGATCATCTGGCCCTTCACCGGCTCCACCGGCAGCTCGAGGCCAAGGGTACGCAAGAGGTCGCCACTCCAGGCGCCCGCACTGAGCACCACCTCATCGGCCGGCAGCACGCCATCAGCCGTCTGCACACCGGTCACACGCCCGTCTTGCTGAACGAAGCCAGTGATCTGACAGTGTTCGCGCAGGGTTACGTTCGGCAGCGCCAGCAACGCCGCCTTCAGCGACTTGACCAAGCGCGGGTTGCGCACATTGGCCACGCCAGCCATGTAGATGGCGCGCTTGAAGCCCGGGCCCAGCACCGGCACCGCATCATAGGCCGCCGAGATATCCACGGCACTTAGCGGCCGCTGTTCGCGCTCGGCCCAGGCCAGCGCTTCGGCCTCGTCGTCCAGGTCCAGCCAGTACAGGCCAGTGGTGTGCACTTCGGGGTCGACGCCGGTGCTGGCGAACAAACGCTCGCCCAGCTGTGGATAAAAGTCCTGCGACCAGTGCGCCAGGGCGGTCACCGCCGGGCTGTAGCGCCACGGGTACAGCGGCGAAACAATGCCGCCACCGGCCCACGACGACTCACGGCCGACCTCGCCCTGGTCACACACCACGACCTGCCCAACCTTCGCCGCCAGGTTGAACGCCGTCAGCAGGCCGATGACCCCGCCGCCGACCACCACTACTTGCTTGCTCATCTGTCGATCCAACACCTGAAGTAAAACCGCGATGCACGGGGCATCATTCAACCTTCAGCTTCCCCAGCAGTGGGCGCCATGTTCAACAGCACCCGGATTGCGCTGCACACCGGCCTGGTCAAGCTGGAAGTCGCCACAGCCATCCTGCGCCATCAGCCCATGCGGCAGCCGCCGGGCGCGCAGCGTGAAGGTGTCGCTGTCACGCTGGGCCTGCAGGCTGTAATAGCGGGTGCCGTCGGGCAAGGCCGGGTCGCCTTCGGCGTATTGGCCGGTGCGCACGCGGTGGCGCTCCAGGCGCAAGGCGGCATCGTGCAGCAGGCCAACCACTTCGCTGCGCGCGGCTCGCCGAAGCTGGTCGCTGTAACTGGGGTAGGCAATGGCTGCCAGAATGCCGGTCACGGCCAGCACAATCAACAACTCGATCAGGCTCAAGCCTTGCTGCATGTCAGTCTCCTCTGAGTCTTTGGCGCCAGGTGATGCGCTGGATTGTGTCGCCGGCCACGGCGTAGACGGCTTCCAGTACTTGCCGGGCTTGTGCTTGCTGGCTGACGGCAGTTACCCGGTACAACACAACTGGCTGCCCTTCCGGCATGTACGCAACGCGCGTGCTCATGCCCAGATGCTGGACCTGAAAGTAGCCGCTGCTGCTGCGCTGCCACTGCCCAGTCAAATCGTGCGGGTGCGGCGGAGGCAGGCACATCTGGCATTTGCCTGGAGGTGCCCGCAGCAGTTCATCTGCCCCGGCCTGCAATGTGGCCTCTGCCTCTTCGAACGCCAGCAGGCCATCGCGCAGGTAGCCGGCCATTCGCGTCTCTACCAAGGCATCACGCAAGGCAGAGGCTGTCAGCAAGCCGAGCAGCAGGCTCAGTACCAACGCCAACAGCAGCACGACACCGCGTTGGCGCTTCATGGCCCCGGCACCCGATTGCGCAGCGCCACGCTCAGTTCATGGCGCTGTTCGAGTTTGAGCGTGGGCTCGTACAACATCAGCGTGATGTCTACCCTCTCCCCCTGCGGCGTTTGCACACGTTCGAAACGCGCCTCTCGCACATTCTCGACCAGCGGTTGGAAGTTGCCTTTTCGCTTGAACCTCAGCCTATTGCCATGGAACTGATAGACGTACTGGCTGATGGGGAACGTCAGTGGGTACCCCTCTACTGTTTTTTCATCCACGCGCACTTTTTCGATGCAGTCCGTCTGCAAAACCCAGTCACCGTTGCCAGTTTTTCCGGACAACTCCGCCACAACCAGGCTGAGGGTAGTGGGTTCAACCTCCAGGGGGCGGGCGAAAGCCTGCCGCGCAGCCGGGTCCTCAAAGTCGTCAGGTTTAATCCGCAGGCAACCAAACATCCCTGCCATGCGGATATCCTGCGCCATGCGCAGCAAAGCAAGTCGTGCCTCCTCCTGCATGCGCACTGCCGTACTTTGCAGACGCCAGGTCTGGTGTGCAGAGGTAAAGAGCTGGCTGGCCGCTGCCAGTAGCATCAATCCGATGGCCAGCGCCATCACCATCTCAACCAGACCGAACCCAATCTGGCGGCGCCTCATCGCCGCCTCCGCTCATGCTCGCTGTGCACCGCCATCGCGGCCTGCCCATCACGACGTGCGCCGTCCGCAGCCTGCAATGCCTGCAACTGCATCGCTGCTGTTGCGAACATGCCCACGGCCACAACCACGACTGCCAACAACACTTCCAGGAGCGTCATGCCCCGTTGCCTTGCGTGCATCCCTGCACCTCCCGCGACTTTTCCTGCAATAGCCCTGAACCCGGCCGACTAGACGGTTTGGCCGATGAACGTGAAGCTATAGCCAAGCACTTCCAGGGAGGAATGCACGGTGAAGCAACGAGGCGTAACACTGATTCAAATGTTGTCGGCCTTGGCCGTGGCCGTCTTGCTGACACAGCTCGGTATGCCGGCTTACGCCAGAATGACTGATGACCTACACAGGGCAGCAGTTGCCCGAGATTTGGCACAGGCACTGCGCAGTGCTCGCAGCCATGCACTGCTGCAGGGCCAGAACGTGCGGGTCCAGGGCATTGAGAGCGATTGGGGAAAAGGATGGCGAGTGTTGCTGGAGCACAATGAGCAGGTATTGCGTGAACAACGTCTTTCAAGGCACATAAGGATAATGGCCAATACAGGCGATCAGATCAGGTTCAGCGCACTGGGTGTCCCACTGGGCAAGAGAGGTGGCACGCTGGAGCTCTGCGAGAAAAACGCCGCCACCAGTTTTACTCAGGTGGTGATGGCTTCCACCGGGCGAATCAGACTGCGCACAGGTGAACCGGAAAAGGTTTCCCTGTGCGCAGGCCATTGATCAGATCAGCGAACGAACCCGCAGCTCTTTAGGCATCGAGAACGTGATGTTCTCTTCCCGCCCATCCAGCTCTTCAGCGCCAGTGGCACCCCAGGCCTTGAGCTGCTCGATCACGCCACGCACCAGCACTTCTGGGGCAGAAGCACCGGCGGTGATGCCGATTCGAGCGGCCTGGTCGAACCAACCTTGTTGCAGGTCTTCAGCACCGTCGATCAGGTAAGCCGGGGTGCCCATACGCTCGGCCAGCTCGCGCAGGCGGTTGGAGTTGGAGCTGTTAGGGCTGCCCACCACCAGCACCACGTCGCATTCACCGGCCAGTTGCTTCACGGCATCCTGGCGGTTCTGGGTGGCGTAGCAGATGTCGTCCTTGCGCGGGCCACCGATGTTCGGGAAGCGTGCACGCAGGGCGTCGATGACGCGGCTGGTGTCGTCCATCGACAACGTGGTCTGGGTCACGAAGGCCAGGTGGTCCGGGTCGCGCACCTGCAACTTGGCCACATCCTCTTCGTCTTCGACGAGGTAGATGGAGCCACCGTTGCTGGCGTCGTACTGGCCCATGGTGCCTTCGACTTCCGGGTGCCCTTCGTGACCGATGAGAATGCACTCACGGCCATCGCGGCTGTACTTGGCTACCTCGATATGCACCTTGGTCACCAGCGGGCAGGTGGCATCGAACACTTTCAGGCCGCGGCCAGCCGCTTCCTGGCGCACAGCCTGGGAAACACCGTGGGCACTGAAGATGACGATGACATCGTCCGGCACCTGGTCCAGCTCTTCGACGAAGATGGCACCGCGGTTGCGCAGGTCTTCCACCACGAACTTGTTGTGCACCACCTCGTGACGCACATAGATCGGCGGGCCGAAAACTTCCAGCGCGCGGTTGACGATCTCGATCGCCCGGTCGACCCCCGCGCAGAAGCCGCGAGGGTTGGCGAGTTTGATTTGCATGCTCGGCTCCAGGCTTACAGGGCCTTCACCCCGAGGATCTCCACCTCGAAGGTCAGGGTCTTGCCAGCCAGTGGGTGATTGAAGTCGATGGTCACCTGGTCGTCATCGAACGCTTTGACCACACCCGGCAGCTCGGTGTTGGCGGCGTCATTGAAGATGATCAGCAGCCCTTCGGACAGCTCCATGCCTTCGAAGTTGGACCGCGGCATGACTTGCACGTTTTGCGGGTTGGGCTGGCCGAAGGCGTTCTCCGGGGCCACCACCACAGTACGCTTGTCACCGGCCTTGAAGCCGAACAGCGCGTTTTCGAAACCTGGCAGCAGGTTGCCGTCGCCCACCTTGAAGGTGGCCGGGGCCTTGTCGAACGTGCTGTCGACGGTGTCGCCGTTTTCCAGATGCAGCGCGAAGTGCAGGGTGACTTCGGTGTTCTGGCCGATACGCGTGTCAGTCATGGACCGGATCCTCGGACTTCTTGCTCTTGAACATATCCAGCGCCAGCATCACCGCGCCAACGGTAATGGCGCTGTCGGCCAGGTTGAAGGCCGGGAAGTAATGGCGGTTCTGCCAGTGCACCAGGATGAAGTCGACCACATGGCCCAGCACGACGCGGTCGTAAAGGTTGCCGATCGCACCACCCAGCACCAGCGACAGCGCCACAGCCAGCCAGGTCTCGTTGCGCCCCAGGCGCTTGAGCCACACCACCAGCACGGCACTGACCACCACGGCGATCAGGGCGAACAGCCAGCGCTGCCAGCCCGAGCTTTCCGCCAGGAAGCTGAAGGCGGCGCCGGTGTTGTAGGCCAGGGTCCAGCTGAAGTAGTCCGGGATGACGACAATCTGCTGGTACATGGTCAAGGCGTTGTTGAAATACAGCTTGGTGGCCTGGTCAAGGACCAGGACCAGCAAGCTCAGCCAAAGCCATGCAAGGCGCCCGAAGCGCCCCACTGCAGGGTTAGGCATAGTGACGCACCTCGCCCGAACCGCTCAGGTTGTCGACGCAACGGCTGCAGATTTCCGGGTGCTCCGGGTGGCTGCCGACGTCGGCGCGGAAGTGCCAGCAACGGCCGCACTTGGCGTGACCGGACTTGACCACTTTCAGCTTGAGGCCTTCGACTTCGGTGGCCACAGCATCCGCTGGCGCCTGCACGAACGGCACCACGCTGGCGGCCGAAGTGATCAGCACGAAGCGCAGTTCGTCGCCCAGCTTGCCCAGGTCGGCGCTCAGGCCTTCGTCGGCGTACAGGGTGACTTCGGCCTGCAGGTTACCGCCAATGACCTTGGCGGTACGCTGGTTTTCCAGCTCCTTGTTGACCGAGGCCTTCACTGCCATCACGCGATCCCAGTAGGCGCGGTCCAGCTCGGTGCCTTCCGGCAGCTCGCTCAGGCCCTGGTACCAGCCGTTGAGCATCACCGACTCGTTGCGCTCGCCCGGCAGGTACTGCCAGATTTCATCGGCGGTGAATGCCAGGATCGGCGCGATCCAGCGCACCAGCGCTTCGCTGATGTGGTACAGCGCGGTCTGGCAGGAACGGCGGGCGACACTGTTGGCGCCGGTGGTGTACTGGCGGTCCTTGATGATGTCGAGGTAGAAGCCGCCCAGCTCCTGCACGCAGAAGTTGTGCACCTTGGAGTAGACGTTCCAGAAACGGTACTCGCTGTAGTGCTCTTCCAGCTCGCGTTGCAGCAACAGGGTGCGGTCCACGGCCCAACGGTCCAGTGCCAGCATGTCTTCCGGGGCCAGCAGGTCGCGGGCCGGGTCGAAGCCGGACAGGTTGGACAGCAGGAAGCGCGCGGTATTGCGGATACGGCGGTAGGCGTCGGCGCTGCGCTGCAGGATCTGCTCGGAAACCGCCATTTCACCGGAGTAGTCGGTAGCGGAAACCCACAGGCGCAGGATGTCGGCACCCAGGGTGTTGTTGACCTTCTCCGGCTCGATGGTGTTACCCAGCGACTTGGACATCTTGCGGCCGTTCTCGTCCACGGTGAAGCCGTGGGTCAGCAGCTCGCGGTAAGGCGCATGGTTGTCGATGGCGCAACCGGTCAGCAAGGAAGAGTGGAACCAGCCGCGGTGCTGGTCGGAACCTTCCAGGTACAGGTCGGCGCGCGGGCCGGTGGCGTGGCCGATGTCGTGCGAACCACGCAGCACATGCCAGTGGGTGGTGCCCGAGTCGAACCACACATCGAGCGTGTCGGCGATCTTGTCGTACTGGTCGGCTTCAGCGCCCAGCAGCTCGGCGGCGTCCAGTTTGAACCAGGCTTCGATGCCTTCCTGTTCGACGCGCTTGGCCACTGCTTCCATCAGCTCGACGGTGCGTGGGTGCAGTTCGCCGGTTTGCTTGTGCAGGAAGAACGGGATCGGTACACCCCAGTTGCGCTGACGCGAGATGCACCAGTCCGGGCGGTTGGCGATCATCGCGTGCAGGCGCGCCTGGCCCCAGGCCGGCACGAACTTGGTGTCTTCGATGGCTTTCAGCGCGCGCTCACGCAGCGGCTCGCCAGTGGTCGGCTGCTTGTCCATGCCCACGAACCACTGCGCGGTGGCGCGGTAGATCAGCGGGGTTTTGTGACGCCAGCAGTGCATGTAGCTGTGGCTGATGGTTTCGGTGTGCATCAGCGCACCGACTTCGCTCAGCTTCTCGACGATGGCCGGGTTGGCCTTCCAGATGAACTGGCCGCCGAAGAAGGGCAGCGACTCGACATACACACCGTTGCTCTGCACCGGGGTGAGGATGTCGTCATTGACCATGCCGTAGCGCTTGCAGGTGACGAAGTCGTCTTCACCGTAGGCTGGCGAGGAGTGCACCACGCCGGTACCGGCGCCCAGCTCGACGTAGTCGGCCAGGTAGATCGGCGACAGGCGGTCGTAGAACGGGTGGCGGAAGTTGATCAGTTCCAGCGCCGAACCTTCAGCGGTAGCAATGACCGAGCCTTCCAGGTTGTAGCGCTTGAGGCACGACTCGACCAGCTCTTCAGCCAGCACCAGCAGACGCTCACCGGTATCGACCAAGGCGTATTTGAACTCCGGGTGGATGTTCAGCGCCTGGTTGGCCGGGATGGTCCACGGGGTGGTGGTCCAGATCACGATGGCGGCTGGTTTGGCCAGCGCATCCAGGCCGAAAGCGGCGGCCAGCTTGGCCTCATCGGCAACCGGGAATGCCACGTCGATGGTCTGGGATTTCTTGTCGGCGTACTCGACCTCGGCCTCGGCCAGCGCCGAACCGCAATCGAAGCACCAGTTCACCGGCTTGAGGCCCTTGAACACGAAGCCTTGCTTGACCATTTCGGCCAGGGCGCGGATTTCGCCGGCCTCGTTGGCGAAGTTCATGGTCTTGTACGGGTTGTCCCAGTCACCCAGCACACCCAGGCGGATGAACTCGGTCTTCTGCCCTTCGATCTGCTCGGCAGCATACTCGCGGCACAGCTCGCGGGTGCGGTCGGCGGACAGGTGCTTGCCGTGGGTTACCTCGACCTTGTGCTCGATCGGCAGACCATGGCAGTCCCAGCCCGGCACGTACGGCGCATCGAAGCCGGCCAGGGTCTTGGAACGGACGATCATGTCCTTGAGGATCTTGTTCAGCGCATGACCGATGTGAATCTTGCCGTTGGCATAGGGCGGGCCGTCGTGCAGGACGAACTTGGGACGATCCTTGCCAATTTCGCGCAGCTTCTGGTACAGGCCAATGCTGTCCCAGCGCTGCAGGATCTGCGGTTCGCGCTGAGGCAGGCCGGCCTTCATGGGGAAGGCGGTGTCCGGAAGGTTAAGCGTGGCTTTGTAGTCGGTCATTTCAGGCTCTTCGTTAGCGGTTGAGCGTGCCAATGTGCACGTGCGGCGGCGATATCCGCATCGATCGCCGACTTCAGCGCCTCCAGGGAGGCAAATCGCTGCTCTTCACGCAGCTTGTGGTGGAACTCCACCGTCAGGCGCCGGCCGTAAAGGTCGCCGGCATAATCCAGCAGATGAATCTCCAGGTGCGGGCGCCCATCACCGGCAACGGTGGGGCGCACGCCGATATTGCCGACACCCGGCCAGGCCTTGCCGTCGATCTCGATGCTGGCCAGGTAGACCCCGGACAGCGGCACGCGGCGGCGCTTGAGCTGGATGTTGGCGGTAGGTGTGCCGAGCTGGCGGGCCAGCTTCTGGCCATGCAGCACGCGGCCGGTGATGTTGTACGGGCGGCCCAGCAGGTGTTCGGCCAGCTCGAAGTTGCCTTCGGACAGGGCCTTGCGCACCTCAGTGCTGCTGACGCGCAGGCCGTCCTGGATCACCGTGTTGGCGGCCTCGACGGTGAAACCATACTGCTGGCCGGCCTCGACCAGGAAGGCGAAGCCGCCGGCGCGGTCGCAGCCAAAGCGGAAGTCGTCGCCCACTTCAAGGTGACGCACACCCAGGCCGTCAACCAGGATGGCCTTGACGAAGGCATCGGCGCTGAGCTTGCTCAGCCGCTGGTTGAACGCCAGGCACAGCACTCGGTCGATACCTTCGGCGGCCAGTAGCTCGACCTTGTCGCGCAGGCGTGCCAGACGCGCCGGTGCGGTATCGGGGGCGAAATACTCGCGCGGTTGCGGTTCGAAGATCACCACACAGGTCGGCAGGCCCAACGCCTGGCCGCGCTCGCGCAGGCGCGCCAGGATTGCCTGGTGGCCGCGGTGAACCCCGTCGAAGTTGCCAATGGTGGCGACACAGCCCCGGTGCTCGGGGCGCAGGTTGTGAAGACCTCGAACCAGCTGCATAACGCGCTTCTTGCTCATAAAGTGGCCGATTATAACCACACCCGGGCGCTGGTGACAGGCAGCAGCGCCCAAGGGCGGCGTGGAATGTGAAAAACCGACGCCTGACCCGTCCGAAGCCTCAGTGCAGGGCCTTGCGGGCGAAATGCCGGGGCCGGAAGCCGCACAGGTACAGGCAACCGAAATACGTCACCACACCTGCCAGGATCAACGCCCCCAGGCGTAGCAGGCGCTCAAGCATGTTGCCTTGCTCCCAGGCCGGCAAGAAGTGCATGCCGGCCAGCAGTACCGCCGACATCAACCCCACCGCCAGCACCAGTTTGAGCAGGAACATCGCCCAGCCGGGCTGGGGCTGGAACAGCTGCTGGCTGCGCAGCTTCCAGAACAGCAGGCCGGCGTTCAGGCAGGCGCCCAGGCTGATCGCCAGGGCCAGGCCGGCATGGGCCAGCGGGCCGATCAGGGCCAGGTTGAACAGCTGGGTGCAGACCAGGGTGAAAATCGCAATCTTCACCGGTGTGCGGATATTCTGCTGCGCATAGAAGCCGGGTGCCAGTACCTTGACCAGAATGATCGCCAGCAAGCCCACGGAATAGGCAATCAGCGCACGCTGGGTCATGGCCGCGTCAACCGCACTGAACTTGCCGTACTGGAACAGCGCCACGGTCAGCGGCTCGGCAAGGATGGCCAAGGCCAAGGTGCATGGCAGTACCAGCAGGAAGCACAACCGCAGGCCCCAGTCGAGGATTCGCGAATACTCCTCGCGGTCCTTGTTGGCATAGGTCTTGGCCAAAGTCGGCAGCAGGATGGTACCCAGGGCAACGCCGAGCACGCCCGAGGGCAGCTCCATGAGGCGGTCGGCGTAGTACATCCACGACACCGAGCCGGCCACCAGGAAGGAGGCGAAGATGGTGTTGATGATCAGCGAAATCTGGCTTACCGAAACCCCGAGAATCGCCGGCAGCATCTGCTTCAGCACCCGCCATACACCCGCGTCCTTGAGGTTCAGGCGCGGCAGCACGAGCATGCCGATCTTTTTCAGCGCTGGCAGCTGGTACAGCAACTGTGCCAGGCCACCGGCCAGCACACCCCAGGCCAAAGCCATGATCGGCGGGTCGAAGTACGGCGTCAGCAGCACGGCGAAGGCGATCATCGCCACGTTCAGCAGGGTCGGGGTGAAGGCGGGTACCGAAAAACGGTTCCAGGTATTGAGAATCGCCCCGGCCAGGGAAGACAGCGAGATCAGCAATATATAAGGAAAAGTCACCCGCAACAGCGCAGTGGTCAGCTCGTATTTTTCCGCGCTGTCGACAAAGCCCGGGGCTGTGGCCCACACCACCCACGGTGCAGCCAGGATGCCGATGGCGGTGACCAAGGCCAGGACCAGGGTCAACAGGCCACTGACATACGCGATGAAAGTGCGAGTCGCCTCCTCGCCTTGCTGGGTCTTGTATTCGGCCAGGATCGGCACGAAGGCCTGGGAGAAGGCCCCTTCGGCGAAGATGCGCCGCAGCAGGTTGGGCAGCTTGAACGCGATGAAGAAGGCATCGGTGGCGACACCAGCACCAAAGATGCGGGCCAGGATGGTGTCGCGAACAAAGCCCAGCACCCGCGAAATCATGGTGATCGAGCTTACTGCAGCCAGGGATTTGAGCAGGTTCATCGAAAAGATTCACGCCAATGACAGAGGACGCTGCCAGACAGCGTCCGAATGTGCGATACTCCCGCGCCTTCGCAGGGGAGCCAAAAATTCCCGAGTGTACAGGTCGCGCAGCAGAAAGGAATCTTTCCCGCTTGTTGGCGCACCGCTCGGCGGAACCTTGCAGGTGGCCTTGACATCCGGTCGACTGATCGGCATGATTCGCGGCCTATTTTGTTTGCTATTTACCTAAAGTCTTTCGAGGAGCTCGACGGTGGCCAACACACCTTCCGCCAAGAAACGTGCAAAACAGGCTGAGAAGCGTCGCAGCCACAACGCCAGCCTGCGTTCCATGGTCCGCACCTACATCAAGAATGTAGTTAAAGCCATCGACGCAAAAGACGCCGAAAAAGCGCAAGCCGCTTACGTTCTGGCTGTACCTGTAATCGACCGTATGGCCGACAAAGGTATCATCCACAAGAACAAGGCTGCTCGTCACAAAGGCCGTCTGAATGGCCACATCAAGGCGCTGAAAGAAACTGCAGCTGCCTAAGCGACGTGCTAGTCGAAAAGCCGACCCTAGGGTCGGCTTTTTGTTGCCTGTGATTTGATGGGCCTGCCCAAGTAACCTGATCTGACTGCATCGCCGGCAAGCCAGCTCCCACAGGGACTGTGCCAGCCTTGAGTCTGGCGGTACTCCTGTGGGAGCTGGCTTACCGGCGATGGGCCGCAAAGCGGCCCCCTTTGCAATCTACTTGGCGATCTGAATCTTCGGAGCCCACTGCAGCCATTCATCCTCGGCCTTGTCGAACAAGGCGAAGGTCTGCTGTGGCCGGGCCGGGTTACCCATTTGCTCGCCATCTGGTGTGGCGAACGCGATACCACCGTCGATCAGGGTCTCCACTGACTCGGTACGCACCGTAGCCCCCTTGAACAGCCCCCAGTCGAAACCGAAGCCACTGCTGTTCCAGAAGCGGCTACCACTGCGGACCAAAGCCGCATAGCGTGGCTCGATAAGGATATGGATCAGCACGCGGTCGGCATTCTGGCCCAGCTCGAAGCCCGTCACCTTCCCCACCGCCACCTCACGGTAGGTCACCGGCACCCCGGGCTTGATCGAGCCGCGGCGTGGCGCACTAAGCGTCAATGGCAAACCGACCTCTGGCCCCGCCACCTGCGGCGCATCAGCCAAGGCGATGAAATCGCGCTGCGGGCCACGGTCCTTGGCCGCCGGCTGCACTTCCAGGTACTGCCCGCCCACAAGGGTGTCGAGGTTTTCGGTGCGTACCAGGCCCAAAGCCGGCTTGACCACCCAGAACTGCGTCCCGACACGGGCGATACGGTCTGCCGACTCGGTAATGCGAGCGCGCAGAAGCACCGCCTGCAGGTCGTCGGTGAGGTCGACGCTTTCGATACTGCCCACATCCAGGCCACGGAAGCGGATCGCCGTGCCCGGCTTCAGGCCATCTGCCCGGTCAACGCGGATGGTAATCAAGGTACCCGCGCGGTTTACCGCCTCTTGGCTATCATGCAGGCGGAAACGTGGAATATGGCGCTTGAGCGCCACATCGGGCCGTGGCGTGTCGAAGGCGATACCACCGGCCATCAGCGTTTGCAGCGACTCACTCTTGATCTTGATGCCCGACAGGCCACCCGTCAGGGTGATACCACTGACGTTCCAGAAGCGCGATGAACCGTTGACCAGCTTCTCGTACTCTTTCTCGATATGCACGCCGATCAGAATGCGGTTGCTGTTACGGGCGAACTGGTAGCTCTGCACGCTGCCCACCTTCACCTGGCGGTACATCACCGGGCTGCCGATTTCCAGCGAACCCAGGGTGTCGGCGAACAGCACCATGTGCAAGCCCGGCGCCTTGAGGTCGAGCGGTGGCGCCTTGGCGCGGGCCTCGAACTCACGCTCGGGCCGGGCGCCCTTTTCGCCGGGGCGAATGGCGATGTAGTTACCTTTGACCAATGCCTCCAGGCCGGTAATACCGGCCAGGGAAATCGACGGTTTGACCACCCAGAACTGCGTGCCTTCGACCAGGTAGTCCTCGGTCAGCGGGTCCAGCGTCAGCTCTGCTGATGCACTGGCCAGGTTGTCTTCCATCTTCAGGGCTTTCAGCGAGCCCACCTGGATACCCTTGTACATCACCGGCGTGCGACCTGCCTGCAGGCCTTCATAGTCGCTCAGCTTCACTTTGACGCGGATACCGGCCTGCGCTGCATCGAAGTCTTCATACAGACGGAATGGCAGGCTCGGGTCGGTGGGCGGACTGTCCTTGCGGTATTCCGGCGTGGCGAAAGCGATACCACCGGCCACGATGCTCGACAGCGACTCGCTGCGCACCTTAACACCCGAAAGCGAAGCATCGATGCTGACGCCACTGGCGTTCCAGAAACGCGTGTGCTTGCGAACCAGGCTGGCGTAGGCTGGCTCGATGAAGACCTTGACCTCTACAGTGCTCTGGTCCTCGGACAAGCGGTAGCTTTTTACGCGACCAACCTGGATCTGTTTGTAGAACACCGGGCTGTCACGGTTGAGCGAGCCCAACCTGTCGGCCTTGAGCGTCAAATGCAGGCCCGGCTCCGTATCCGAGAGCGGTGGTGCCACCTTCAATGCGGTGAAGCGCTTGGTGCGCTCCCCCTCCCCCGGGCTAACGGCGATGTAGTTACCCGATACCAATGTTTCAAGACCGGAAATACCTGCCAGGCTGACACTCGGCTTCACCAGCCAGAAGCGCGTGCCTTTGGTCAGGTGAGGCTCGGCGGCCTTGTTCATCTCGATGGTAGCGATCACACCCTGGTTGTCGCCCTTGGCGTCGAGCACCAGGCTTACCACCTTGCCAACCGGCATGCCCTTGTAGATCACCTCAGTCTTGTTGGCGACGATGCCCTCGCCCGACTCGAAACGGACTTCAATTTGCACACCGGCATCACGGTAGGCTTGCCATGCGAGCCAGCCACCGATCATCAAGGCAATCAAAGGCAGGATCCAGATAGCCGACCAGTTCGAGGCTGGGCGGGTTTTAGCCGTTGGCAGGTCACTCATGGTCGTCATCCGACTCCGTGTTATCCCAAATCAGTCGGGGATCGAAAGTTAAAGCGGCAAGCATTGTCAGGATCACCACAGTTGCGAAGGCGACAGCGCCCAGGTTGGCTTCGACACTGGCTATTCGGCCGAAATTCACCACCGCCACCAGAATGGCAATGACAAAGATATCCAGCATGGACCAGCGCCCAATGAATTCGATGAAGCGGTACATCAATATCCGTTGTCGGGCAGACAGCGGTTGCCGACGCTGAACGGAGTACAGCAGCAAGCCAATACCCACCAGCTTGAATGTGGGCACCAGGATACTGGCAATGAACACCACAGCCGCGATGGGCACCATACCGTGCTTGAGCAGCGTGATGACGCCGGACATGATCGTGTCAGGGCTGCCCTGACCGAGCGTACTCACGGTCATGATCGGCAGCATGTTGGCCGGAATGTACAGGATCGATGCAGCAATCAGTAACGCCCAGGTACGCACGATGCTGTTGGGCCGGCGCGCATGCACGATTGCGCCGCAACGCGTACAGGTCTGTGAAGTGCTGTCGGGCGCTTGCCGGTTCAGCTGGTGACATTCATTGCAGACAAGAATGCCCGCATCAATCGCCCGCATGCAGGTCCTCCCCCGATAGCGCACTCCAGATCTGGTGAGGTGACATCACCACTTCGAGCCACACCTGGATCAATAACAGGCTGATGAAGCAGAACAACCCCAGGCCCACTGTCAATTCAGCCAGGTCCACCAACTTGACGATGGCCACCAGCACCCCCATGAAATAGACCTCGAGCATGCCCCAATCACGCAGGTGGTGATAGATGCGGTAGAACAGCAGGCCGAAGTTACGCCCCACATTCAGGCGAATGCTCAGCAGCACTGCCAACTGGCAAAGCAGTTTTGCCAGGGGGATGGCCATGCTACACAGGAAAACCACCACGGCTACGCCGCGCATGCCTGAGTTGTACAGGCCCAGCACACCACTCCAGACGGTGTCGTCCGAAGTCTGGCCAAGCAGATGCAGCTGCATGATTGGCAGGAAATTGGCTGGCACGAAAAGCAACAGGGCGGTCAACACCAAGGCCAGGCTGCGGTTGACCACATTGTGCCGGTGAGCGTAGAGCTCGTAGCCACAGCGCGGGCACTGGGCTTTTTCATCGTGCTGGAGCACGGGCTTGCGCAGCAGCAGGTCGCATTCGTGACAGGCGACAAGCTCGTCCAGCGGCAACTGGGCCAGGGTTTCGGGATCGACAGGGTTTGGCATATAGCGCTTCTGAATAGGTGCGTGGGGCTATTCTAGTGTTCTGGCTCGAATTGTGGGAGCTGACCTTGGCCAGGAGGGTGTATCACCTTCCTCTGGGAGCGGGCGCGCCCGTGAAACAGGCGACACGGGGGATGGCACCGGCGTTGCTGGTGTTCGCGGCTAAAGCCGCTCCTACAGGGATCTGGGTAAAGCCGAGACTTGCGTGAGAGCTTGGCTTTTTCGGGCCACAAAGACAAAACCCCTACCTGCATGCGCAGATAGGGGTTTTGCGAAATGAATCTTGACGATGACCTACTCTCACATGGGGAAACCCCACACTACCATCGGCGATGCATCGTTTCACTGCTGAGTTCGGGATGGGATCAGGTGGTTCCAATGCTCTATGGTCGTCAAGAAATTCTGTTGCCAGAATGT
>NZ_FWXQ01000012.1:0-227808 GCF_900176445.1 Pseudomonas sp. URIL14HWK12:I5
TAATTGCCCGTGAGGCTTGACCATATAACACCCAAGCAATTTGCGCGTAAGCCGAATTGTGGTGGTGAAGACGAAAGACCCGAAAGTTCGCAACATCACAAATATCGCATATCCGAATTGGCCAAGAGTGTTCACGGACATTCTGGCAACAGAATTTCTTGACGACCATAGAGCATTGGAACCACCTGATCCCATCCCGAACTCAGTAGTGAAACGATGCATCGCCGATGGTAGTGTGGGGTTTCCCCATGTGAGAGTAGGTCATCGTCAAGATTCATTTAGCAAAACCCCTATCTGCGCATGCAGGTAGGGGTTTTGTCTTTGTGGCCTGAAAAAGCCAAGCCCACGCAAGTCTCGGCTTTACCCAGATCCCTGTAGGAGCGGCTTTAGCCGCGAACACCGGCGGAGCCGGTGCCATCCACCACGTCGCTTGCTTCAAAAAACCAAAGCAATCATGAAATGTGCGTCATCTATGCCTGACGAATCGCGGAGCAATGTTACGCTCGCGGAAATACTCAGCACGGATACCCACCATGGAAATGAACTGGCACCAGGCTTTGCAAGAGAGCCTGAGCTGGCTGGCAATCGCCTCGTTCATCACCCTAGTCTGCTTCGCCGCAGCCGCCACACTGGCCGTGCGCTGCACGCGCTGGGGCAGTCAGTTCTGGCAGCTTGCCGGGCCCTATTTCAGTTTCACGCGCAGTTGGCGGCCGCTGTTGGTGTTTGCGTTGCTGCTGGTGTTGACACTGTTCTCTGTACGGCTGAACGTGCTGTTCTCGTTCTGGTACAACGGCTTCTACAGCGCTTTGCAGGGGCTTGATCAAACCGCGTTCTGGTACTTGCTTGGCGTCTTTGCCGTACTGGCTACCATTCATGTGTTGCGCTCGCTTTTCACGTTCTATGTAACCCAGGCATTCAGCATTCATTGGCGGGTCTGGCTCACCGAGCGTCTGACCCACGACTGGATGAAAGGCGATGCCTACTACCGCGGCCAGTTCCTCGCCGAGCCAGTGGACAACCCCGATCAGCGTATCGAACTGGATATCAACGCTTTCGTCACCAGCTCGGTAAGCCTGGCGTTGGGCGCGGTCAGTGCGCTGGTTTCGCTGGTGGCATTTACCGGCATTCTCTGGGGGCTGTCGGCACCGCTGACGGTGGCCGGGGTGGAGATCCCCCGGGCGATGGTGTTTGCCGTGTACCTGTATGTCATCATCGCCACTTGGGTCGCCTTCCGCCTTGGGCGCCCATTGATCCGCCTGAATTTCCTCAACGAAAAACTCACTGCGAATTTCCGCTATGCGCTGATGCGCTTGCGTGAAAATGCCGAGAACATCGCCTTCTACCAAGGTGCTCAGGTCGAGCGGGGCACTTTGCTAGGCCGCTTTGCAGCCTTGATCGTGAATGCCTGGGCTTTGGTGTACCGAAACCTCAAGTTCAGTGGTTTCAACCTGGGCGTCAGCCAGGTTGCCGTGGTGTTCCCGTTCATTCTGCAGGCACCGCGTTTCTTCAGCGGCGCGATCAAGCTGGGCGACGTCATGCAAACGTCCCAGGCATTTGGCCAAGTGCAGGATTCGTTATCGTTCTTCCGTGAGTCGTATGATGCGTTTGCCCAGTACCGGGCGACCCTCGACCGTCTGACCGGGTTTCTCGATGCCAATGAGCAGGCGAGCGCATTGCCACGCGTCCTGACCGAAGACCAGGCGCATGCGCTGCAGATCACCCGCCTGCAGGTGCTGCGTCCGGACGGGCACGCCCTTATTGCCGACCTGGACCTGAGCCTGCACGCGGGTCAGGCGCTCTTGATCAAAGGGCCATCGGGCAGTGGTAAAACCACGCTGCTGCGCGCCCTGGCGGGCCTTTGGCCGTATGCCGAAGGTGAGGTCAGGCGGCCAATGGGCCATCAGGCACTGTTCCTGTCGCAGCGCCCGTACCTGCCTCTGGGTGACTTGCGTACTGTCATTGCCTACCCGGCAGCCAGCAAGCCAGAGGATGAGGCGCGGATGCAGCAGGCGTTGCGCCAGGTCAACCTGGCTCACCTGGCCGAGCGCCTGGACGTCAGTTGCGACTGGTCACACATTCTTTCGGTGGGTGAGCAGCAGCGTCTGGCATTCGCCCGGGTACTGTTCAACCGGCCGCAGGTGGTGTTCCTTGACGAGTCCACCTCGGCGATGGATGAGGGCCTCGAACATGCCTTGTATGCGTTGTTGCGCTCGGAAATGCCGGGGGCACTGCTGGTCAGTGTCGGCCACCGCAGCACGCTGGCAGCGTTCCATACCCATCGGCTGGAAGTGGATGGGCATGGCGGTTGGTCATTGCTGGAGCAGGAGGCTGCGCTGGCCTAGTTTGCGTCCGGGTGCTGATCACCGTCAGCATGGCGATCAGCCGGGCTCCTCCCAGGCTCAGCGCAGCAGTGTCAACCCCGCCAGGGTGGCGCCAGCGAACCCCGCGCCGACCAGAAAGGTTGCCTGAAATCCTGCACCATCCCACAGCAACCCGGCTACCACGCTGGCGGCCAGCAGTGCCACGCCGGTCAGCAGGTTGAACAGGCCGAAGGCGGTACCACGCAGGTTGGCCGGGGCACTGTCGGCGATCATGGCCGCGAAGACACCTTGGCTGAAGCCCAGGTGCAGGCCCCAGGCCGCAACCCCCAGGGCCAGCCCGCCCCAGCCCGGTAGCAGGGCCAGCAGCAGGTCGGCAGCGATCAGCAAACCCAACCCGGCCATCAGCACGCCTCGGCGCCCCACCCGGTCCGACAACACCCCGGCAGGGTAGGCCGACAGTGAGTAGGACAGCGCCATCAAGACCAGCACCGCCGGCGCCCACAGCGGTGCCAGGCCCATGTCCTGGGCACGCAGCAGCAGGAACGCTTCGCTGAAGCGGGCGAGGGTAAATAACGTTGCCAGGCCGATCAGTCGCCAATACGCCGACCCGAGGTGCACCATCTCGTGCAGCGCCAACGGTGTGCGTACCGGCCGTGAGGCAGGCCGCGTTTCAGGTTCGCGAACGAAGGCGATGAGAATGTATACCGCTACAAATGCCGGGATCACCGCTACCCAGAACACGGCTTGAAAGTGGCTCGCGGTCAGCCACATCAGCACGATTGCCAACAACGGCCCGAGGAAGGCGCCCACGGTATCGAGCGCCTGGCGCAGGCCGAACGCCGCGCCCCGCAGCTCGGCGGGGGTGACATCGGCCACCAGCGCATCGCGCGGCGCCCCGCGAATGCCTTTACCGACCCGGTCCACGAAACGTGCTGCGGTCAGCCACTCCAGCCCGGAGGCAATGGGGAACACCGGCTTGGTCAGCGCAGCCAGGCCATAACCGAGCACCGTCAGCAGCTTGCGCTTGCCCAGCCGGTCGCTGAGGGCGCCGGAAAACACCTTGGTGATCGATGCGGTCGCTTCGGCAATGCCTTCGATAACGCCCACCGCGACTACCGACGTGCCGAGCACGGTAACCATGTACAGCGGCAGCAGCGCATGGATCATCTCCGAGGAGATATCCATGAACATCGACACGAAGCCCAGCGCCCAGACGCTGCGAGGGATCTTCGGCAGACTTCTGGAGGTGTGTGCAGAGCGGCTGTCTTCATTGCTGCGCATCTGGGCTCCCGACAGAGTTGCTACGTTCGAAACTGTAGGAGCCTCCGTGCAGGATGCAAATCGATGGGTGGTTAACTGCTCTATCCCGGGTTTCAGCAAAGTTCCGTTACAAACATGTAAACTTCGTAAATAAGATGTACTCGCATTCGCATCTCTCTATATTTACCTCCCCTGTTGGCCACCAAACTGTGTTTGTGGGGCCGGTGGGCAAGGGCCCCCGGTTTCCGACAGGGATGTGCCTTTTCGCTCATGAATCGCAGGAGATGTACCCATGCAGTGCAGAACTTCACCCAATAGCCTGGCCCTGGCGTTCGTCGCGCTGGCGTCGCCGGCCATGATGGCCACTGCGGCTGAAGCCGAGGAGCAGCGTGCGGGTGAGGTGCAGGAAGTGTCGGTCGCCGACAACGTGCTGGTGATCCAGGACACCCTGATCACCGCCGAGCGCGAGGCACGCCAGGCCTTGGGCTCGTCGATCATCACTGCCGAAGACATCAAGCGCCACCCGCCGACCAATGACCTGTCCGATATCATCCGCCGCGAGCCCGGCGTCAACCTGACCGGCAACAGCGCCAGCGGCGCGCGGGGCAACAACCGCCAGATCGATCTGCGCGGCATGGGCCCGGAGAACACCTTGATCCTCATCGACGGCAAACCGTCCAGCGCACGCAACGCCGTGCGTTATGGCTGGAACGGCGACCGCGATACCCGAGGTGAAACCAACTGGGTGCCGGCCGAAGCGGTCGAGCGCATCGAGATCCTGCGCGGCCCGGCTGCCGCACGCTACGGTTCCGGCGCCATGGGCGGGGTGGTCAACATCATCACCAAGCGCCCTACCGACGAACTCAAGGGCAGTGTCAGCCTGTATACACAACTGCCGGAAGACAGCGCCGAAGGCGCCAGCCGCCGCGCCAACTTCAACCTGGGTGGCGGCCTTACCGACAACCTCGGGTTCCGCCTGTATGGCGGCTTGGCCAAGACCGACGCCGACGACTTCGACATCAACGCCAGCCACGCCAACAGCGCATTGGTTGCCGGACGTGAAGGTGTGCGTAACAAAGACATCAATGGCTTGCTGAGCTGGAAGCTCAACGACGAGCACCGCCTTGAAGCCAGCGCAGGCTACAGCCGTCAGGGCAACATCTACGCGGGCGACACCATGAACAGCAACGGCGGCAGCGATGTCGCGTTGATTTCCAGCCTGTATGGCCACGAAACCAACATCATGCAGCGCAGCACGTACGACCTGACCCACTTGGGCGACTTTACCTGGGGCACCAGCAAGACCACCCTGGCGTACGAGTACGTGCGTAACTGGCGCCTCAACGAGGGCCTGGCCGGTGGCCCGGAAGGGGCGATCAACGACAGTGGCGCGGCGATGTCGCGGCTGCGCAACACCCGCTTGAGCAGTGAGGTCAACCTGCCGTTCGCCATGGGCAGCACTGAACATGTGCTGACCTTGGGCGGTGAGTACTTGTACGAGTCGCTCAACGACCAGGGCTCGTTCCGCCCGCAAAGCTTCGATCCCAGCGGTTCGGGCAGTGATGCGATCAGCGGCTTCGATCGCAGCGATACGAAGATGACGGCCAGAAGCTATGCGTTGTTCGTCGAGGACAATATCGTCCTGGGTGATACGACCGTGACGCCCGGCCTGCGCTTTGACCATCACGAGATGTTTGGCGACAACTTCAGCCCAAGCCTGAACCTGTCGCACAAACTGACCGAGGCACTGTCGGTCAAGGGTGGCATTGCGCGTGCCTACAAGGTACCGAACCTGTACCAGTCCAACCCCAATTACCTGCTCTACAGCCGTGGCCAGGGCTGCAGTGTGCAGCAGACCAACTCCGGCGGCTGCTACCTGCAAGGTAATGCCGACCTCAAGCCAGAGATCAGCGTCAACAAGGAAATCGGCCTGCTGTACGACCGTGGTACCTGGCGTACCAGCGCGACCTACTTCCGCAACGACTACAAGAACAAGATCATCGGCGGGACCGATGTGCTCTACGCCATTAACAGCGGTCGCCGCGTGACCCAGTGGGAGAACGCGGGCGAAGCGCGGGTGGAAGGTATCGAAGGCAACTTCTTCATCGAATTGACACCGACCCTGGACTGGAACACCAACCTGACCTGGATGCTCGAGAACGACAACCGCGAAACCGGCGAGCCACTGTCGGTGATCCCGGAATACACCGTCAACACCACCCTCGACTGGCGCGCCACCGAGCAGCTGTCGTTCCAGGTAGCGGGTACCTACTTTGGCAAGCAGAAGTCACCGACCTACAACTACCGCACCCAGCAAGAGTACGACAAGACCGCGCAGCAGGACGTCGAGGCGTATGGCCTGGTGGACGTGAGTGCCGGGTACAAGTTCAACGCCAACTACGACGTGCGGGTAGGCGTGAACAACGTGTTCGACAAGCAGATCCTGCGGGGCGGCAACGCCAGCAGCTCGGGGGCCAACACCTATAACCAGCCGGGCAGGGCGGTGTTTGCTGCGCTGAATATCAACTTCTGATCCACGGGGCCGCTGTGCGGCCCAATCGCCGGCAAGCCAGCTCCCACGGGGACTGCACAGTCAACGAGCCCTGTGCAGTCCCTTTGGGAGCTGGCTTGCCGGCGATTGGGCTGCGCAGCAGCCCTGGCCTCATCACTGGACTCCAAGGAGCCTTCCGATGATCAAAGCCCCTGCCTGGCTACAGATTATCTCCCGCACCAGTGCCGCACTGCTCGGCGGCTACGCCCTGAGCTATGCCGCCACTGCCTGCCTGGCCCGCATCCTGCCGCTGCCTGCCACCGACGCGATCATCGTCGCGACCCTGCCCGCGTTCATTTTCTACACCGCCACCATCCTCTGGGCCTTCGCCAGCCGTGATGCCTTGCGCGCCTGGGCGCCGCTGGCACTGGCCGTGCCCCTGGCCCTGGTCGGTTTCTGGCCACAGATACTGGAGCGCCTGGCATGAAAAACACCTTCACCCAGTCGATGGCCTGGCTGCACACCTGGGCCGGCTTGATCTTCGGTTGGCTGCTGTTCGCCATCTTCGTTACCGGCACGCTGGCCGTGTTCGACAAGGAGCTCAATCACTGGATGCAGCCGGAAATCCCGGCCACGCAGGTGTCCGAGGCCGCCGCCGCCCAGCGTGCCATCGCCTACCTGCAGGCCCATGAGCCGAAGGCCGGCAACTGGGGCATCAGCTTACCGAGCGAGCGCTCGCCAGGCCTGCGCGTGTCCACCGGTGAGCGGCGCCACGGCGGCGGCGTACAGCTCGACCCGCGCACCGGCGAAGCCATCGAGGTGCGTGACAGCGTCGGCGGCAACTTTTTCTTCCGCTTCCACTTCACCCTCGACCTGCCGCGCAACTGGGGCATCTTCGTGGTCGGCGCGCTGGCACTGGTGATGCTGGCCGCATTGGTGACCGGCATTGTCATCCACAAGAAAATCTTCAAGGAGTTCTTCACCTTCCGGCCGAACAAGGGCCAGCGCTCGTGGCTGGATTTTCACAACGCCAGCGCGGTGCTGTTGCTGCCGTTCCACCTGATGATCACCTATACCGGCCTGGTGATCTTCATGCTCATTTATATCCCTGCCGGGGTGGATGCACTTTTCGCCGGTGACACCCGCGCCTACTTCCAGGCACAGGGTAATGCCCGCCTGGAGCAGCCCCGTGGCCTGGCCAGGCAGCCGGCCACCCTGGTCGACGTGGCGCCGTTGCTGGCCCAGGCCGAGGCGCGGCTGGGGCCTATTGGCGGCTTGAATATTCGTAACCCCAACACTGCAGCGGCGCGTATCGAAATCCGCCCCGAACTGGGCAACCGCATCGCCCTCGCCAAGGGGCAGGCCATGGTTTTCGACGGCGTCAGCGGGGCGTTACTCAGCGACGTGCCTGAATGGCGTGCGGCGCCGCTGACCCAACGGGTCATGGTCGGCCTGCACTTCGCCCAGTTCGGCGGCTACCCGATGCGCTGGCTGTACTTCATGTGCGGATTGATCAGTTGCCTGATGATCGCCAGCGGCCTGGTGCTGTTCTGCGTGAAGCGTGGGCGTAAATACGCCAGCGCCACCGCCGAAACATCGGCACGGCGTTGGTACCGGCTGGCCGAAGTGTGCAACGTGGGCTTTATCAGCGGCCTGCTGCTGGCATGCGTCGGGCTACTGTGGGCCAGCCGTTTGCTACCGGTGGATTTGATGCAGCGGGAAAGCTGGGAGGTACGCGCGTTCTTCGGTGTATGGCTGCTGGCGCTGTGGCATGCCGGCGTCAGGCCGGCGCGGCGCGCCTGGGTCGAACAACTGCTGCTGGCGGCATTGCTGTGCATCGGTCTGGGTGCATTTGGCGGCCTCGAAGACACGATGCGCCTCGGCGTAGCGGGCTGTGCGCTGGTGCTGGGGGTGTTGCTTGGTCTGGTGGCCTGGCGGGTGTGGCAAGCACAACCAGCGCAACGGAAGACCAGGGTAGGTCGGCAACAGGAGGTCAAGGCATGATGATGTGGATCATAGGTGGCGTGTTGTTCGCCTACGCCGGCATGCTTGGGCTGTGCCAAGGGCTGGAGCGGCATTACAAGCAGGTGTGGAATCGGGCGTGCCCACGCGTATTGCGTATGGGCCTGCGCAGCGCCGGTTGGTTGGCGTTGCTGGCCAGCCTGGTGCTGTGCGCCCAGGCCTGGGGTTGGGCCATGGGGCCGGTGGCCTGGTTCGGCGTGCTGTCGCTGGCGGGGTTGCTGCTGGTGATGCTGCTGCCGTACTGGCCGCGGATGGCGATGGGGTTGGTGGCTGCGGTGCCGGTGTGGGGGCTGGTTTCGCTGATAGCTTGACCGGGCCTGATCGCGGTAAAGGCTGCTACGACATAGTTGCAGCCAAAAGCTTCGCAGCGTGTTAAACCATGGGCCCAGCCTGCTGCGAGAGAGCCCCGGTGAAAGCCGTCCGCCTGACCCTGATCTGCCATGCCCTGACCCCGGCCCAGAAGGCCGGGCGTCTGCACCGAACAGATGACGGCATCTTGCCGTTAACGCAACAACCCGACGCCATGCTGCCCGGCATGCAGCTGCTGGCTGCGCCAGAACGGCGAGCCTGCGAGACCGCTACGTGGTTGTCGGGGCAGGTGCAGGTCGAACCGGGCTTGGCCGATTGCGACCTGGGTCACTGGCAGGGGCTGGCGTTGAAGCAATTGCAGGCTGAGCAGCCTGAGGCTTTGGCGCAATGGTTACAGGACCCGGCCAGTGCGCCGCACGGGGGGGAGTCGTTCGCCGCCCTGTGCCAGCGCCTGGCCGCCTGGCTGGCAGCCTTCGACAGCCCGGGCGATTGGCTGGCGGTGACCCACCCCATGGTCATGCGCGCTGTGTTGGTTCAGGTGTTGGGTTGCCCGATGAAGGCCAGCCAGCGTATCGACGTGCTCCCCCTGTCGCGCTTGGATCTGAGCTTTACCGGGCAGTGGCGACTGCGCCTGGAATGAGGCTCAGAACGCCAGCTTGTAGCCGATCAGCAGCAGCATCGCCGCCAGGCACGGGCGCAGCACCCGGTCGGAGATGCGCCCGGTGAGGTGGCTGCCCAGGTAGATGCCTGGCAGCGAGCCCAGCAGCAGGTAGCCCAGCAGCGACCAGTCCATGTTGCCCATGCCCGCGTGGCCCAGGCCTGCTACCAGGGTAAGGGGGACGGCGTGGGCGATTTCGGTACCGACCAGGCGGCGTGTGACCAGGAACGGGTACAGGAGGAACAACGCCACGGTGCCCAGGGCGCCAGCACCGATGGAGGTGAGTGTGACCATTACTCCCAGCACAACGCCGGTGAGTACGGTGAGGATGTTCAGGCTGCGATCGCTGAGGTGGTAGTGGTCACCGGCATGACGGCTGGCAAAGGCCTGCAGGCGCGATTTGAACAGGATGGCCAGCGCGGTCAGGATCAGCACCACCGCCAGGCCTTGCTTGATAATGGCATTGAGCGCCGAGGTGTCGGTGTGCAGGGTGCTGAGGAACCACAGGGTCAGCGCAGCGGCGGGCACGCTGCCCAGGCTGAGCAGGCCGGTGATTTTCCAGTCGATGTTCTTCTGGCGCGCATGCACCCAGACGCCACTGGCCTTGGTGATGGCCGCATAGAGCAGGTCGGTACCGACGGCCGTAGCCGGGTTGATGCCAAACCACAACAGGATCGGGGTCATCAGCGAGCCGCCACCGACGCCGGTCATGCCGACGATGAAACCCACGACCAGGCCAGCAATGGTGAAACCAAAAGAACCTACATCCATACGCTACTCGACTGCCCAACTTTGCCCGTTATCGGATGCAGCCAGCATATAGATTTTTTTATAGCCAAATAGACTTGTTCGTTATTAGGTTATAACCGACGCGGATTAACGATCCGTCATCACCACCATCACATGCGCATCGCCGCCGTCCTCGCTTTCGGACAGGTAAATATGCCCCACCTGGCTGTCGAAGTACGCCGTTTCCTGTGGCCCGATGCTCACCGCTTCGCCGGTTTCGAACTCGATGCGCACCCGCCCGCTCAGCACCAGGGCGAACTCTTGCCCGGGGTGGCGGATAAAGTCGTCGAACTGGCCGCGTTCACGGGCGATGATGCGGGCATAAGCCGGCGTCATGCGCCGCTCGGGGAAGTCGCCGGCGATCGGGTGGTAGTCATACGTGCCGGTCGAGTAGCCCGCTGCCGCCGGCAATGAATCGACCACCACGGTCACGGGCACCGGGGCATTGACCGTGGCACCGGAGCGGAACAACTGGGCAATATCGACATTCAGCGCCCGCGCAGCGGCGGCGAGCTTTTCATAACTGACCGACACCTGTGCCAGCTCCATCTTCGACAAGGTGGACAGCGGTACGCCACTGGCTTCGGACAATTGCTTGAGGGTCATCTGGCGCGCCTTGCGCACCTGGCGCAGGCGCTGGCCGACTACGGCGCGGTCAAGCAGGGGTAGGGCAGCGGGCATTCAGCGTTCTCGGCATACGGCGGTGGTCGGGCATCTTACCTTGGACACTTGCGCATTTCTAAATTCTCATATATTAGAATTCTCATAAATGATAATTTGCTTGTCAGGAGCGTGCATGACCCCGATCTACGACACCCTGATCATCGGCGCCGGCATTGCCGGTGCCTCGCTGGGCTATCGCCTGGCTGGCCAGCAGCGGGTGCTGCTGATCGAGCGCGAAGCACAGCCTGGCTACCATTCCACCGGGCGTTCGGCGGCCATGTTCATGGAGGCCTACGGCACTGCGCAGATCCAGGCGCTGACCCGCGCCAGCCGGGCCTTTTATGAAGCCCCGCCGGAAGGCTTCTGCGAGCACCCGCTGCTGGAGCCGCGCGGCTGCCTGTATGTGGCCAGCGTGGAACAGCGCGAGCTGCTTGAGCAGACCCACGCGCAGAACCTGGCCAATGGCACCGAGGTCAGCCTGCTTGACCGTGATGCCGCGCTGGCACTGGTACCCAGTCTGCGCGGCGAAACCCTGGCTGGCGCAGTGCTGGAGCCGGGCGCGATGGACCTTGATGTGCATGCCTTGCACCAAGGCTTCCTGCGCGGTTATCGCGCTGCCGGGGGTGAACTGCGCTGCAACGCCGAGCTGATCCAGGCCGTGTACCTGGACAACCTGTGGCAGGTGGAATTGGCTGGTGGCAGCCGTCTGCAGGCACGTCAGCTGGTCAATGCCGCGGGTGCCTGGGCGGACTGTGTGGCCGAGCAATGCGGTGTGGGGCGCATCGGCCTGCAACCGTGCCGGCGCAGTGCATTCACCTTTCCGGGCCCTGCCGACCAGGACTTCGCCCGCTGGCCAGCGGTAATTGGTGTCGACGAAAGCTTCTACTTCAAACCCGACGCCGGGCAATTGCTCGGTTCGCCTGCCAACGCCGACCCGGTCGAGCCGCAAGATGCTGCGCCGGAAGAGCTCGATGTGGCGTTGGGCATTTACAACATCGAAAGCATGACCACCTTGAAGATCCGCCGCCCCAGTCACACCTGGGCCGGGCTGCGTTCGTTCGTTGCAGACGGCGACCTGGTGGTGGGTTTCGATGCACACGCCCCTGCGTTCTTCTGGCTGGCGGCGCAAGGTGGCTATGGCATCCAGTCGGCAGCGGGGGCTTCGCGCCTGGCCGCCGACCTGCTGCTTGGCCAACCCCTGTGCTCTAGCCTTGTCAGCCAGGGTGTGGCGCCCGAGCGTCTGTCCCCGGCCCGTTTCCAGCAACCTTGAAAGGAGCATCCCATGAGCAATGACATCCAGCGCTTTCCCAGCAGCCTGCCGTTCCCGTTTTCCCGTGCAGTGAAGGCCGGTGGTTTTCTGTTTCTCTCTGGCCAGGTGCCGTTGAGCGCCAGCGGTGAAGTGGTGCGTGGTGACATCCAGGCCCAGACCCGCGCCGCCTGCGAGCGCATTGCCGAAAGCCTGGCGGCTTGCGGCGCACGTTTCGACCAGGTGGTAAAGGCCACGGTATGGCTGTCGGACATGAGCCACTTCGCCGGTTTCAACGAGGTGTACAAGGAGTTCTTCGGTGCCGCGTTGCCGGTGCGCTCGACAGTGGCCTCGGCGTTGGCGCTGGGAGTGGACGTGGAGATTGAAGTGCAGGCGTTTGTCGGCGATCTGTAACTGAGCAGAGGCCGCTCCCGCAAAAGCGATGCGGTGGCAGCAAAACAACAACAATAAATCCAGAGGTTCACATGCAAGAGCAGCTGAAGATTGCCGGCGCATTTGTCGGCGTGATCGTGGGGGCGGGCTTCGCTTCGGGGCGGGAACTGTTGTTGTTCTTTGTCGATTTCGGTGTGTGGGGGTTGGTGGGGGCACTGGTCAGTGCAGCCCTGTTTACCTTCCTTGGCATGGCCCTGGCCGGGTTGGGCAACCGCCAGCAGGCCACCTCGCACAAGGACGTGATACAGGCCATCTGCGGTCGCTACCTGGGCCTGTTTGTCGACTGGCTGATCACCTTTTTCATGTTTGCCGTCACGGTGGTCATGCTGGCCGGTGGGGGCGCGTTGCTGGAGCAACAGTTCGGCATTCCGGCACTGACCGGCAGCGTGTTGGTGACGTTGGTGGTGGTGGCGATTGTGTGCCTGGACGTGCGCAAGGTGATCCTGGCCATCGGTGCCATCACACCGCTGTTGATCCTGGTGGCTTCGGCGATTGCACTGTACGCCGTGTTTACCCGTGAACAGAGCTTCGCCGCGCTCGACCAGCTGGCCAGCCAGCAGCAGGCCGGTACCCGGCACTGGCTGTTGGGCGCGTTTCTGTATGTGTCGTACAACATCGTTGCCGGTGCGCCGATTCTGGCCATTCTGGGGGGCTCGGCCAAGGGCGAGAAAACTGCAGTGTGGGGTGGCCTGCTGGGGGGGGCGGCGTTGGGCGGCCTGATGCTGGTGATGAGTGCCGGGTTGTTGTCGCGCCTGGACAGCGTGGCCGACTTGCCCATGCCGATGCTGTCGATTGCCAACGAAGTGTCACCGCTGCTGGGGGGGGTGATGTGCCTGATCATCTTCGGCATGATCGTCAACACGGCAGTGGGTACGTTGTTTTCGTTTCTTTCGCGGCTGCTGCCGGCGGGCACCGCAACGTTCCGCTGGGGTTCGGTGATAACCGGGGTGGTGGCTTTTGGCTGCAGCCTGGTGGGGTTCATCAGCCTGGTGGGGGAGGTGTACCCGTTGTTTGGCTACCTGGGTTTCGTGCTGATGGCGGCGGTGTTGCTGGCCTGGGTGCGGCGGGACAGGGCCACGAAAGCGGCTGTGGCATAAAAAAAGGGGCGCACAGCGCCCCTCTTCGGGTCCATCAGATTTTGAAGCTGCCCACCAGCTGCTTCAAGCGCCCGGCCTGCTGGGCCAGCTGGTCGCAATGACGTAGGGTTTCGTTCAGGTTTTCCACGCCCTGCTGGTTCAGGGCGTTGATCTGGGTGATGTCCAGGTTGAGGCTCTCGACCACGGCGGTCTGCTCTTCGGTCGCGGTCGCCACGGACTGGTTCATGCCATCGATTTCGCCAATGCGCTGGGTCACGCTGGCCAGGCGTTCACCGGCCTGGTTGGCTACCTGCACGGTCTGCTCGCTGGACACCTGGCTGGTGTTCATGGTGTGCACCGCTTCGCGCGAGCCTACCTGCAGGCTGGTGATCATGCGGTGGATCTCTTCCGCCGACTCCTGGGTACGGTGTGCCAGGTTGCGCACTTCGTCGGCCACTACGGCAAAGCCACGGCCGGCTTCACCGGCACGGGCCGCCTCGATCGCGGCGTTCAGTGCCAGCAGGTTGGTCTGCTGCGAAATACCCTTGATCACGTCGAGAATCTTGCCGATTTCGTCGGTGCTGGCGTTGAGTGTTTCGATCTGCGCGCACGACTCGCTGATGCGCTGCGACAAGGCGGTCATGGCACTGATCGCCTCTTCTACCACTTCACGTCCGCCGTGCGCCTGCTCGCTGGCGCCGCTGGCATGCTGCGAAGCATCGGCGGCGTTGCGGGCGATTTCCTGGGTGGCGGCGCCCAGTTCGTTGATGGCCGCCGCCACGCTGTTGGTGCGCATGCTCTGTTCTTCCGAGCCGGTGATCGACGCGTTGGAAGCGCTGACCACTTTTTCCGACAGGTCGTGCACCAGGCGGGTGGCTGAGGACACTTCGCTGATCGAGGCATGGATGCGCTCGACGAAGCGGTTGAACGAGGTGGCCAGTTCGCCGAACTCGTCCTTGTTCTGCACGGTCAGGCGGCGGGTAAGGTCGCCTTCACCCTCGGCGATGTCGCGCATGGCGCGGCCCATGGTGGTCAGCGGGCTCATCAGCACCGGGATCAGCAGGCCAAGCAGGCCGGCGATGGCGGCCACGGCAATCAGCATGGCGATGATCGCCGAGGTGCGGAACTGGCTGAGTGCAGCGTAAGCCTTGTCCTTGTCAATCGACAGGCCGATGTACCACTGCGCCGACGGCAGGCCGGCTACCGGGGCGAAGGAAATGATGCGGTCCTGGCCGTTGAGGGTGACATCCTGCATGCCGGCGGCAATCCGCAGGTTGCTGCCGGGGTAGATGTCCTTGAGGTTCTTCATCACCTGGTCTTTGTCGGGGCTGACAATCACCTGGCCATTGGCGTCTGCCAGGAAGGCGTGGCCGATGCCGCCGAAGTCGACCGAGTTGATGATCTCGACCAAGGTGTCGAGGGTCACGTCACCGCCGACCACACCGATCAGCTCGCCGTTGCTTTTGCTCTTCACCGGGGTGGCGATGGTGACCATCAGGCCGCCGACCGCGCCTTGGTAGGGGGCGGTCAGCACGGTCTGCCCGGCGCTGGCGGCGGCGCCATACCAAGGGCGCTGGCGCGGGTCGTAACCGGCAGGCATCTGGGCGTCCGGGCGCTGGGTGAACGCACCGTTGGCCTGGCCCAGGTACGTGAACAGGAAATTACGCGTGTAGGACGGCTGCTCGATCAGCCCGGCCAGGGTCTCGCCGGCACCTTGCTGGCCGATGTCCTGGGCCAGGTTTTCCAGCACCAGGATGCGCCCGCTCATCCAGTTCTGCACGCTGCTGGCGGTCAGTGCACCGGATTGCTGCACCGACGCTTCGATGTTCTGGCGGATGGTGTTGCGTTGCAGGTAGTCGTTGTAGAGCGTGAACAGGGCAAATGCCAGGACCACGACGCCGCAGGCGCTGAGCAGGATCTTGTGGCGAAATTTCAGGTTCATGTTTCGAGACCTTGAGCCAATGAAGGGAGGGCGCAGCGCGCTCATGACGCACTGCGGGGCCTGTCGACCGGGATATCGGCTAAAGGGGTAAAAGATTGAAGTACTTACAGAAAATTCTTACGGCCGTTTCGACAGACGGTAATCAACGGTTACTCAACTGCTGGATCAACAGCCGTGCGGCTTGCTGCAGCGGTTGTTGCTTGCGCCACAAGATGTGTACCGGCAACTGCAACTCGTTGCGTGTATTGCGAAAACCCAGGCGCACCAGGCGTCCGCTGGCGAGCAGCGGCGCAACCCGCGACAACGGCAGGTCGCCCCAGCCCAGGCCTGCTTCCACCATTTGCAACGCCAGGTCGAAGCTGTCGGTTGACCAGTGCGCTGCACCGATCAGCGGGCGCGGGTCGGCCATTGGCAGGTCGCGGCTGCGCACCAGAATCTGACGCACCTGGGTCAGGTCTTCGAGGTAATGGATGCGCCCCTCGCGCAAGGCCGGGTGGGCCGGCGACAGAGTGGCCACCAGCGACTCCATGCCGATGTGCTGGAAGCCTCGGCGGGCGTCGACCTGCAGGCCTGCAAAGGCCACGCAGAGGTCGGCGCGGCCACTGTCCAGCAGGTGCAGGGCTTCTTCCTGCGGGGCGCTGAGCAGGGCGATATCCAGCAGCGGGTGGCGTTCGCCAAGGTGTGCGATAGCCGCCAACAGTGGCCGGTGGTCGATGTCTGGTACCACGGCCAGGGTCAGGCTGCTTTCCAGCCCTTGGGACAGCTCCAGTGCGTGTACCTGCAGCAATCCCAATTGTTCGCCAATCAGTCTGGCGTGTGGTTCCAGGGCCAGGGCTTGGGCAGTTGGGCGAACCTCACGCGAACCCCGTTCGAACAAGCTGTAGCCCAGTTCCGCTTCAAGGTTGCCGATAGCCATGCTCACGGCTGAAGGCACGCGCCTGAGGGCGCGCGCGGCGGCAGAAAACGAACCGCAGTCGAGCACGGCTAGAAAAAGCTGGATGTTGTCGCTGGAAAAGTTCATGGCAGGCTCCTGTCAGTTGATCTGACAGCTGCTGACTTTTGCTGTCAAGCATGGTGAAGCATGATCGCGCCCCATCGCTTTTTGTCATTGGAGGTAACCCCGAGTGCAGGGATTGAAACGCAAACTGGTCTACGTGACTTTTTATGAGCTGATCGGGTTGTGCATGTCGACCCTCGGGCTGGCTTACCTGTCGGACACCCAGGCGTCGCATACCGGGCCGCTGGCGGTGATGATCACCACCATCGCCATGCTCTGGAACCTGGTTTACAACACCTTGTTCGAAGGGTGGGAGAGCCGCCAGGCCACGCGTGGGCGCAGCGTGGCGCGGCGGGTGGCGCATGCCATCGGCTTTCAGCTGACGCTGGTGGTTTACCTGATTCCGCTGATTGCCTGGTGGCTCGACATGACACTGGTGGAGGCGTTGCTGGTGGACATGGCGTTCATCGTGCTGGTCCCTTGCTACACCTTTGCCTACAACTGGGCGTTTGATCGGGTGTTCGGGCTGCCAAGTTCCGCGATGGCCGCTGCCTGACAGGTTTCCTGTACCGGCCTCTGCGCAGGTACAGGCAACCCCTAAGGCGGCAGGCGAATGATCAAAGGCTCTTGCTGCTGCTTTACCTGCTGCTCCGCAGGTTGTTCAACCGGTCGCGGCACACTGGCCAGCAAACTGTCCTCAACCTGCCCCGACAAGTAATACACTCCCGCCATGGCCCCGCTTTGGCGGTTTTCCATCAACTCTTGCCATTCCTGGTTCAGCGCGACGTTGAGGATCACCCGCAACTGTTCGACCATCTGCGGGTGTTCGCGGTCATGGGTCATCATGCCGTAGCCGGCCGCGGCAATCGAAATCATCGCCCCCGCCACCTTGCCCACCGCCGACGCTACGGCACTGGCGATGCCGCGCGGCGCCAGGGTAGCGCCGAGCTTTTCGCTGGCCTGGGTGGCCACCGAGTTCAACCCGACATCGGTTCGCCCGGGGCCTTTGCTGGCCTGCTCATGCAAGTGCTGGCGCATGGCTTGCCAGGCCGGTTGCTGGTCCAGCGACTTGGCCCGAAGCAACTGGTACAGGCTGGCATTACGCGCATCCGGCGGCCCCAGGTGGATGGCGGGGATGCGGTTGAGGCGCTGGCTGACCTGCTCGGGCGGCGCGTTGTAGCGGCTGATGATGGCGGGTAGCTGCTGGCCGAGCAGCTGCAGGTACAGCTCGCAGGCGCGGTCGCGAATGCCCTCGGGATTGATCTGCTCGGCCACCGGCTCGATCACCCGCTCGTGGTATTGCTCCTGCAGGTACAGGGCCAGGCGCTTTTCCGCAGGTTCACGGCCTTCGCCGCTGTCGAGCTTGTACCAGGCCACTTTGAGGGTGAGCCACTGCTGGGTCCAGTAACCGGTGAACCAAGGGATGAAGTCGCTTTCGGTGCGCTGTTGTACCTGTTCCTTCCATACCCGCATGGAGCGCCGGGCATAGTCGTTGGCCGAGCCGGCTGCGCCGACCGAAGCGTCGATCAGCTCCTGGTCGATGCGTTGCCAGGCGGCGGGCGTGAGCACCGCAGGCGTAGGCGGGGCAGGTGGGCGCTTGCCCGCGCAGCCGGCCAGGGCCAACAGCAGGCACAGCAACAGAAGGATTCGAGCACTCACGCAACCGCCTCCCTGATAGAGGCTGGGGTGGTTTTTGCAGTATAGGGTGGCGTGCGAAGTACTGCCGTGCACCTTATCGCTTAGGCGACGCAATCCCTGTAGGACCGCGTCAGCATGAACGATCAATTCAGGTCGAGTTTTGCTTCCAGGCGGTCCAGGTGCTTGTGCATCAAACCCAACGCCGCCTCGGCATCGCCTTGCTCCACGGCATCGATGATGGCCGCGTGTTCTTCCCATGCACAGTGGTCGCAACACGGTGATTCGTAGCGGGCGATGATCAGTGAGGTCATCGGCACCAGCCCATTGAGGAACCGTGCCAGCGGCGCATTGGCCGCCACCTGCGCCAGTTTCAGGTGAAACTCACCGCCCAGGCGGATCGCCGCGCAGCGCTCACCGCTTTCGTGGTGCTGGCGCTCGCGCTCTACCAGTTGCCGCAGCTGGCGCACCTGCGCCGGCCGTGCGCGCTGGGTGGCCAGGGTAATCAGCGTGGTTTCGGCCAGGCGCCGGGCGCTGAGCACTTGACGTGCCTGATCCGGGTCGGGCGCGGCCAGGTGCGCGGTGTGGCTGGGGCGCTGCACCACCACCTGCTGGTCGGACAGGCGCCCAAGCACACGACGAATCACGGTGCGACTGACACCAAAGGCATGCCCCAACGCCTGCTCGGGCAGCAGCGCGCCCGGGGGCAGGCGCTGTTCGAGAATGGCGTCGAACAGCCGGGGGTAGATCTGCTCGGCCGACAGGCGGGTTTCGCCGGCCGCAAGCAGGGCGGGCAGGTGAGGGGCGGCGTTCATGGTCGCTCTCCTGGGGTCATGGATGCGGGTGTTCGTCCGGGATGTTCAGCGAAATGCCCATGCGCTGGCCTTCGGCGAGGATGTGCTGGCGCATCTGGGCACTGGCCTGGGCGCTGTTGCGTTCACGTATGGCACGTACCACTGCTTCGTTCTCCTTTAGCCGCGCCGCCAGGTGCTCGGGCGAGTTGCGCAGCATGTCGGCGCTCTGTTTCAGGGCATTGCCGGTCTGCTGCACCACGCTCTGGAAGATCGGGTTGGTGGTGAGCGCGAACAGCGCTTCATGGAAGGCGATGTAGGCCTTCACGCCGGCTTCGCTGTCATCGGCCTCCAGCGCTTCGCGCATGTCCATCAGGGTCAGGCGTAACTGGCCGATGTCCTGGCTGTTGGCCGATTGCGCCACAAGGCCAACGATGAAGGGCTCAAGGGTGTAGCGCAGTTCCAGTACGTCGGCCAGGCTGGCCGCAGCGCTGGTGTCGATGCCGGGTTCCTGGAGGGTGGCATCGGCGTCCAGTACCAGTACGCCCTTGCCTGGCAACGAGCGGACCAGGCCCAGGGTCTCCAGCACGGTCACCGCTTCGCGCAGGCTAGGGCGGCTGATGCCCAGTTGTTCGGCCAGCTCGCGCTGGCCCGGCAGCATGTCGCCGGTGCGCCATTGGCCCCGGGCCAAGGCCTGGCGCAGTTTTTCCACCACTGAGTTGACGACGGTTGATGAGCTGATCACGGTTCGCTCCTGCAAGGGCCGGCGTGATCGCCGGCCGCTCTGGTTCAGAATTCCTGTTGATGGTGCGTGTTGGGCTGTTTGCGCGGCGTGGGGGCAAAGCCGGGCTTGCCGTCGAGCACGTTCTGCGCGCGCTCCAGGTCAATGTCCTTTTCCCAGCGGGCGATGGCCACGGTGGCCACGCAGTTGCCAATCAGGTTGGTCAATGCCCGCCCGATGCCCATGAACCAGTCCACTGCCAGCACCAGCACCAGGCCAACCACCGGAATCGCGGGTACGGCGGTCAAGGTGGCGGCCAGGATGACCAGTGCCGAGCCTGGGATGCCGTGAGCGCCCTTGGACGTCACCAGCGACACCAGCAGGATGGTCAGCAGGTCGGTCATTTCCAGCGGCGTGCCGGTGGCGTTGGCGATGAACACGATGGCCAGGGTCAGGTAGATGGAGAAGCCGTCGAGGTTGAACGAGTACCCCGTCGGGATCACCAGGCCGACGGTGGAGCTGCCAATGCCCAGGTGCTCCAGCTTGCGCATGATCTGCGGCAGCACGGCGTCGGAAGAGGCGGTGCCCAGCACGATGGTCAGCTCTTCACGCAGGTACTTGAGGAGCGGCAACAGCTTCAGGCCCGACAGGCGCATGACCGTCCCCAGCACGATCAGCACGAAGCCGGCACAGGTCAGGTAGAACAGTGCGACCAGCCCGCCCAGGTGCTGCAGCGATTCCAGGCCGTATTTGCTGGTGGTGAAGGCGATGGCGCCGAATACGCCGATAGGCGCCAGACGTACGATCATGCCCATGATGCGGAAGATCACATGGCTCAGTTCGTTGATCAGCCGCGAAATGCCGGCGGCCGAGTCACCCACCAGGTTCAGCGCACTGCCGAACAGTACCGAGAACAACAGCACCTGAAGAATGTTGTTGTCGGCGAAGGCACCGATCACCGAGGTGGGGATCAGGTCCATGAAGAACGCCGTGGCGCCGTGAATGTGCTGGCCGCGCTCGGCCAGGCCGTTGGCATCGGCGGTGGACAACTGGTCCAGGTGAATGTTTGCACCGCTACCAATGCCACTGCTGAAGGCGAACACCAGGCCGATCACCAGCGCCAGGGTGGTCAGCACTTCGAAGTAGATCACTGACTTCAGGCCGATGCGCCCGACCTTTTTCAGGTCGCCCGCGCCCGAGATACCGCTGACCACCACGCAGAATACGATCAGGCCGATGAGCATCTTGATCAGCTTGATGAAGCCGTCGCCAAGGGGCTTGAGTTGCAGGGAAAGGTCGGGAAAGCTGAGACCGCAGGCGATGCCGAGGGCAAGGCCGAGCACGACTTGCAGGAAGATCGAACGCGAGCACCATTTAAGCATGGGATTGATCTCTGATCGGTGTCCTTGCTTCGGTAGCCGCACGGGGCGAAAGAGCGCAGGACTTAATTATTGTGGTCTTACCGGTTTGTTCAGCGCGGGGCCATAAAAGCGCGAAAAATCCGACTTTGCAAGGGTTTTCGGCCTTACCGGTCTGACCAGTTATGGGGCAATCTGGCCTGCCAGGCTCTACTTCGGTGCATGCCGTGAAGTGGGTATGCGCGAATCAGTTCAGGGCTTGGCCAGTGCCTGCTCCACTGCTGCAATCAGCTTGCCAAGATCCTTGGGCGGTGCGTTGTGGATGACGCCGAACAGGTAGGCGCGCTGCTCCTCTTCGTCGTCCGGCTCGGCGAAGAAGTCCTTGGGTTTGACGCCCAGCACCTGAGCAAACTCCATGAGTGCATCGATGCTGGGTGTATAGGTGCTGGTTTCGAAGCGGCTGATGGTCTTGGGATCGAAGCCGGTCCGTTCGGCCAGTTGTGCCTGGGTCAGGCCCGCCAGCTTGCGGTAGCGGCGCAGGGCGGTACCCAAAGCTGATCTCGTCATCACTTAATTCCCATTTAGAATCAAGAACTTAACGATATCTATCAACATGGCGCAACGCCATGATTGATCACCTTTGTTTTATTTATGTGATGAATTTCGTAGAATTCACGGCTTGACCGGTCAGTCATCGTCAACATCCCTGCGTGGTTCGGCCTCGTGCCCAACGGCGGGAAGCGCATGTGCCATTTGGAGCGGATCGCTACGGATCGGTTCCGATGGTTGTCGATGAGCTGAGTACCGGTACGTCAGTGAATGGAGTCTCATCGTGCGCCTCAACTTGCCGGTTACCCCGGTCGAGCAACGTTTTCCCCCTGATCAGCGGCTGATTTCTGCTACCGATACCGCCAGCCTGATCACCTACTGCAACCCCGAATTCGCCGCTATCAGCGGCTACAGCGAGGCCGAACTGATCGGCAGCCCGCACAACCTGGTGCGCCACCCGGACATGCCGCCGGCGGTGTACGCGTTGATGTGGCGCTACCTGAAAGCTGGCAAGAGCTGGATGGGCATCGTCAAGAACCGCTGCCGTAACGGCGACTACTACTGGGTCAACGCTTACGTCACGCCTATCCTCGAAGGCGGGCGTGTGGTCGGCTACGAGTCGGTGCGGGTGTGCCCCACGCGTGAGCAGGTGGCCCGTGCCGAAGCCCTGTATGCGCGGCTGCGCAACGGCCAGGCGGCAGTGTCGGTGCCGCGTCGGCTGAACGTGCTGGCGCAGGCGCTGGCCTTGCCACTGGCGGGCGGGCTGCTGGCACTGGGCGCCAACCAGCTATGGCCTGGCCTGGTGGGGCAGGGGCTGACCCTGGGGCTGTTCCTGGCCTACGGCCTGTGGGCAAGCGATGCCATTGGCCGGCAGTTGCAGCGGGTTGTGCAAGGCGCCGACGGTGCCTTCGCCGACCCGGTTGCAGCCTTGACCTACAGCGACTTGCCGGGTGCCGCGGGGCAACTGCAACTGATGCTGATCAGCGAAGAGGCACGCCTGAAAACCGCATTGACGCGGTTAAGCGACCTGGCCGGGCAAATGGCCGTGGCCGCCCACGATGCCGGGCAGCTGTCGCGCGGCACCGAGGCCGCGCTGCTGGAGCAACGTGCCGAAACCGACCTGAGCGCCACCGCAATGAACCAGATGGCTGCCTCCATCGGTGAAGTGGCCAACCATGTCCAGTTGACCGCCGCCGAGGCACACACCGCGCACCTGCTGGCCGAGCAGGGTAGCCAGGTGGCAGATGCCAGCGGTGCAGCCATTCGTACCTTGGCCAGCACCGTGACGCAGATCAACCAGGCGGTCAGCCAGCTGGCCGGTCAGACCGGTGCCATCGCGGAGGCTGCCGGGATGATCCGCGGCATTGCCGAGCAAACCAACCTGCTGGCCCTCAACGCTGCCATCGAGGCAGCGCGTGCGGGCGAGCAAGGGCGCGGCTTTGCCGTGGTCGCCGATGAGGTGCGGGCGCTGGCCGACAAGACCCGCCAGTCGACCCTGCACATCCAGGCCATCATCGATGCGCTGCGCAGTGGCGCCGAAGAAGCCGTGGTGATCGCCAGCCAGGGCATCGAAGGTGCCGAACTGGGCGTTGCCCAGGTGCAGGAAGCGCGACAGGCGCTGCATGGCATTCGCGATGCGGTGCAGCGCATCAGCGACATGAGCCAGCAGATGGCGACCGCTTCGCAGCAGCAGTCGGCAGTGGCCGAAGATGTTTCGCGGCAGATCAACGGCGTAGCCGGTATTGCCCAGCACAGCGCCCACAGCGCCAACGCCGCTGCCTCGCGCGGCGCCGAACTGGAACAGGTGTGCGCCGGATTGCGCGCCCTGGTGGAGCGCTTCAACCGCTAAGGCAGGATGCTTTATGGATGATATCTATCGCGCGGCCGTGGACGCGGCCGCGATCTTTTCGGAAACCGACCTGCGTGGGAACATCACCTACGTCAACCAGCAGTTCTGCAGCATCTCGGGCTACAGCCGCGAGGAACTGCTGGGAGCCAACCACCGTATCCTCAACTCCGGCCTGCACGAGCCGGCGTTCTTCGTCGGCATGTGGCGGGCCCTGGCCGCCGGGCGGGTGTGGAAGGGCGAGATCTGCAACCGGTCCAAGGACGGTTCGCTGTACTGGGTCGACAGCACCATGGTGCCCTTGGTCGACCCGCTGACCGGCCTGGTGCGCAAGTACGTGTCGATCCGCTTTGACGTCACCGAGAAACGCCAACTGCTGCACACCTTGCAATGGCGGGTGGGGCACGATGTGCTCACTGGCCTGCCAAATCGTGCCTACCTGTCCGACCTGTTGAACCAGGCCCTGGCCTACTCGCGGCGTGAAGACATCCCGCTGGCGGTGTGCATGCTCGACCTGGATGGCTTCAAGGCGGTCAACGACGGTTACGGGCACGCGGTGGGCGACCTGCTGCTGGTGGAAGTGGCGCAGCGCCTTAAGCGCATCCTGCGCGGGGGTGATGCGGTGGCCCGGTTGTCGGGCGACGAGTTCGTGCTGATCCTGCGCGACTTCGATGATGAGCGAAAGCTGCATGCAGCCCTGCGGCGGGTATTGCGGGCATTGGCGGCCCCCTGTGTGGTTCGGGGGCACACGCTTTCGCTCAGCGCCAGTATCGGCGTGACCCTGTACCCGCAGGATGATGAAGATGCCGATACCCTGGTGCGCCATGCCGACCAGGCCATGTATGTGGCCAAGCAGCGCGGGCGCAACCGGTATCACGTGTTCGACGTGTCGCAGGAGCAGGAGCTCAAGGCCACTCACCAGACAGTGGCGCGGGTGCGACGGGCCCTTAACAACCGAGAGCTTTGCCTTTACTACCAGCCCAAGGTCAACCTGCGCAGCGGCCAGGTGCTGGGCTTCGAGGGCTTGCTGCGCTGGCAGCGGCCAGGCCGTGGCGTGGTGCCGCCCGGCGATTTCCTGCCTTGGGTAGAGCAGACCGACCTGATCGTTGAAATCGGCGAGTGGGTGCTCGACCAGGCCTTGATCCAGTTGCAGGCCTGGCAGCAGCAAGGGCAGCCTTGGTCGCTGAGTGTGAATATCGCCGCGCGGCATTTACAGCGCAGTGACTTTGCCGAGCGCCTGCAGCAGCTGCTGGCAGCGTACCCGGCGGTGGACCCGGCCAGGCTGGACCTGGAAATCGTCGAATCCGTTGCCATCGACAACCTGCAGCACGTCAGCCGTTGCCTGGACGCCTGCCGCGCACTGGGCGTGCGCTTCTCGCTGGACGATTTCGGCACCGGCTATTCGTCGTTGAGTTACCTGAAACGCTTGCCGACCCAGACGATCAAGATCGATCAGTCGTTCGTGCGTGACATCCTCCATGATCAGGACGACCTGGCGCTCACAGCAGCGGTGATTGGCCTGGCCCGGGCCTTTGGCCGGGAGGTGATCGCCGAGGGGCTGGAGAGCGTCGAGCACGGCCGGGTGCTGATGGGGCTGGGCTGCGAGCTGGCGCAGGGGTACTGCATTGCCCGGCCTATGCCGGCCAGTGAAGTGCAAGCCTGGGCACAGGCTTACCGGCAACCGGTCCAGTGGCGTAATCCTTGAGCGGCCGTGCAGGTCAATAGATTCATCGCTCACGCAGCCGCTTGTAGAGGGTGGTCCGGCTGATCCCCAGGCCGCGCGCCACTGCTGACAGGTTGCCATTGGCTTGTTCAACCAGCGTCTGCAGGTCTACCGCTTCGGTCGCCACCAGCACAGGCACCTGCAACTCGGCCAGAAACCCTGCAGGCAGGTGCTCGACGCCGACGGGCCCGCTGCCCGCCAAAGCCAGTGCCACCTGCAGCACACTGACCAGTTCGCGCACATTGCCAGGCCAGGGGTGCTGATCGAGCAACTCCATAATGGCCGGGGGCAGCCGCGCCGGTTGCCCAGGCTCGCGGTAGCGGGCATGCACCTGGTCGATCAACTGCCGCCGGTCCGCACGCTCGCGCAGCGGCGGCAGCACCACCGTCAGCCCGGCAATGCGGTAGTACAAATCCTGACGAAAGCGCCCGGCACGCACCTCTTCGGCCAGGTCGCGGTTGCTCGCCGACACCACGCGGATATCCACCGCTACCGGTTCACCGCTGCCCAGCGGCTGGATGCTGCGCGATTGCAACACGCGCAGCAGGCGGGCCTGGGTAGGCAGCGGCATGTCGCCGATCTCATCGAGAAACAGGATGCCGTGGTCGGCCTTGCGGATCAGCCCCGGGTTGCCTTTGTGGTGGGCGCCGGTGAACGCGCCTTTGTCGTAGCCGAACAGCTCCGACTCCACCAGTTCGGCCGGGATCGCCGCGCAGTTGACGGCGACCAGGGGCTTGTCGGCGCGGCTGCTGGCACGGTGCAGGGTTTCCACGAACACTTCCTTGCCCACACCGGTTTCACCCTGCACCAACACTGGAATGTCCTTTTCCAGCAGCAGGCCGGCCTGCACTCGCGCTTTTTCCAGGCGTGGTTCGCTGTTGCCAGGTTCAGGGCGGCGGGGTGTTTCGCGTGGCGGTTGCCACTGACAATGAAAGCGGTTGCGCCCGGTGGCCTGGAGGGCGAAGGGCTGTTGCCGGGGATGGCTGAGCAACTGCTGCAGGGGCAACTGGAACAGCTGCTCGATGTTCTGCTGCAACGGGTTACCACCGAGCAGGCTGTCGGCCCGGTGGTTGGCGGCCAGCACCTGCCCATGCTCATCGAACACCAGCAGGCCGGCCCAGGGGCTGTCGAGGTTGTCGGAGGCGCTGTTGAAGATCAGTTGTGCATGCTGGTCGGCATGCGCGGCGAAGATCAGGCGGTTTTCCAGGCTCTGGCCCATCATGCGCACCAGGCCCAGTGTCTGGCTGGGCGGCAGATAGCCGTCGCTGGCCACGTCGAACACCCCGACCAGTTGCCGCGCAGCGTCGAACAGGGGGGCGGCGGCGCTGGACATGTAGCGGTTCTGGCGCAGGAAGTGCTCGTCCTGGCCGACGTGAATGGCCTGGGCACAAATCAGCGCGGTGCCCAAGGCATTGGTGCCAACGCCGCGCTCGTGCCAGTGGGCGCCGGCGCTGAAACCATGCTGTTGGCGCGGTTCGATGAAGCGCCGCGAACCCCAGCTGTCGAGCAGGCAGCCGCTGGCATCGGCCAGCATCACCAGGTAGCTGGCGTTGCCCAGCAGGTGTGCATATTGCGGCAGCACTTCCTCGCGGGTCAGGCGCAGCAGGGCCTGGCGTTTCTCCAGCAGTTCGCTGAGTTCGGCGCGGGTCAGGCAGTCGAAGTCCGGTGCGTGCTGCGGTTGCAAACCGTGATCGCGGCAGCGGGCCCAGGATGCCTGGATGAGTTGGGCATGGGTCGAAGCGGATGCGGCCATGGGCCTGTCCTGTGTGGTTGTTGTTATGGGCGGACCGCTGTTCAGTGTTGTTCACGGGTGTTCATTGTCAAACCGGCAGGTGTTCAGTTGTTCAGTGAATGTGTTCATTTGTGAACCCCCGGTTTGCATGGTCTGCGGCCGAGGCCCCAAGCCAGAGCATCGGGGAGCAACTGGCACGGAACTGGCTGTTCCCGGCAGACAACAACGACAAGAAGGCCATGCCATGTCCCTGGTGCTGGAGCAGGTCAGTCGCAGCGTCGACAACCAGCCGTGGATCGTCGATGCCTCGCTGCGTTTCGAGCCTGGTTCGTTCAACGTGCTGCTGGGTCGCACCCTGGCCGGCAAGACCAGCCTGATGCGCCTGATGGCCGGGCTCGATCGCCCGGACCGGGGCCGGGTGCTGATGGATGGCCAGGACGTGACGGGTGTGCCGGTGCGCCAGCGCAACGTGTCGATGGTGTACCAGCAGTTCATCAATTACCCGACCCTGAGCGTGTACGAAAACATCGCCTCGCCGCTGCGCCAGGCGCGTATGACCGAGGCGGACATCCGCAGGCGTGTGCAGGAAACTGCCGAGATGTTGCGCATCGAAACCTACCTGCAGCGCCTGCCGCTGGAGCTGTCCGGCGGCCAGCAGCAACGCACGGCGATGGCCCGGGCGCTGGTCAAGGATGCCTCGTTGATCCTTTTTGACGAGCCGTTGGTCAACCTCGACTACAAGTTGCGCGAAGGCCTGCGCCAGGAGCTTCGCGAGCTGTTCGCGGCGCGCCACTGCATTGCGGTATACGCCACCACCGAGCCCAACGAGGCGCTGGCGCTGGGCGGCACCACCACCCTTGTGCATGAGGGCCGCATCGTGCAAAGCGGCCCCACCGCCGAGGTGTATCAGCGCCCGGGCAGTGTGCTGGCGGCCGAGCTGTTCTCCGAGCCGCCGATCAACCTGGTGCCTGGCCGTATCAGTGGCAACGAGGTGAGCCTGGCCCAGGCCGTGCATTTTGCCCGCAATGCCGACTTGCAGGCGCTTGCCGAAGGCGACTACCGCTTTGGCGTGCGCCCCAGCCATATCACCCTGGTGCCGGCCCACGATGATGACCTGGAACTGGCGGTGCTGGTGGAGCTGGCGGAGATCAGCGGTTCCGAAACCTTCCTGCATGTGCGCAACGAGCATTGGCGCATGATCCTGCACCTGCCCGGGGTTCACGAATACCAGGTGGACACGCCGATCCGCGTGTTCATCCCCACCCACAAGCTGTTCGTCTTCGACAGCGCCGGGGCGTTGGTGCAGGCCCCGGGGTTGCGCCAGGCAAGGAGAGGGTGATGGCCGAAATCCGCCTGCGCCAACTGGCGCACAGTTACAGTCGCCAGCCCGCCAGCGAGGCGGACTATGCCCTGCACGCGCTGGAGCATGTATGGGAGCAGGGCGGCGCCTACGCGTTGCTTGGGCCGTCGGGCTGCGGCAAGTCGACCCTGCTCAATATCATTTCCGGGCTGCTGACGCCGTCCCATGGCGAGGTGCTGTTCGACGGCAAACCGGTCAACCAGCTGTCGCCGCAAGCGCGCAACATTGCCCAGGTGTTTCAGTTCCCGGTGGTGTACGACACCATGACGGTGTTCGACAACCTGGCCTTCCCCTTGCGCAACCAAGGGCTGGATGAAGCCCGGGTGCGTGCCCGGGTGGAAGAAATTGCCGAGGTGCTCGACCTGTCTGCCGTGTTGCGCAAGAAGGCGCGCAACCTCAGCGCCGACGAAAAGCAGAAAGTCTCCATGGGCCGCGGCCTGGTGCGCGATGACGTGTCGGCGATCCTGTTCGACGAGCCGCTGACGGTGATCGACCCGCACCTGAAGTGGAAGCTGCGGCGCAAGCTGAAGCAGATTCACGAGCAGTTCAACATCACCATGATCTACGTCACCCATGACCAGCTGGAGGCATCGACCTTCGCTGACAAGATCGCAGTGATGCACGGTGGCCGCATCGTTCAGTTCGGCACCCCGCGTGAGCTGTTCGAGCGGCCCCGGCATACCTTTGTCGGCTACTTCATCGGCAGCCCGGGCATGAACCTGATCGAGGTGCGTGCCGAAGCCGACGGGGTGGCGTTTGGTGATGTCCACCTGGCGCTGCCCGATGGCCTGCGCGAACGGCTGGCGGCAACGGCAGGCGGGCGCTTGCAAGTGGGCATCCGACCAGAATTCGTGCAGCTGTGGGACAGCCCGTTCGATGGCGCCATCCCCGCACGCGTGCTGGATATCGAAGACCTGGGCACCTACCGCATCGTCACCGTCGAAGTAGGCGGTGTCGCGCTGAAGGCGCGCCTGGGCGAGGACCGCCCGTTGCCTGTGGATCAGGCCTGGGTCAGCTTGCCGGCGCAGTGGTTGATGCTGTACGTCGACGATGTGCTGCTGGAGGCCGGGCCATGAACAAAGTGCCGAACAACAAAGCCTGGTGGCTGGTGCTGCCGGTGTTCCTGCTGGTGGCGTTCAGCGCGGTGGTACCGATGATGACCGTGGTCAACTACTCGGTGCAGGATATTTTCGACCAGTCCAACCGCTACTTCGTCGGTGCCGACTGGTACCGCCAGGTGCTGCGCGACCCGGCGTTGCATGATGCGCTACTGCGCCAGTTCATCTATTCCGCCTGCGTACTGCTGATCGAGATCCCGCTGGGCATCGGCATTGCCCTGACCATGCCGACCAAGGGGCGCATGGCGTCGGTGTGCCTGATCGTCATGGCCATCCCGCTGCTGATCCCGTGGAACGTGGTGGGCACCATCTGGCAGATCTTCGGCCGTGCCGACATCGGCCTGCTTGGCGCTACCCTGGCCAAGCTCGGGGTCAGCTACAACTACGCCGGCGACCCGTTCGACGCCTGGCTTACGGTGCTGGTGATGGACGTATGGCACTGGACGTCACTGGTGGCACTGCTGTGCTATTCGGGCCTGCGCGCCATCCCCGACGTGTACTACCAGGCCGCGCGCATCGACCGTGCTTCGGGCTGGGCGGTGTTCCGCCACATCCAGCTGCCCAAGCTGAAGAATGTGCTACTCATCGCGGTGATGCTGCGCTTCATGGACAGCTTCATGATCTACACCGAGCCGTTCGTGCTGACCGGTGGCGGGCCGGGTAACGCCACCACTTTCCTCAGCCAGACCCTCACGCGCATGGCCGTGGGGCAGTTCGACCTGGGCCCGGCGGCGGCGTTCTCGCTGGTGTACTTCCTGATCATCCTGCTGGTGTCGTGGCTGTTCTACACAGCCATGACCCATGCCGACAAGGACTAGCCCATGAGCACGCGCAAAACGCTGGCCCTGCTGCTGTATTTCTTCTTCCTGCTGGTGCCGATCTACTGGTTGCTGAACATGTCGTTCAAGAGCAACACCGAGATCCTTGGCGGCCTGACCCTGTGGCCGCAGGCATTCACCCTCGACAACTACCGGGTGATCTTCACCGATGCCAGCTGGTACAGCGGTTACATCAACTCGCTGTACTACGTGTGCCTGAACACGCTGATTTCGTTGCTGGTGGCGCTGCCGGCGGCCTATGCCTTCTCGCGCTACCGCTTCCTCGGCGACCGGCACCTGTTCTTCTGGCTGCTGACCAACCGCATGGCGCCCCCGGCGGTGTTCCTGCTCCCGTTCTTCCAGCTGTACTCGTCGATCGGCCTGTTCGACACCCATATAGCCGTGGCCCTGGCCCATTGCCTGTTCAACGTGCCGCTGGCGGTGTGGATCCTGGAGGGCTTCATGTCGGGTGTGCCAAAGGAAATCGACGAAACGGCCTACATCGACGGCTACAGCTTCCCGCGCTTCTTCATGAAGATCTTCATTCCGCTGATTGGCTCTGGTATCGGCGTGACGGCGTTTTTCTGCTTCATGTTTTCCTGGGTCGAGCTGCTGCTGGCGCGCACCCTGACCTCGGTGAATGCCAAGCCGATTGCGGCCGTGATGACCCGCACCGTGTCGGCCTCGGGTATCGACTGGGGGGTGCTGGCGGCGGCGGGGGTACTGACCATTTTGCCGGGCATGCTGGTGATCTGGTTCGTGCGCAACCATGTGGCCAAGGGCTTTGCCCTGGGCCGGGTGTGAGGAGGGCAACGCATGGAGTGGATGGCCTGGACCTTGCCGACGGCGCTGTTCTTTGCTGCCGTTGGTGTGCTGCTGCTGGGCATGACACTGCTTGAGCTGCGCCGCCCTTGCGTGGAGCGGCGCGGCTTCTTGCCGTTGGTCACCAGCCGGGGTGACCGCTTGTTCATCGGCCTGCTGGCCAGCGCCTACCTGCATTTGCTGGTGGTCGGCGTCAGCGAGTGGCCGTTGTGGGTGGCCTCGCTGCTGTCGCTGGCGTGGCTGGTGGTGGTGCTGCGCTGGGGCTGAGCGAGCGGCCCTGTGGATTAACAGAAACGGGAGATCACAATGTTCGATAACAAGCATAAAACGCGACATTTGACCCTGGCCGCGTTGCTGGTGCTGGCCAGCGTGCATGGCACAGCCTGGGCCGACCAATACGAGGACGCAGCGAAGAAATGGCTTGGCAGCGAGTTCAAGCCATCGACGCTAACCCCGGAACAGCAGATGGCCGAGATGAAGTGGTTCATCAAGGCCGCCGAGCCGTTCCGTGGCATGAAGATCAACGTGGTGTCGGAAACCATCACCACCCATGAATACGAATCCAAGGTGCTGGCCAAGGCCTTCAGCGAAATCACCGGCATCCAGCTGACCCACGACCTGCTCCAGGAAGGCGACGTGGTGGAGAAACTGCAGACACAGATGCAGTCGGACAAGAACATCTACGACGGTTGGGTCAACGACTCCGACCTGATCGGTACGCACTTTCGCTACGGCAAGGTGGAATCGATCACCGACCTGATGGCCAACGAAGGCAAGGACTACACCTCGCCGACCCTGGACCTCAAGGACTTCATCGGCATTTCCTTCACCACTGCGCCAGACGGCAAGGTCTACCAGCTGCCCGACCAGCAGTTCGCCAACCTGTACTGGTTCCGCGCCGACTGGTTCGAGCGCCCTGACCTGAAGGCCAGGTTCAAGGAAAAGTACGGCTACGAGCTGGGTGTGCCGGTGAACTGGTCGGCCTATGAAGACATTGCCAAGTTCTTTACCGAAGACGTCAAGGAAATCGACGGCAAGCGCGTCTATGGCCATATGGATTACGGCAAGAAAGACCCGTCGCTGGGCTGGCGCTTCACGGATGCCTGGTTCTCCATGGCCGGCGGTGGCGACAAAGGGCTGCCCAACGGCCTGCCGGTGGATGAATGGGGCATACGCGTGGAGGACTGCCACCCGGTGGGCTCCAGTGTGACCCGTGGCGGCGACACCAACGGCCCGGCCGCTGTATATGCCACCCAGAAGTACGTGGACTGGATGCGTGCCTATGCGCCCAAGGAAGCGCAGGGCATGACCTTCTCCGAGGCGGGGCCGGTGCCGGCGCAGGGCAACATCGCCCAGCAGATCTTCTGGTACACCGCGTTTACCGCCGACATGACCAAGCCCGGATTGCCGGTGGTGAATGCCGATGGCACGCCGAAGTGGCGCATGGCGCCCTCGCCGAAGGGACCTTATTGGGAGGAGGGAATGAAGCTGGGCTATCAGGACACGGGATCGTGGACGTTCTTCAAGTCCACCCCCGAGAAGCAACGCCTGGCAGCGTGGTTGTATGCCCAGTTCGTCACCTCCAAGACCGTCTCGCTGAAGAAGACCATCGTCGGCCTGACGCCGATTCGCGAGTCGGACATCAACTCCCAGGCCATGACCGACCTGGCACCCAAGCTGGGTGGGCTGGTGGAGTTCTACCGCAGCCCGGCACGGGTGCAGTGGACACCCACCGGTACCAACGTACCGGATTATCCACGGTTGGCGCAGTTGTGGTGGAGCCATATCGCCGAGGTGGCCAGCGGCGAGAAGACCCCGCAGGAAGCGCTGGATGGCCTGGCGCGGGATCAGGACCGCATGATGGAACGCTTGCAACGGTCCAATGCCCAGGCCACCTGTGCGCCCAAGCTGAACCCGGAGAAGGATGCCCAGTACTGGTTCGACCAGCCGGGTGCTCCGAAACCCAAGCTGGCCAACGAAAAACCCAAGGGCGAGACGGTCAGCTACAACGAGCTGCTTAAATCGTGGGAAGCGGCCAGGAAGTGATCGCCTAAGCTCAGTGATTAACCACAGGCAAAAAAAACGGCACCTGCCAGAGGTGCCGTTTTCATTTTGCGCCGTGTTACTTGTGCAGCTCTTCTGCCGCATACAGCGTGTTTTCCAGCAGGCAGGCACGGGTCATCGGCCCGACGCCACCCGGCACCGGCGTGATCCAGCCAGCGCGCGGCAGGGCGGTCTCGTAGACCACGTCGCCGACCAGCTTGCCGTCTTCCTGGCGGTTGATGCCCACGTCGATGACAATAGCGCCTTCCTTGACCCACTCACCCTTGACCAGGCCCGGCTTGCCGGCGGCCACGACCACCAGGTCGGCGCGCCCGACATGGCCAGCCAGGTCTTTGGTGAAGCGGTGGCAGACGGTGACGGTGCAGCCGGCCAGCAGCAGTTCCATGGCCATCGGGCGACCCACGATGTTGGAAGCACCAACGATCACCGCATCCATGCCGTACAGGTCCTGGCCTGTGCTTTCCAGCAGGGCCATGATGCCTTTCGGCGTGCACGGGCGCAGCAGCGGGATGCGCTGGGCCAGGCGGCCGATGTTATACGGGTGGAAACCGTCCACATCCTTGTCCGGGCGAATGCGCTCGAGCAGCAGCGAGGCGTCCAGGTGCGCCGGCAGCGGCAACTGCAGCAGGATGCCGTCGACAGCCGGGTCGTCATTGAGGCGGTCGATCAGCTCGGTCAGGGCCTGCTGCGAGGTCTCGCTGGGCAGGTCGAATGCCTGCGAAATGAAGCCGACCTCTTCGCAGTCCTTGCGCTTGTGCGAGACATAGACTTGGGAGGCGGGGTCGGTGCCGACCAGGATCACTGCCAGGCCCGGCGTACGCAGGCCTTGCTGGCGACGCTCCACGACACGTTGAGCGATCTGCTTGCGCAGGTTGGCGGCGATCGCCTTGCCATCGATTAGGTGTGCAGTCATAGACGCGTGATTAACCATCGAGAAGGAAACAATAAAGAGCGCGCATTCTCGCACGACACGGCCCACGGGCAAAGGCGGGTGGTCGGGCAAATCCCCTAACCCCTTAAATAATTTAAATTTTTTTTAAAAAGGTGTTGACGAGGTACAGGGTCGACTATAAGATTCGCCGCACTTGTCGGGCACAGCCTAGCACTGGTTGGCTAAGTCGGGCAGAATGAGTGGTTTAGCAGTTATCTGTTAAGGTCTCGTTCGGTTAGGCTTCAAGCTTAAGCGCCCGTAGCTCAGCTGGATAGAGCATCCGCCTTCTAAGCGGATGGTCGCAGGTTCGAGTCCTGCCGGGTGCGCCATTAGGCAGCTTTGGCACGCAAGTAGGCGGTAATGCAATATGGTGGGCGTAGCTCAGTTGGTAGAGCGCTGGATTGTGATTCCAGTTGTCGTGGGTTCGATTCCCATCGTCCACCCCATATTTTTCAAGGGCGCCTCGATAGCATCTGGCGCCTTTGTTTTAAGCGTTACGCGGACGTGGTGAAATTGGTAGACACACTGGATTTAGGTTCCAGCGGCGCAAGCTGTAAGAGTTCGAGTCTCTTCGTCCGCACCATGCTTCTGTAAGGTAGTACCGCAACATCGCAAGACTGCAATATGGTGGGCGTAGCTCAGTTGGTAGAGCGCTGGATTGTGATTCCAGTTGTCGTGGGTTCGATTCCCATCGTCCACCCCATATTCTTGAAAAGGCGCCTTGATCGTGAGATCGGGCGCCTTTTTGTTTTGGGGTTGTGTGGCTGCGGTGTGCATGTCTTGAGTGTTCTGGCGCCTGTGAGATCGAGCGCCACAAACCTCACGCCAGAAACTAGCGACCGCGACGCAATTCCCCCTTGCAATCCTCTGGTGACACCCCAATAAAAGCTGTTAGATTTCAGCCGGTTGAAACAACGGCCCAGTTGGCCGGCAGAGGAACAACCCGATGATCGCAAAAGAAGCCCGTCAGGCCCTGGCGCTACAGCGCTTTGCCGAGGCCAGTCCGCAGCTGCTCGAAGAGGTCCGCGAGCTGGATCCGCGCGAGCAGGCCCAGCAGATCGAATGGGCATTCGAGGATGCGGCCGAGGAGCAGGGTATCCAGCCTTGGGAGCTGGCCCTGCAACTGATCGCCGAAACTCCGGAGCAACTGCAGGCCATGCGCCTGGAGACGCACCGCGAGGTCGCCGAGGCGCTGGGGATGCAATGGGAAGAGTACTGCCAGTTCAACGAAATCGACCCTGAATAAAGGAAGCGAAATCGTTGTTGGCAGTTGTTTGACAAGGTATTTCGGCTGTAGGGCGCCCCAGGTGTCGTGCGGCCCTTATTGAAACAGGTCTGGCGGTGCGCCGTGCGGGCCTTGAAAGTTAATCGACCGGCGTGGTTTCCCGTCGTCCCGAGTGGGGTGACTTCTGCTGCGCGACTCACTAGAATACTTGCCCTTGATTCTGGAGTCGGGCTAACGCCGGCTAACGTCTGTGCAACGAGGAATATCCATGCAAGTTTCTGTTGAAAACACTTCCGCTCTCGAGCGCCGCATGACCATCGCCGTTCCGGCCGAGCGCGTCGAGAACGAAGTCAACAAGCGTCTGCAACAGACTGCCAAGCGCGCCAAGGTTGCCGGCTTCCGCCCAGGCAAGGTGCCAATGAGCGTGATCCGTCAGCGCTTCGAGGCCGATGCCCGCCAAGAGGCTTTCGGTGACCTGGTCCAGGCTTCCTTCTACGAAGCCATCGTCGAGCAGAAGCTGAACCCGGCTGGCGCTCCGGCAGTAGAGCCCAAGTCCTTCGAAAAGGGCAAGGACCTGGAATTCGTCGCCACCTTCGAAGTGTTCCCTGAGTTCACCGTTGCCGGCCTGGAGTCGATCAACGTCGAGCGCCTGAGCGCCGAAGTGGCTGACGCCGACCTGGACAACATGCTGGAAGTGCTGCGCAAGCAGAACACCCGCTTTGAAGCCGTCGAGCGCGCCGCGCAGAACGATGACCAGGTCAACATCGACTTCGTCGGCAAGGTCGACGGTGAAGTGTTCGCCGGTGGTTCGGCCAAGGGCACCCAGCTGGTACTGGGCTCCGGCCGCATGATCCCAGGCTTCGAAGACGGCCTGGTTGGCGCCAAGGCTGGCGAAGAGCGCGTTGTCAACGTGACCTTCCCAGAGGACTACCAGAACCTGGACCTGGCTGGCAAAGCCGCTGAGTTCACCATCACCGTCAACAGCGTTGCCGCCCCTGTGCTGCCAGAGCTGAACGAAGAATTCTTCGCCCAGTTCGGCATCAAGGAATCGACCCTGGAAGGCTTCCGCACCGAAGTTCGCAAGAACATGGAGCGTGAACTGCGTCAGGCGATCAAGACCAAGGTCAAGAACCAGGTCATGGACGGTCTGCTGGCCGCCAACCCGATCGAAGTGCCCAAAGCCCTGCTGGAAAACGAAGTCAACCGTCTGCGCGTGCAGGCTGTTCAGCAGTTCGGTGGCAACATCAAGCCAGAGCAACTGCCAGCCGAGCTGTTCGAAGAGCAAGCCAAGCGCCGCGTTGTGCTGGGCCTGATCGTTGCTGAAGTGGTCAAGCAGTTCGAACTGAAGCCGGACGACGCCAAGGTTCGCGAAATGATCGAAGAAATGGCTTCGGCTTACCAGGAGCCTGAGCAGGTCATCGCCTGGTACTACAAGAACGACCAGCAACTGAACGAAGTGCGTTCGGTTGTGCTGGAAGAACAAGTTGTAGATACTGTTCTGCAGAAAGCGACTGTGACCGACAAGTCGGTCTCGTACGAAGATGCCGTTAAACCAGCACAGGCTCCTGCCGAAGCTGAGTAATACGGTTCTCTCGTAGGAAACCCCCACAAGCCAGCCTTCGAGCTGGCTTGTGCGTATTCAAGCCATGACTATTTGGGAGTGAGCGCAGGACATGTCCCGCAATTCTTATATTCAGCAGAGCTCTGACATCCAGGCCGCAGGCGGCCTGGTCCCGATGGTTATCGAGCAGTCCGCCCGTGGCGAACGCGCTTACGACATCTACTCGCGCCTGTTGAAGGAGCGTGTAATTTTCCTGGTCGGCCCGGTAGAGGACTACATGGCCAACCTCGTCGTTGCGCAACTGCTGTTCCTTGAAGCGGAAAACCCGGACAAGGATATCCATCTGTACATCAACTCGCCGGGTGGCTCCGTCACCGCCGGCATGTCGATTTACGACACCATGCAGTTCATCAAGCCGGACGTTTCGACCATCTGCATCGGCCAGGCCTGCAGCATGGGCGCCTTCCTGCTGGCTGCCGGTGCCAAGGGCAAGCGTCACTGCCTGCCGAACTCGCGCGTGATGATCCACCAGCCGTTGGGCGGCTTCCAGGGGCAGGCGACCGATATCGAGATCCATGCCCAGGAAATTCTCAATATCAAGGCCCGTCTGAACGAGCTGCTGGCCTACCACACCGGCCAGGACCTCGAGACCATCAAGCGCGACACCGAACGTGACAACTTCATGAGCGCCTCGCGCGCGGCCGAGTACGGCCTGATCGACTCGGTCTACGACAAGCGGCAACTGGCCTCCTGAACCGGGGTGCCAGAGCAGGTAGGTGCGCAAAGCGCCTACCTGCGGACTTGAAAAAGCCCGCAATTGCCTTCATCTTGTGTTGCAAGCCTACCGGATTGGATCGATCGAATGACTGACACCCGTAACGGCGAGGACAGCGGCAAATTGCTTTATTGCTCCTTCTGCGGCAAAAGCCAGCACGAAGTGCGCAAACTGATTGCCGGGCCCTCGGTATTTATCTGCGACGAGTGCGTCGACCTGTGCAATGACATCATCCGTGAGGAGGTGCAGGAAGCCCAGGCCGAGAGCAGCGCGCACAAATTACCTTCGCCGAAAGAAATCAGCGGCATCCTGGACCAGTACGTCATTGGTCAGGAGCGCGCGAAGAAGGTGCTGGCCGTAGCGGTGTACAACCACTACAAGCGCCTGAACCAGCGTGACAAGAAGGGTGACGAAGTCGAACTGGGCAAGAGCAACATCCTGCTCATCGGGCCGACCGGCTCGGGCAAGACCCTGCTCGCCGAAACCCTGGCACGCCTGTTGAACGTACCGTTCACCATTGCCGACGCCACCACCCTGACCGAAGCCGGTTATGTGGGTGAGGACGTCGAGAACATCATCCAGAAGCTGTTGCAGAAGTGCGACTACGACGTGGAAAAGGCCCAGATGGGCATTGTCTACATCGACGAGATCGACAAGATCTCGCGCAAGTCGGACAACCCGTCCATCACCCGTGACGTTTCGGGCGAGGGCGTGCAGCAGGCGTTGTTGAAACTGATCGAAGGCACCGTGGCTTCGGTTCCGCCGCAAGGTGGCCGTAAACACCCGCAACAGGAATTCCTGCAGGTTGATACCCGCAACATCCTGTTCATCTGTGGTGGTGCGTTCTCGGGCCTGGAAAAGGTTATCCAGAACCGCTCCACCAAAGGTGGTATCGGTTTTGGCGCCGAAGTGCGCAGCAAGGAAGAGGGCAAGAAGGTTGGTGAGTCCCTGCGTGAGGTCGAGCCGGACGATCTGGTCAAGTTTGGCCTGATTCCGGAATTCGTTGGCCGTCTGCCGGTGCTGGCGACCCTCGACGAGCTGGACGAGGCTGCGCTGATGCAGATTCTCACCGAGCCGAAGAATGCCCTGACCAAGCAGTATGCCAAGCTGTTCGAGATGGAAAGCGTCGACCTCGAGTTCCGCAGTGATGCACTCAAGGCCGTTGCCCGCAAGGCTCTGGAGCGCAAGACTGGCGCCCGTGGCCTGCGTTCGATCCTCGAAGGCGTGCTGCTCGACACCATGTACGAGATCCCTTCCAAGAAGGATGTCAGCAAGGTGGTGATCGATGAGAGCGTCATCGAGGGTACCTCGCAGCCGCTGATGATCTACGAAAACAGCGAGCCGCAAGCCAAGGCCGCGCCAGACGCCTGATTCAGGCAAAGGCCGGTTCACGGTTGCAAGCAAGGAGGGGGCCTACGGGCCCCTTTCTGCTTTTCCTGCGCTAGCGCTTGTAATTTCCCAAGTGTACCCCCACATTAGGTCCAAGCATCATTTCCACCGGTTTCCGGCCATAAGGCCGCTGTAGAGGCGAAATCATGAAGACCACCCTCGACTTGCCTCTTTTGCCATTGCGCGATGTCGTTGTTTACCCGCACATGGTTATCCCGCTGTTCGTGGGGCGCGAAAAATCTATCGAGGCCCTCGAGGCCGCGATGACGGGCGAAAAGCAGATCCTTCTGCTGGCCCAGAAGAACCCGGCCGACGACGACCCGGGCGAGGACGCCCTGTACCGCGTCGGTACCGTTGCCACCGTGCTGCAACTGCTGAAGCTGCCTGATGGCACCGTCAAGGTGCTGGTCGAAGGCGAGCAGCGTGGCGCTGTCGAGCGTTTCACCGAAGTAGAAGGGCACATCCGTGCCGAAGTCTCCCTGATCGACGAAACCGACGCCGCCGAGCGCGAGTCGGAAGTGTTCGTGCGCACGTTGCTGTCGCAGTTCGAGCAATACGTACAACTGGGCAAGAAGGTCCCTGCCGAAGTGCTGTCTTCGCTGAACAGCATCGAAGAGCCAGGGCGTCTGGTCGATACCATGGCCGCCCACATGGCCCTGAAGATCGAGCAGAAGCAGGAAATTCTCGAAATCGTCGACCTGCCAACCCGTGTCGAGCACGTGCTGGCGCTGCTGGATGCCGAAATCGACCTGCTGCAGGTAGAAAAGCGCATTCGCGGCCGGGTCAAGAAGCAGATGGAACGCAGCCAGCGCGAGTACTACCTGAATGAGCAGATGAAGGCCATTCAGAAAGAACTCGGCGATGGCGATGAAGGCCACAACGAAGTCGAAGAGCTGAAAAAGCGCATCGAAGCCGCTGGCCTGCCCAAGGATGCCCTCACCAAGGCCCAGGCCGAGCTGAACAAGCTCAAGCAGATGTCGCCGATGTCGGCCGAAGCCACCGTGGTGCGCTCGTACCTCGACTGGCTCGTGCAGGTACCGTGGAAGGCCCAGAGCAAAGTGCGCCTGGACCTGGCCAAGGCCGAGGAAATTCTCGATGCCGACCACTATGGCCTGGAAGAGGTCAAGGAACGCATCCTCGAATACCTTGCCGTGCAAAAGCGCGTCAAGAAAATCCGTGGCCCGGTGCTGTGCCTGGTCGGCCCTCCCGGTGTCGGCAAGACCTCGCTGGCCGAGTCGATCGCGGCCGCTACCAACCGCAAGTTCGTGCGCATGGCCTTGGGTGGCGTGCGTGACGAAGCCGAAATTCGTGGTCACCGCCGCACCTACATTGGCTCCATGCCAGGCCGTCTCATCCAGAAGATGACCAAGGTGGGCGTGCGCAACCCGCTGTTCCTGCTCGACGAAATCGACAAAATGGGCAGCGACATGCGTGGCGACCCGGCCTCGGCGCTGCTGGAAGTGCTCGACCCGGAGCAGAACCACAACTTCAACGACCACTACCTGGAGGTTGATTACGACCTCTCGGACGTGATGTTCCTGTGCACCTCGAACTCGATGAACATCCCGCCGGCGCTGCTCGACCGCATGGAAGTCATCCGCCTGCCGGGCTACACCGAGGACGAGAAGATCAACATCGCGGTCAAGTACCTGGTGCCCAAGCAGGTCAAGGCCAACGGCTTGAAGAAAGAAGAGCTGGAAGTCGACGTTTCGGCGATCCGCGACATCATCCGCTATTACACCCGCGAAGCCGGTGTGCGGGGCCTGGAGCGGCAAATTGCCAAGGTATGCCGCAAGGTGGTCAAGGAACATACCGGACAGAAGCAGGTCAAGGTCAAGGTGGCCAGCGAGCAGTTGGAACACCTGCTGGGCGTGCGCAAGTTCCGCTACGGCCTGGCCGAGCAACAGGACCAGATCGGCCAGGTCACCGGCCTGGCATGGACCCAGGTGGGCGGCGAACTGCTCACCATCGAAGCCGTGGTCATCCCCGGCAAAGGCCAGCTGATCAAGACCGGCTCGTTGGGCGATGTGATGGTCGAGTCGATCACTGCCGCACAGACCGTGGTGCGTAGCCGCGCCCGCAGCCTGGGTATTGCCGCCGACTTCCACGAGAAGCATGACGTGCATATCCACATGCCGGAAGGCGCTACGCCGAAGGATGGCCCAAGTGCCGGTATCGGCATGTGCACCGCGCTGGTGTCGGCGCTGACGCAGATTCCGGTGCGCGCCGATGTTGCCATGACCGGCGAAATTACCCTGCGTGGCCAGGTGCTGGCCATTGGCGGGTTGAAGGAAAAACTGCTGGCGGCACACCGTGGCGGGATCAAGACGGTGATCATTCCCGAGGAGAATGTTCGCGATTTGAAGGAGATTCCTGAAAATATCAAACAGGATCTGCAGATCAAACCGGTCAAATGGATTGACGAAGTCCTGCAAATTGCGCTGCAATACGCCCCGGAGCCCTTGCCAGATGTGGCTCCGGAGATTGTCGCCAAAGATGAAAAGCGCGACGGCGATGCTAAGGAACGAATCAGCACGCATTAGTAGTTTTTGGCTGGGGGGCTTTCCTTGACAGTTTTTTCGGGGCCTTGCTATAAAGCGGCACGCTATTGTCATCAGGCCACCCAGCGCACGTTTCATAAGCTTTTCATTACATACTTAGAAACAAACTCAATAGAGAAATAAGGGGACTTAGAGTGAACAAGTCGGAACTGATTGACGCTATCGCCGCATCTGCTGACATCCCGAAAGCTGTAGCCGGCCGTGCGCTGGACGCAGTCATCGAATCCGTCACCGGCGCCCTGAAGCAAGGTGACGATGTGGTACTGGTTGGCTTCGGTACCTTCTCGGTCAAGGAGCGCGCCGAGCGCACTGGCCGTAACCCGCAAACCGGCAAGGCGATCAAGATCGAAGCCGCCAAGGTTCCAGGTTTCAAGGCAGGCAAAGGCCTGAAAGACGCCGTCAACTAAGTCGTCTTTCAGCCGGACCCGGCCTGGCCTGGTCCGAGCACGGTGATGGCGGGGCGCAAACGTTCCCGCCTGACACGTTTGCTAAGCAAAGGCGCATCCTCGGATGCGCCTTTCTTTTATCAGGATTCTACCCACGCTCCGCGGTTGTCGACGCAGTGGTACAGCCGTTTCTGGGGGACGCATGCTGCAAAATATCAGGGACAATTCACAAGGTTGGATTGCCAAGACCATCATCGGCCTTATCGTCGTGTTGATGGCGTTGACCGGCTTTGAAGCCATTTTCCAGGCCGCCACCCATAGCCAGGACGCCGCCAAGGTGAACGGCCAGACCATCAGCCAGAACGAGCTCAGCCAGGCCGCTGACATGCAGCGCCGTCAGCTGATGCAACAGTTGGGCAAGGATTTCGACCCGGCGCTGCTGGATGACAAATTGTTGCGTGAAGAGGCCCTCAAGGGCCTGATCAGCCGCAAGCTGCTGCTGCAAGGCGCCGAAGATGCCAAGTTCGCCTTCTCCGAAGCCGCGCTGGATCAGGTGATCCTGCAGACGCCGGAATTCCAGGTGGACGGCAAGTTCAGTGCTGACCGCTTCGACCAGGTCATCCGCCAGATGGGCTACGGCCGCATGCAGTTCCGTGACATGCTTGCCGAGGAAATGCTCATTGGCCAGCTGCGCACCGGCCTGGCCGGCAGCAGCTTCGTCACCGACCAGCAGGTGGATGCTTTCGCCCGCCTGGAGAAGCAGACCCGCGACTTCGCTTCCCTGACCTTCAAGGCCGACCCGGCCTCGGTCAAGGTCAGCGACGAAGAGGTCAAGGCGCACTACGACCAGCACGCCAAGGAGTTCATGTCGCCTGACCAGGTGGTGATCGACTACATCGAGCTGAAGAAGTCGGCGTTCTTCGACCAGGTCAACGTGACCGACGAAGAGCTCAAGGCCCAGTACGAGAAAGAAATCGCCAACCTCGCGGAACAGCGCCATGCCGCGCACATCCTCATTGAGGTCAACGATAAAGTCACCGACGCCCAGGCCAAGGCCCGTGCTGAAGAGATTGAGCAGCGTCTGGCCAAGGGTGAAGACTTTGCCGCATTGGCCAAGGAGTTCTCTCAGGACCCAGGCTCGGCCAACAACGGTGGTGACCTCGGCTTCGCCGGCCCGGGCGTGTACGACCCGGCCTTTGAAGACGCGCTGTACAAGCTGCAGGATGGCCAGGTATCGACCCCGGTACGCACCGAGTTCGGCTACCACCTGATCAAGCTGCTGGGCGTGCAAGCGCCAGAAGTGCCGAGCTTCGCCAGCCTGAAGGACAAACTGACCCGCGACCTGAAGATCCCGTTGGTCGAGCAGCGTTACGTCGACGCCAGCAAGCAGCTGCAGGATGCTGCCTACGAGGCCTCCGACCTGGCTCAGCCGGCCCAGGACCTGAACCTCAAGGTGCACACCTCCGCAGCCTTCGGCCGCGAGGGTGGCGAAGGCATCACTGCCAACCGTTCCGTGGTACAGGCTGCGTTCTCCGAGGAAGTGCTGGACGAAGGTGCCAACAGCACCGCCATCGAGCTCGACCCGGAAACCACCGTGGTACTGCGCGTCAAGGAGCACCGCAAGCCGGAGCAACTGCCGCTGGAGGCCGTGGCCAAGAACATCAGCGAGCAGCTGGCCAAAGACAAGGCGACCGCCGAACTCAAGGCCAAGGCAGACAAGCTGATTGCCGGCCTGCGTGACGGCTCCATCGCAGCGGGCAGCGTGCATGAAGGGCAGGGCTGGAAGGCCTATGAGGCTGTTACCCGTGGCGAGGACGGTATTGACCCGGCCGAACTGCAGGCACTGTTCCGCCTCGGCAAGCCGCAGGCCAAGGACAAGCCGGTTTACGGCAGCGTAGTGCTGCGTGACGGTAGCCTGGTGGTGCTGCAGCTCAAGGGTGTTAACGAAGGCGCCACCGCCACCGACGAAGAGAAGCAGCAGATCCGCCGCTACCTCGCGTCGCGCGCTGGCCAGCAGGACTTTGCGGCTTACCGCAAACAGCTGGAAGCCAATGCAGACATCACCCGTTACTAAGGTGATCGCTGCATGAAGAAACAGGCCGCCTCGTGCGGCCTGTTTCATTTCTGCGCTAGCGCTTTACACCCTCATAGTTATCCAGCGTATCCCGCGCAATCTCCCGCCCCAGGGCAATCAGCTCCGGCGCTTTGTAAAACTCGAAAAACCGGCACACCCGCTTGGGCACGTTGATCAGTACATCCGGTGGATAGCCGGCGATCTTGTACTGCGCCAGCGAGGTCTGCATCACTTCGAAGCTCTGGTTGATCAAGTCCAGCAGCGAAGCCGGCCCCACGTTGTCAATGATGAACGAGCCGGTCGCCGACTTGGGCGCCCCCTCGTGCTCGGGTGCCGCTGCCGGTTGCTGGCCTTCCGGGTTGGCGGCATCTGCCAGCCACGGGTTCGGCGGCGCCAGCCCTTCGGCAACGATCTCCTGTTCGATGCGTATCAGCTCTTCCGCCGGCTTGCGCCGGAACGGCAAACGAGAGCCCAATGAGCTCAACAGGGAGTCAAAACGCATCTTGAACGCCGCCGGGCGCTCGATCACCGGCAATTGATACTGCTTCTGGTTGGTGGCGTTGAGGTTGACCGCGATGATCAGGTCGCAGTGGCTGGACACCACCGGCACGATCGGCAGCGGGTTGAGGATGCCGCCGTCGACCAGCATGCGATTGCCCTGCATCACCGGCGTGAACAGGCTGGGGATGGCGGCCGAGGCGCGCATGGCCTGGTGCAGGCAACCCTCCTGAAACCAGATTTCCTGCTGGTTGGTGAGGTCGGCGGCAACCGCCGTGTAGGGGATGCGCAGTTGTTCGATGTTGATCTCGCCGACGATCTTGCGGATCTGCCCGAACACCTTGTCGCCACGAATGGCGCCGAGGCGAAAGCTCACGTCCACCAGGCGCAGTACATCCAGGTAGTCGAGGCTCTCGATCCAGTTGCGGTAGTCTTCCAGCTTGCCGGCGGCGTAGATGCCGCCAATCACCGCCCCCATGGAACAACCGGCGATGCAGGCGATGTCGTAGCCCCGGCGCTCGATTTCCTCAATCACGCCAATGTGCGCATATCCCCGGGCGCCGCCCGATCCCAATACCAGTGCCACGCGTTTACTCATGAACATTCCTCGGGCCGTGCAACCATGGTCCTACAATGCACCTTTGGCGGCCTGTGCTTCAATGTAGATCGCACTGAGCTACTGTGATAATGCTGGCCACGCAAAGTTGGCTGGGCAGGGCACTTTTCAGTTGCCCGGGCGTCGAACAGCCACCGTTTTTTTACCATTGAGGTCTTACCGATGAAAGCCTGGATCTGCCTTCCACTGATTGCCCTGGCCTTGGCAGGCTGCGCGGGCAAGACGGCCTACCGTGACAGCTGCGCCACCCAGCTGGATGCCGCCTGGAAGGAGCTGGACCTGGCCAAAGCCGAAGGCTTTGCCGGTGCCGTGAGCTACTCCAAAGCCTTGTCGCTGCTGACCGGCGCGAAGACCCAGCAGCAGTTCGAAGGCTACGAAAGCTGTACCCGCAAGGCTGAGAAGGCGCGGTTCTACATTCGTGAGTCGCGCGCCGGGCGCTGACCGAGGAGCGTCTTATGTCTGCCATGCTCGATCATGTAGTTGCCCAGATGCTGGCCGTGCAGGTACGCCTGCTGGCGTGCCGCGAGCGCCTGGCTGCCAATACCGACAGCGAGGCGCTGCATGACCTGCGTATCACCTTGCGCCGTCTGCGCAGCCTGCTCAGGCCCCTGCGCGGGTTGCCAGGCGTGGAACAGCTGGAGGATGCCGCCAAGGCCTTGGGTACCCTGACCACGCCGCTGCGCGATCGTGAGGTGCTGGCCGCCGAACTGATCGGGCGCGGCCACGTCGCGGTCGGGCAGCGGCGTCTGGAAGGGCGGGACAGAACCTTCGCCAGCGTCGCTGCCAGCGCCCAGCTGGCGCGTGTGCTGGCGATTGTCGACGCGTTTCCGTTGTTTTTGCGGGCAGCCGGCCGTGAGGGGCTGACCCAGTCACTGGGCAAGCGCATCGACAAGCGCCTGGTCAAGCAGTGGCGTACATTGCACAAAGCCTTGCGGGATCCGGCTCACGACCGTCACCGGCTGCGCTTGCTGATCAAGCGTGCGCGCTATGGCGATGAAGCCTACCCGCAGCTCGACCACGCCGGGAAAAAGCTGCAGCGCTTGCTGAAAAAGGCGCAGAGCGACCTGGGGGGCTGGCATGACCGGCTGCAGTGGCTGCTGCAGGCGCGCGACCATGCAGACCTTGCCCCCTGTCAAGCGAACTGGGAGCAGGAGTTACACGAAGCCGAGCGCCAGTCGGACGTGACGCTGGATGCCTTGTTGCAGGCACTGGCGCGGCGTTAGCCCGAACAATGACCGATATGCGGGCTGATCGCCCAGGGTTTGCTGGCTAGGATGGGCAGACCCTTTCTGCAGGCAGGAGCCGGCCCATGAATTTCAATCAACTGCTCGACGCTGTGCGAGCCAACCCGGAAGCCGTCAGCATCCCGCCCAGCTGGGCCCAAGGCCGCGCTGCCTTTGGCGGGCTGATGGCGGCCATGGTCTATGAGGCCATGCACCTCAAGCTCACCGACAGCCGCCCGGTACGCTCGCTGGCCATCAGCTTCGTAGCGCCTGCGGCCGCGGACGTGCCCATTCGCTTCGAGGTGGAGGTGCTGCGCGAAGGCAAGGCTGTCAGCACCTTGCTGGGCCGCGCGGTCCAGGAGGGCCAGGTGGTGACCTTGGTGCAAGGCAATTTCGGCGCGGGGCGGCCATCTGTCGTCGATGTGCCGGCATTACCGGCCATTGAAATGAAAGCGCTTGAAGACGCCGCACCTGAACTGCCCTATATCAAAGGCGTCACACCTGAGTTCATGCGCCATGTCGCATTGCGCTGGGCGGTGGGCGGGTTGCCGTTCAGTGGCAATCAGTCGCGCAAGATGGGCGGTTGGGTGCGGTTGCGGGACGTGGCAGAAGAACAGGTCAATGAAGCACACCTGCTGGCGCTGGTCGATGCCTGGCCGCCGAGCCTGATGCCGTTTCTCAAACAACCGGCTGCAGGCAGTACGCTGACCTGGACCATCGAGTTCATCCAGCCTATTGCGAAATTGTCGACCTTGGACTGGTGCCGCTATTGCGTGGAAACCGAACATGCGCGGGATGGCTATGGGCATGCTGCGGCCGCCCTTTGGACGGCAGAGGGCGAGTTGCTGGCCCTGAGCCGGCAGACCGTGACCGTATTTGCCTGATCAATCCTGAGAGCGCAAAACAGCGCCTGGCATCAATGCCGGTGCTTGTGCCGCTCCCGCCAGGCCTTCCACCACGCCCCGCTCAGCACAAAGCGTGGAAAGGTAATGAACTGCTCGGTCAGCAATCGCTGCACGGCGTCCTGACGATTGGCGAACGGCTCAGGCTGCTCGGCTTCCAGCCGGTGCCCCTGGCGCTGCAAGCCAAGCCCCGCAATCAGGGCGATCACGCCAACAGCAATCTGCCCCAGATCCAGGGCGAACAGGCCGGACAGAACCAATAGCGCACCCAGAATGAACAGCGGCACGGCAATCAGGTGCAGCACGAGGTTGGTTGGGTGGCGGTGGTTGTGGTGGTAGCCACGCCACTGCCAGGCGGGCAGGTTGGGCAGACGCTTGCTCATGGGCATTTCCTCACGGTCATGCCCAAAGCTTAGTGCGGCCTCCGGACGGGGGCCAATCGAGGCTGGCTATGGTGACTATAGCTTGAGCTGGCCAATGGCCTTGCTGAGTTCGCCGGCAAGGGTCGCCAGTTCGCTGCTGGTGGTGGCCGAGCCCACCGTCTGCTGCACGGTCTGCTCGGTGACATCGCGGATGCTCACCACGGCGCGGTTCATTTCCTCGGCCACCTGGCTTTGTTGCTCGGCGGCCACGGCGATCTGGGTGTTGCTTTCGCGCATCTGCGCCACTGCGCCGGTAATCTCGGCCAGCGCTTCGCCGGCCTCCTGGGCTTGTCGCACGCAGTCGTCGGCTTTGTAAGAGCTTTCCTGCATGAACTCCACCGCATCGCGGGTGCCCGATTGGAGGGCCGAGACCATGGTGGTGATTTCGTCGGTAGAGGTTTGCACGCGCTTGGCCAGGTTGCGCACCTCATCGGCCACCACGGCAAAGCCACGCCCCAGGTCGCCAGCACGGGCTGCTTCGATGGCAGCGTTGAGCGCCAGCAGGTTGGTTTGCTCGGCGATGCTGTGGATCACGCTGACCACGCCGTTGATCTTCTGGCTGTCGTCGGCCAGTTGGCGAATCATTTCGGCAGTTTGCTGCACGCCGCTGGAAAGCCCGGAAATCGAGTCCTGTACCCGGCTGACCACCTCTTTGCCACTGCCGGCCAACGTGTCGGCGGTTTGCGACAGGTCGCGGGTGGCACCGGCATGCTCGGCGATGTGGTGTACCGTCGCTGACATTTCGTTGATGGCGGTGGCGGCCTGGTCGGTTTCGCTTTGCTGGCCGAGCATGCCGTGGCGCACGTCGCTCATGCTGGCGGCCAGGCGTGCGGCGCCCGAGTCCAGTTGTGCCGCCGTGTGGGCAACAGTGCTGACGACCCGGTGGTAGGTGGCCTGCATCGCATTGAAGGCCCCGGCCATCTGGCCGACCTCGTCACCGCAGGCCAGCGGCACGCGGGCGGCCAGGTCACCGGTTTTCTCCACATGCAGCATCACGTCTTTCAGGGTGTTGAGCTGGCTGAGCAGGAAGCGGATCAGCAACTGCGAAGCGCCGAGCATGGCCAGCATCAGGATCAGCACGCACACCGCGTAGTTACTGAAGCGGTCGAAGAACACCTGGCGCAGGCTTGGCGACTGTGCCACCACGGCCACTTGCTGGTCACCGTTGCGCAGCACCTGTGCGCCGCGCAGCGGGTTTTCTCCGAGGACCCAGGCGCCTGGCAGTTCGACCCAGCCTTGGGCGTTGCGCAGGGGGTCGAGCGCCTCACCGGCGAACGTCGGCGTTTGCCCCGCAGGCCAACTGATGACATTGGCAAGGCGGGGCAGTGCTTGCCCAGCCGGCCAGGCGGCGATCAGCTGGGCTTGTGCAGCCGCCTGGGCCTGCGCTGCCTCGGCGCGGGCGCGTTGCTCCAGGTGCACGGCGTAGAGCACCAGCAGCAAGGTCGTGACAAAGGCCACCGCGTTGACGGCCCAGAATTTGTACTTCAGGGAAACATTGCTAAGCCAGGCACCCATGGGCAGGTCTTCTCTGAGTTGAGCGGAAACAATATTGGCAAGGTGCCATCATTGTGCCTGTATCTACTCAGCAAGATGTTGATACATATCAACAGCCCGCACGCAGGGCTCACGGAAGCTGGAAAAATGCCCGCGCCGTTGCGGTGGTGTGAGCAGCCGTATGCTCGGCGGATTCGCCCCGGTGCAAGGCGACTTCACGCAGCACCTCTGGCAAAAACGCCGGCTCGTTGCGCCCGTTCTTCGGCTTGGGACGCAGGCTGCGTGGCAGCAGGTAGGGGGCGTCGCTTTCCAGCATCAGCCGGCCTTCGGCAATGTTGCCTACCAGCGGGTGCAGATGAGTGCCACGGCGTTCGTCGCAGATCCAGCCGGTAATACCGATGTGCAGGTCCATGTCCAGGTAAGCGAACAGTGCCTCGCGTTCGCCGGTAAAGCAGTGCACCACCGCGCCGGTCAGGTGGTCGCGGTAATCCTTCAGGATCGCCAGCAAACGCTCGCTGGCGTCGCGCTCATGCAGGAACACCGGCAGGCGCAGTTCCGCAGCCAGGGCCAGCTGGGCTTCCAGGGCTTTTTCCTGCAGCGGGCGAGGGGAGAAGTCGCGGTTGAAATCCAGACCGCATTCGCCCACTGCACGCACGCGTGGCTCATTCAGCAGTTGGCGCAAACGGCGCTCGCTACCGGCATCCCAGCCCTTGGCATCGTGAGGGTGTACGCCTGCCGTGGCGAACAGGTGCGCGCCGCTGTTATCCAGCTGCTGGCACAGCTCCAGTGCCTGCTCGCTGACCGCCAGGCTGGTGCCTGTCAGCACCATTTGCGTTACACCGGCTTCACGTGCGCGCTCGACAATGGCTGCCTGCTGGTCGTGGAAACTGCTGTTGGTCAGGTTGACGCCGATATCGATCAGTTGCATGGTGCTATCTCGTGCCGCGGGGCGGCCAGCATAGCAAAAACCGCGTTTGTCTGAAAAAACCAAGAACTTCATGCTGTTGCCGTGGTCTTTTGCCGTCATTTCTCACTTGGCGGTGCAAACCATGGATGCCGCCCACCGACCACGGACACGTTTTGCATGCTGCGATGCTGGCTCACCTTCCTGTTCACGCTCGGGCTGACGATTGGGCTGACCCTGTCCGGTGCCGCCCATGCGCGCGCGCCGGGGCCGCAGCAGAATATCCCACCTGCCAAGGTGCGCGACCTGCAACAGATTCGCTCCAGCCAGGTGTTGCGGGTGCTGGTCAATCAAAGCCGTAACAGCTCAGGCGAAGTCAAGGGTGAGCCGGTCGGCATCGAATACTACCGCCTGCGCGCCCTGGAGCATTACCTCAATGCTCGTGCCGCCGATGGCCAGGAGATTCAACTCAAGCTCATCCCACGGGCCAAGGAACAACTGCTAGGCGCACTGGCCCGCGGCGAGGGTGACCTGGCAGCGCCGGGCGAGCTGCTTGACCCCGGCACCGTGCGCGGTGTCAGCAGCAGTGCGCCGATTCTCGACCAGGTGCCGCTGACGCTGGTTGGGCGCAAAGGCGAGCGAAGCTTCAGCAAGGTCGAACAGCTTTCCGGGCGCACCGTGGCCTTGACCAGTGCCAGTGCCGCCGGGCCGCTGATCCAGCAGGTCAACCAGCAACTGGCGTTGCGCAAACGGCCCCCGATCAAGGTGGAGTGGGTCGACTCAACGCTGGCGGTAGAGGATGTGCTGGAGATGGTGCAGGCGGGCATCTATCACCTGACGGTGGTCGAGCAACCCATTGCCCGGCGCTGGGCACGGGTGATGCCACGCCTGCGCCTGGACACCCGGGTGCACCTGGGGGCTCCGCAGGCCATGCGTTGGTATGTAGGGCGCGATGCACCGCAATTGCTGGCCACGGTCGATCGTTTCCTGCAGGGCTACCGTGCACCGGACAACCAGGATGCCGCCTTCGAGCGCATCTACCGCCGCCAGTACCGGGTGCACAACCCGTTGGCCGGCAAGGATCGTCAGCGCCTGGCCTCGGTGCGTGCAGTACTGCAGAAGCATGGCCAGGCGCAGCAGATCGATTGGCTCAACCTGGCCGCGCTGGCCTTCAAGGAGTCCACCCTCAACCCGGCCGCGCGTGGCACTGGCGGTGCCCACGGCCTGATGCAGATAACGCCTTCGGCGGCACAGCGGGTAGGGGTGAGCAACACCGCCACGGTAGATGGCAATGTACAAGCCAGTGCCCGTTACCTGGCGCTGATCCGTCGCAAGTTCTTTGCCAGCCCCAAGATCAACGAGCGTGAACGCATGGCCTTTGTACTGGCGGCCTACAACCTCGGCCCCGAGCGGGTCCAGGCCATGCGTGCGGAGGCTCGGCGGCGCGGCCTCAACGGCAACCAGTGGTTCTTCCAGACCGAGCGCATCGCCATGGAGCAGGTGGGCATGGGGCCGGTCAACTTCGTCAATAGCGTCAACAAGTACTTCCTGGCGTTCAACCGCGAGCGTGCGGTCCTGGAGCGCGTAGCGAGGCGTTGAAAAATCGATTTTATCGATTGTTATGTTGGATTTTTTGCCATTTTCATATCTATTGAATTGATTATGATGGCGCCCAACCCAACACAACTTCTCCGCTTCAAGGACGCTTCGACATGAACAACACGACCCTCAACGCCCTGTTCTCCACCCGCGCCGGCGCTGGCCTCAGCGTGATCCGCATCCTGGTTGGCATCATCTTCATGGCGCATGGCGCGCAAAAACTCTTCGGCCTGTTTGGCGGTTATGGCCTGGAAGGTACCGGCCAGTGGATGGAAAGCATCGGCCTGGCGCCGGGATACCTGATGGCCTTGCTGTCCGGCAGCGCAGAATTCTTCGGCGGCCTGGCCCTGGTGATCGGCCTGCTGGCCCGCCCGGCGGCGCTGGCGCTGACCGTGACCCTGGTGGTGGCGATCTTCTCGGTGCATATCGGCAACGGCCTGTTCATGTCCAATAACGGCTATGAGTTCGCCCTGGCCCTGCTGGCGGGCACTGTCGCCGTCATGATCGAAGGCGCTGGCCGCTTCTCGCTGGACCGCCTGATCGCCCGCTGATACCACCCATGCGGCAAGATCCAAGCCTCAGGCCGATCACTTTCGGTTTGAGGCTTGTATCTTGCCGCTTGTAGCTCTAGCATACCGCCTGCGCCGATTTAAACAGCTACTTGCGGGGCGCAGGAAAGCCCCCATCCGGGTTATCCGAAATACCGCTAAAGCGCTGGTTCGGTGACGCCTCCCACCGCTGCCCAGCGGGATTCGCGAGGCGGAGAGAAGCTCCATGAGTTGCCCACGTACCAGTGTCTGTTTAAGCCCATTGCCTGCCAACCAGGCGTCCCGCACACCGCGCATTCTGCTCGGCGGCCAGCATCAGCCCACCCTTTTGCGTCACCTCGAAGGCCTGTCTCGACGCAAGGGCCAGGCGCGCGCATTTCTGATTCAGTTCGCCGATACCGGCTGCCACCTGGCGCAGTACGGCAATGACCGTTTTGACCTGGCCGTCATCCAGGCTCCGGCGCAGGATGAGGCCGCAGACGTTATTGGCCACCTCACCCGTATCGCGCGCCAAGGCCTGATTACCCGCCGCTAAGGAGTGCGCTGTTGAGCACCAACATCATTACCACGGAAGGCCACGACGCGCTGAAGAAAGAGCTGGACCACCTGTGGCGGGTGTATCGCCCGGAGATCACTCAGAAGGTTGCCTGGGCGGCATCCCTGGGGGATCGCAGCGAAAACGCCGACTACCAGTACAACAAGAAGCTGCTGCGCGAAATCGACCGCAGGGTGCGTTATCTGCGAAAGCGTCTTGAAGATGTGAAGGTGGTGGCTTATTCGCCGCAGCAGGAAGGCAAGGTGTTTTTCGGCGCCTGGGTCGAGATCGAGAATGATGATGGCGAGACCATGAAGTTTCGCATTGTCGGTTATGACGAAATCTACGGGCGTAACGACTACATCTCGATCGATTCGCCCATGGCCCGTGCCTTGCTCAAAAAGGAGGAGGGCGATGAGGTGTTGGTGCATACGCCTACCGGTGAAGCGACCTGGTATGTGAACAGCATCTCGTACGGGCAATAGATTGATGTTGTTTGTGCCGGCCTCTTCGCGGGCGAGCCCGCGAAGAGGCCGGCAAATGTAACACTCAAGTTTCCCGCAACACCGCCAAAGGGCTGGCATTCAACGCCCGCCGCGTCCCTAGCACACCTGCACCGCCCACCAGCAGCGCCCCCGCCAGTGGCAACACCAGCAGCCACGGGTGTGGGCTCCACTGCAAATCGAAGGCATAGCGATACAGCACCAGGGTAATCAGTTCACAACCCACTGCCGCCAACAGCCCACTGGCCGCACCCAGCAAACCGAACTCGATACGCCGCGCCTTCACCAGCAATGGCCGCGCCGCCCCTAGCGCACGTAGCAAGGCACCTTGGCGAATGCGTTCGTCCAGCGTTGCCTGCAAGCCGGCGAACAGCACCGCCAGCCCGGCCGCCAGCACGAACAACAGCACATACTCCACCGCCAGGGTCACCTGGGCGAGGATGCTGCGCAGCTGGTCGAGCAAGGCGTCCACCTGCAGGATGGTCACCGCCGGAAATGCCCGCGACAGCGCCACCACATCCAGGTCGTGGCCGGGTGCCAGGTAGAAACTGGTCAGGTAAGTGGTCGGCAACCCCTGCAGCGTGCCGGGCTGGAAGATCATGTAGAAGTTTGGCTGGAAGCTGTCCCAGTGCACGCTGCGCAGGCTGCTGACCCTGGCCTGGCGCTGCTGGCCGCCGATGTCGAAGGTCAGCAGGTCGCCCATGTGCAGTTTCAGGCTGGTGGCCAGCTCCGCTTCCACCGAAACGCCGGGTATTTCGCTGTCGGCCGGCAAGGCTTGCCACCAACTGCCGGCAGTGAGTTGATTGCCTTCGGGCAGTTCGGCGGCCCAGGTCAGGCTAAGGTCTCGCTGCACGGCGCGTTCACCCGCCGAGTCTTTGCTGACAACTTGCTGCACCGGCTGCTCGTTGATTTGCACCAGGCGCCCGGGCGTAACCGGGTAAAGCGGCGCCGAGGCTGCATTGACCTGGTGCAGGCGTTGCGCGAACGGTTCGCGGTCATCCGGTAGGATGTTCAGGGCGAAATGGTTGGGTGCATCCTTGGGCAGTTGGGCTTGCCAGGTGTCGAGCAGTTCGGCGCGCAGCAGGGCGACCAGGGCCATGGCCAGCAGGATCAGGCCGAAGGCCAGGGCCTGGCCGGCGGCGGCCGTGGGGTGGCGTAGCAGCTGGCCCAACCCCAGGCGCCAGGTCAGCGGTGCGCCGGCCAGCAACTGGCGCAGGCTGCGCAAACCGAGCAACAGCAGGCCGCCGAGCAACAATGCGGCGACCAGGCCGCCACCGAGCAAGGCGAAGGTGAGCAGCAGGTCAAGGCTCAGGCGCCACATGATCAGGCCCAAGGCAAACAGCGCGGCGCCATACACCAGCCAACTGCTGGGCGGTATCGGCAGCAGGTCGCGGCGCAGCACCCGCAGCGGGGGCACCTGGCCCAGTGCAGCGATCGGCGGCAGGGCGAAACCGGCCAGTGCCACCAGCCCGGTCCCGATGCCGGCCAGGGCCGGAACGATGCCACCGGCAGGCACCACGCTTGGCAACAGCCCCTGCAGCAGGCGGAACAGGCCCAGCTGGGCCAGCCAGCCGAGCAGGGCACCGGCCAGGGCGGCGACCAGGCCGAGCATGGCCAGTTGCAGGCAATACAGGCCCAGTGCCTGGCGGCGCGACAGGCCCAGGCAGCGCAGCAGGGCGCTGGCGTCCAGGCGGCGTGCGGCATAGCGGCTGGCCGACAGGGCCACGGCCACGCCTGCCAGCAGCACCGCCACCAGGCTGGCCATGTTCAGGTAGCGTTCGGCCTTGCCCAGGGCGCCGCCGATCTGCTGGTTGCCATCGCGGGTGTCGCGCAGGCGCTGGTTGGCGGCCAGGTCTTTTTCCACGGCCTGGCGGTATTGGGCCAGTACCTCGGTATCGCCACGCCACAGGTCGCGGTAGGTAACCCGGCTACCCGGCTGAATGACGCCAGTGGCCTCGAGGTCGGCCAGGTTCATCATCACCCGGGGGGTAAGGCTGTAGAAGTTGTTGGCGCGGTCGGGTTCGTAGGTCAGCACGCGGCTCATGCGCAGGGTTTTCATGCCCACGTCGATGCTGTCGCCAATCGCCAGGCCCAGCGCCGCCAGCAGGCGGGGTTCGACCCAGGCTTCACCCGGTGCCGGGCCACCGCCAGGCATCTCCTCGGCATAAGGGGCCGGCGCACTGCGTACCTGCCCGCGCAACGGATAAGCGCCGTCGGCGGCCTTGACGCTGGACAGCTGGATGCCATTGTCGCCGCTTACCACGCTGGTGAATTCGACCACCTGTGCATGGCGCAAGCCAAGTGCAGTGCCGCTATCGATCTGCTGCGCACGGGCCGGGGCGCTGCCTTGCAGCACCAGGTCGGCGCCCAGGAATTCACTGGCCCGCAGCTGCATGGCGCCGTTGAGGCGGGCGCCGAAATAGCCGATGGCGGTGCTGGCCGCCACGGCCACCAGCAGGGCAAAGAACAACACGCGTACTTCGCTGGCGCGAATGTCGCGCAGCAGCTGGCGCAGGGCCAGGCCGCACAGGCGGGACAACGGCATGTGGGTCATCAGGCCTCCACCGAGGCCACCAGGCGCCCCGCGTCCAGGCGGATCTGGCGGCGGCAGCGCCGGGCCAGGCGTTCGTCATGGGTGACCAGCACCAGGGTGGTACCGCGCTCCTTGTTCAACTCGAACAGTAAATCGCTGATGCGCTCGCCCGTGTGGCTGTCGAGGTTGCCTGTGGGCTCGTCGGCAAACAGCACCGCCGGTTGTGCAGCGAAGGCGCGGGCGATAGCAACCCGCTGCTGCTCACCGCCCGACAGTTGACGGGGCGTGTGGCTCAGGCGCTTGCCGAGGCCGACCCGTTCCAGCAGTGTGCGCGCGTGTTCGCGGGCATCCCGGCGGCCGTCCAGCTCCAATGGCAGCATCACGTTTTCCAGGGCGTTGAGGCTGTCGAGCAGCTGGAACGACTGGAACACGAAGCCCACATGTTCGGCGCGCACCCGGGCGCGCTGGTCCTCATCCAGGGGGGCCAGGTCATGGCCGGCGAGGATGACCTTGCCGGCGCTGGGCTGATCGAGGCCGGCAAGCAAACCGAGCAGGGTCGACTTGCCGGAGCCCGAGGCGCCGACGATGGCCAGGCTGTCGCCTTGGGCCAGGTCGAGGGAGAGTGCGTGAAGGATGGTCAGGTCACCTTCCGCGCTGGGGACCACTTTGCTAAGGTTCTGCGCAACGAGAATGCTGGGGCCCATGGAGAATCCGATGCGAGTGTGGTGGTTGAGTGCCGGTCTGGCCCTGTATTGCCTGGCCCAGAGCGCGGCGGCGGGAACACTGCTGATTGTTGGCGATAGTATCAGCGCCGGTTTTGGCCTGGATAGCCGCCAGGGTTGGGTCTCTTTGTTGCAGACCCGGCTTAAGGACGAAGGTTTCGACGATAAAGTGGTCAACGCCTCGATCAGCGGTGACACCAGTGCAGGTGGCCAGGCGCGGCTGCCGGCGCTGCTTGCAGCCCATAAACCGAGCCTGGTGGTGCTGGAGCTGGGCGGTAACGATGGCTTGCGTGGGCAGCCGCCTGCGCAATTGCAACAAAATCTTGCCTCGATGATTGAAAGCGCACGCCAGGCCGGCGCCAAGGTCGTGCTGTTGGGCATGCGCCTGCCGCCCAATTATGGCGTGCGCTATACCACCGCATTCGCCAAGGTGTATGAACAGCTGGCGGCGGATAAACAGGTGCCATTGGTGCCGTTTTTCCTCGAAGGAATAGGGGGTGTGCCTGAGTTGATGCAGGCCGATGGCATCCACCCGGCCCAGGGTGCCCAGCAGCGCTTGCTGGAAAATGCCTGGCCGGCGATAAAACCCTTGCTCTGACGCTTTAAACGGGGCCGGCTTTCGGCTAATGTTGCGCCCCCCGTTTCGAGTGCCCCCGATGCCGCGCCCTGCCTGGTCCCTGTATGCCTACCAACTGATCGAGCCCGATGAGCAGCTCGACCTGTTCGCCTGCCAGGAAATCCGCGTTCACCTGGTGGCTCGCCAGCTTGAGCTGGGCGTGCCGGTAGACCGCACCCTGTGCGGCGGCCTGCTGCCTGCGCAGCCGCGCTGGTCGGCCGTGCCGCGCGCCATCTACCGTGACAGCCGCCTGTGTGACCTGTGCCGTGCCATCCTCGATGCCCAGCGGCGCGGCATGCGCCCGGTCTGGCCAGAGCTGCAGGCCAGCTGAGCGGCAAGCACCTTTCATCATCTGAAACGCTTGCATGGGCGCCAATGCCTCCCGCTTGCATCAAGGCGGGTGTACAATCGTTCCTCTTGACCTATCTTTCGAAGGATTTACCGGATGTTGCCGCGCTTTCCTGTCGTCACCCGTAGCCTGTCCCTGGCCGCCCTGCTGGTAGCGGGCCCCGCTGCTGCGCTGGAATTGCCACTGCCACCGCCCGGTGAAGACATCGTCGGCCAGGTGCATACGATCAAGGCCAAGTACGAGGACACGTTCGCCGACATCGGCACCGCCAACGACCTCGGCTATCTGGAAATGATCGCCGCCAACCCGGGCGTCGATCCGTGGCTACCGGGCGCCGGCACCGAGATCATCCTGCCGACCCGCTACATCCTGCCGCCGGGCCCGCGTGAAGGTATCGTCATAAACCTGGCCGAGTACCGTATGTATTACTTCCCGAAAGGGCAGAACGTAGTGCATACCTTCCCGCTGGGTATTGGACGTGAGGGGTGGGGGTCGCCGATCGCCAACACCAAGATCACCGCCAAAACGCCGAACCCGACCTGGACGCCACCTGCCTCTATCCGTAAAGAACACGCCGCAGACGGCGACATCCTGCCGGCCGTGGTGCCGGCAGGTCCGGATAACCCGCTGGGGCCGTTCAAGTTCACCTTGGGCGTGCCGGGCTATCTGATCCACGGGTCGAACAAGAAGTTCGGTATCGGCATGCGTACCAGTCACGGTTGCTTCCGCATGCTCAACAACAACGTGCTGGAACTGTCGAAGATGGTGCCGGTCGGTACGCCGGTACGCATCATCAACGAGCCCTACAAGTTCGGTATCAGTGGCGGCAAGGTCTATCTGGAGGCGCACACGCCGCTGGACGACCAGGGTAACCCGTCGGTGGTCGACAAACACACTGCGGTTATCAACGCCTTGCTCAAGCGGGAAGACCTGGCCAACAACCTGCGCATGAACTGGGACATGGTGCGTGACGTGGTGGCTGCAGAAGATGGCATGCCGGTAGAAATTGCCGTGCCGGTGCAAAACCAGGGCAATGCGCCGATGGTGACGAGCATACCGCCCGAACTGCAGTAAGGTATTCGCGACACACCCGGGCCCGCCTCAGTGCGGGCCTTTTCGTATCTGCGGGGCGCGTTTGCGTTGTATACAGGCAATAAAAAAGCCGACCCACAAGTGGGTCGGCTCCATAACAATCCGTGAGGACTATTACTTGCGGCTGGCTTTGTCCAGCATACGCAGAGCGCGCTCGTTGGCTTCGTCAGCGGTCTGCTGAGCCTTCTGAGCGGCTGCCAGTGCGTCGTCAGCCTTACGGTAGGCTTCGTCAGCACGAGCTTGAGCGCGAGCTGCTGCGTCTTCAGTCGCAGTCAGACGAGCTTCGGTTTCTTTGGATACGCTGCTGCAACCGGTAGCCAGAACTGCGGCCAGAGCCAGAGCAGAGAATTTCAGAACGTTGTTCATCGTGTTCCCCTTCAAGGACTTTCTATTAAATAGCCATCTCTCAGGAAAAGAGAAACTGGCCGGCGTACATAGTACCCATTACTTGTAGTAAGTAAACTGACTGAGCGCAAGAACTGCAAAAAAAATGTTGCTTGACGCCGTGCCGACAAGATTTGCGACGCGTGTGTGAAAAAAACGTGCAGGGTTCGCAAGCGGTTGTACTACAGGAACTTTTTTGTTGAACTAAGGGTGACTTTAACTGTCCTTCGACGTCTTAAGCCCTACAACATCCGGTGGCTGTTGAACGTGCAGGGAAGAGTCGCATTCCGGGCATTTTCGCCATTTTTAGCCGCTACCGCCTTGAGCAATCCCGTTTGCGGCGCCTACTATCTTGTGAGTGCCAGAGAATCCGAACGATTGCAATCGTCCAGAGGTCGAAGGGGCAACAGGTGGCATAGAGGATTCTGTGCCGGATAAACCACCATCGGTGAAGGTATGGGTCTGCCGAGAAGACCTGCGAGGAGTAGTGATGAGCGAAGCGCTGACCATCCACCATGACCAGGCCGGTCATCAGTTCGAGACCAACGTGGACGGTCATCGTGCCTACCTGACGTACATGGATCTGGGCAAGCAGACGCTGGACATCTATCGCACCTTCGTGCCGAACGCCTTGCGGGGCCGCGGGATTGCCGCCGCGTTGACCGAGCAGGCCTTGGCGTACGCCGAGCAAATGGGTTACACGGTCATTCCGTCCTGCTCGTATGTGGAACGCTACATGGAGCGCCAGCAGCGGCATTCCAGCAAGGCCTGAGCTGCCGAAAGGCATCAGATACAAAAACGCCGGGCAATGCCCGGCGTTTTGTTTATTGCAATGCTCAGCCGCGCTTACGCTGCGGTAGCACATCCTTGAGCTTGGTACGCATGCTGCGCAGGGTTTTCTCGGTAGCCGACCAGTCGATGCAGGCATCGGTGATCGAGACGCCATACTGCAACTCTTCCAGGTTTTTCGGGATCGACTGGCAGCCCCAGTTCAGGTGGCTCTCGACCATCAGGCCGATGATCGACTGGTTGCCTTCGAGGATCTGGTTGGCAACGTTCTCCATCACCAGCGGTTGCAGGGCCGGGTCCTTGTTGGAGTTGGCGTGGCTGCAATCGACCATGATGTTGGCCTTGATCCTGGCCTTGGCCAGGTCCTGCTCGCACAGGGCGACGCTGACCGAGTCGTAGTTCGGCTTGCCGTTGCCGCCGCGCAGTACCACATGGCCGTAAGGGTTGCCCTTGGTGGTGACGATCGACACGCCGCCTTCCTGGTTGATGCCGAGGAAGCGGTGTGGCTTGGAGACCGACTGCAAGGCGTTGATGGCAACGGTCAGGCCGCCGTCGGTGCCGTTCTTGAAGCCGACCGCCGAAGACAGGCCCGAGGCCATCTCGCGGTGGGTTTGCGATTCGGTGGTGCGGGCGCCGATGGCCGACCAGCTGATCAGGTCTTGCAGGTATTGCGGGGAAATCGGGTCGAGCGCCTCGGTGGCGGTCGGCAGGCCCATCTCGGCCAGGTCCAGCAGCAGCTGACGGCCAATGTGCAGGCCGTCCTGGATCTTGAACGAGTCATCCAGGTACGGGTCGTTGATCAGGCCTTTCCAGCCCACGGTGGTGCGTGGTTTTTCGAAGTACACGCGCATGACCAGGTACAGCGTATCGGACACTTCTTCGGCCAGCACCTTCAGGCGCTCGGCGTACTCGTGGGCGGCCTTGATGTCGTGGATGGAGCAAGGGCCGACCACGACGAACAGGCGATGGTCCTTGCCGTCGAGAATATTGCGCACCACTTCACGGCCGGCAGTCACGGTCTGCAGGGCCTTGGCGCTGAGGGGGATTTCCTTCTTGAGCTGATCGGGGGTGATCAGGGTCTCGTTGGAGGCAACGTTCAAGTCATCGATCGGTAAATCAGCCATCGTGTTACTCGTCAGGTCACGGGTGCCGGCCGCCAGCTATCCCCGTGCGGCCCAGCAGCAAGAATATTCGCAGCGGGGAGCCGAACCTTAGCGCGTTACAGGTGGCGCGACAATGGGCTTGGCCCAGTCATTGTGGGGTTTTTCCGTGTTCGAGTGCGTTGCGCGCGAATGGGCTGCCCAGCGCTGCGTAACCTGTGTAAAAAGAGGGCTGACTTCATACTCGGAGATCGGCATGCATCCACACACCCCTCGCATCGGTATCATCGGCAGTGGCGCCATCGGCGGCTTTTATGGGTTGATGCTGGCCCGGGCCGGTTTCGATGTGCATTTTCTGTTGCGCAGCGAGTACCAGGCCGTCAGGGAGCAAGGGCTGACCCTGGACAGTGACGTGCATGGTGCGTTGCAGATGCAGGTGCAAGCCTATGCCAGTGCCGCCGACATGCCGCCTTGCGACTGGTTGCTGATCGGTGCCAAGGCCACCAGCAATGATCAGCTCGCACCTCTGGTCGTGCAGGCCGCCGCACCCGGCGCCAAGGTCGTACTGCTGCAGAACGGCCTGGGGGTGGAGGAGCAATTGCGCCCGTCCTTGCGTAGCGACATGCATCTGCTGGGCGGCCTGTGCTTCATCTGCGTCAACCGTCATGCGCCAGGTGTGATCCGCCATCAGGCACTCGGGGCTGTCAACCTGGGTTACCACAGTGGGCCGGCAAGTGACGGCGGTACCGGGCTGGTCGATGAAGGGGTGGCGTTGTTCAAACGCGCGGGCATCGATTCGCAGGGCATGCCAAATCTCGACGCGGCGCGCTGGCAGAAGCTGGTGTGGAACGTGCCCTACAATGGGCTGTCGGTGCTGCTGGGGGCTAGCACCATGCCGCTGATGGCAGACAGTCACAGCCGTGATCTCATCCAGGCATTGATGGCCGAGGTGGTGCAGGGCGCTGCAGCCTGTGGCCACGTGTTGCCTAAGGGGTATGCCGAGCACTTGTTCCAGGTTACAGAGCGCATGCCCGACTACTGGCCAAGCATGTATCACGACCATACGTTCAAACGCCCACTGGAATTGCAGGCTATCTATGCCGAGCCGCTGGCACGTGCGCGTGCGGCAGGTTGCTGCTTGCCGCGTATGGAAATGCTCTATCAGGCGCTGAGCTTTCTCGACAGCAACCACCGGCCTCACTGAGGGCGGCACTGACCTCGGCTGGGCGCTTCAGCCCGCACCAGTAGCGCGCCGGACGGCAAAGCGTGCATCCGGCGCGCTGCTAAGCTGAAGCTTGCTCTGCCGCTGCGGCAGTCGAGGAGGTCGAATGATCCGCTCCATGCTGTACGCCACCGACCTCGGTGTCTACGCACCTTTTGTGATGCAACACGCGCTGGCACTGGCGCGTACGTTCAATGCCGAGTTGTATGTGATCCATGCGGTGGAACCCATGGGGCAGTTCGCCGAATCCCTCCTGCAAAGCTACCTTGATGAGCAGACGCTTGACCAGTTGCACAGCCAGGGCGTGAACACGGTGATGGCCAACATCGAGCAGCGCGTGCTGGAAAACTTTCGTGATGAGCTGGGCGAGGAGGCCGACCTCGCGGTGATCAAGGCGGTGCGGGTACGCCAAGGTGACCCCGCGCAGGTAATCCTTGACCAGGCACAGCGGTTGAGTGTCGACCTGCTGATCTTCGGCAGCCACAGCGCCGGTGCCGGCGTGGATGTACCGCTGGGGCGAACGGCGGTTCGGCTGCTGCAGCTGTCGCCGGTGCCGGTGTACATGGTGCCGTTGGCGCAGCACTTGGGGCGTAGAAAAGCATGAAGATGGCTGTAGGCTATTTCCGGGGGCATGTAACAAAATAGTTCTAGATTTATTTCCAGAACCACTAATATAGTTATATATCGTCGCTGCCTGCTGCCGCGGACTCATCGCTGAACCGAGGGGAACCTATGAAGCTTCAACAACTGCGCTACATCTGGGAAGTGGCGCACCATGACCTCAACGTCTCCGCGACGGCGCAGAGCCTGTATACCTCCCAGCCAGGTATCAGCAAGCAGATCCGCCTGCTCGAAGACGAACTGGGTGTTGAAGTCTTTGCGCGTAGCGGCAAGCACCTGACCCGCGTCACGCCGGCCGGCGAGCGCATCATCAATACCGCCGGCGAAATCCTGCGCAAGGTCGAAAGCATCAAGCAGATTGCCCAGGAGTTCTCTAACGAGAAGAAGGGTACGCTGTCCATCGCCACCACCCACACTCAGGCGCGCTATGCCTTGCCGCCGGTGATCAGTAGCTTCATCAAGCAATACCCGGAAGTGTCCCTGCACATGCACCAGGGTTCGCCCATGCAGATCGCCGAGATGGCAGCAGACGGCACGGTAGACTTCGCCATCGCCACCGAGGCACTAGAGCTGTTCGGCGACCTGATCATGATGCCGTGCTACAAGTGGAACCGTTGCGTGGTGGTGCCGCAGGGTCACCCGCTGGCCAAGCTGCCGAAACTCACTCTGGAAGCGGTTGCCGAATACCCGATCGTTACCTATGTGTTCGGTTTTACCGGGCGCTCGAAGCTGGACGAAGCGTTCAACCACCGCGGCCTCACGCCGAAAGTGGTGTTCACCGCGGCCGACGCCGACGTTATCAAGACCTATGTGCGCCTGGGGCTGGGCGTGGGTATCGTGGCGGGCATGGCTGTGGATGCCAAGCTCGACAGCGACCTGGTGGCGCTGGATGCCAGCGAGCTGTTCGAGGCCAGTATCACGAAGATCGGCTTCCGCCGTGGCACCTTCCTGCGTGGCTTCATGTGCGACTTCATCGAGAAGTTCGCCCCGCACCTGACCCGCGAAGTGATGGCCAAGGCCATTCAATGCCATAACAAGCAGGAACTGGAAGAGCTGTTCGAAGGTGTCGAACTGCCGGTGCACTGATCCGCAAATGCAGGGGCTGCAAAGCAGCCCCGGTTATTTCAAGCCTTGCTGATCAGGTTGCCCGCGTGCAACCCGCATTCCTTCTGTGTCGACTCTTCCCACCACCAGCGCCCCTCGCGCTCATGCTGGTTCGGCAGCACCGGCCGGGTGCAAGGCTCGCAGCCAATGCTGATGAAGCCGCGCTCATGCAGGCTGTTGTACGGCAGCTCAAGCATGCGGATATAACCCCACACTTCCTCGCTGCTCATCTGCGCCAGCGGGTTGAACTTGTAAAGCGTGCGCTCGGGTGTGGAGAAGGCGCTGTCGATTTCCAGTGCCGCTACCTGGCTGCGGGTGCCCGGGCTCTGGTCGCGGCGCTGGCCGGTGGCCCAGGCGCTCACGGTAGCCAGCTTGCGGCGCAGCGGCTCGATCTTGCGGATGCCGCAGCACTCGCCGTGGCCGTCCTTGTAGAAGCTGAACAGGCCCTTTTCTTTCACGAACGGGTCAAGCCTGTCGCGGTCCGGGCTGAGGATTTCGATTGGCAGGTTGTACTGCTCGCGCACCTGGTCGATGAACCGGTAGGTCTCCGGGTGCAGTCGGCCGGTGTCGAGGCTGAACACCTTGACCTGCTTGTTCAGCTTCCAGGCCATGTCGACCAGCACCACGTCCTCGGCGCCGCTGAAGGAGATCCACAGGTCATCACCAAAGTGCTCGAAGGCAAGCTTGAGGATGTCCTGCGGGGACTTGTTGGCATAGGTCGCGGCCAGGGCGGCGACGTCGAAGGGTTGGCTCATCAGGCGGTTTCCATCTTGGCTGTGGCGCTGTGCGCTCGTAGTAAGGTGATGGTAACAAAAAAACGCGGGCTAGACGGACTCACAAGCCCTGCAAGGTCTGCATCAACACCCGCACTTTGGCGATCGACTCTTCATATTCGGCCTGCCATTCGGAGTCAGCCACTACCGCGCCGCCACCCCAGCAGCTGACCTGGCCGTTTTTGACCAGCAGGCTGCGAATGGCAATCGAGCTGTCCATCTCGCCGCGCACATCCACATACAGCAGCGAGCCGCAGTACAGCGCCCGCCGCGTGGGTTCCAGCTCGTCGATGATCTGCATGGCGCGAATTTTCGGCGCGCCGGTGATCGAGCCGCCGGGGAAGCTGTCGCCGATCAGGTCCAGGGTATCCTTGTCGCTGGCAAGCTGGCCGGTGACACTGCTGACCAGGTGATGGACGTTGGGGTAGCTCTCCAGGCTGAACAGCTCCGGTACTTTCACCGAGCCGATTTCGCAGCTGCGCCCCAGGTCGTTGCGCAGCAGGTCGACAATCATCAGATTTTCCGAGCGGTCCTTGGGGCTGCGCAGCAGCTCCTCGGCATTGCGTGCGTCTTCGCCTGGGTCGCTGGCGCGCGGACGGGTGCCTTTGATTGGCCGGGTTTCCACCTGGCCCTCGCTGACACGGATGAAGCGCTCGGGCGAAAAGCTCAGCAAGGCGCTGCCGTCAGCCAATTGCTGGTAGCCGGAAAACGGCGTGGGGCATACCTTGCGCAGGGCCTGGTAAGCTCGCCAGGGGTCACCCTGGCAGGGGGCGCGGAAGCGTTGAGTCAGGTTGATCTGATAGCAGTCACCGGCCTGGATGTAGCGCTGTACCTGGTCGAAAGCGGCTTTGTACTGTTCCGGCTGCAGGTCACCAGCCATTGGGGCGAGCAACTGGAAGTCACCGGTTTCGGTGCAGCGACTGCCTTCGAACAGGCCGATCAGGCGTTCTCGCTCGTCGCTTGCCAGGCTCGGGTGGAACACCAACTGGCTGGTACCTTGCAGGTGGTCGCTGACCAGGGCCCAGGTGTACAGGCCCAGTTGCGCGTCAGGCAGGCCGAGGTCGTCCACAGCCAGGCTTGGCAGGTGTTCCAGCCGACGGCCGAAGTCGTAGCTCAGGTAGCCGATCAGGCCACCGGCAAAGGGCAGTTCAACGCCCTTGGGCAAGCCTGCGTGGCCCAGTTGCGCCAGGCCGGCACGCAGGCGCTGGAGGAAGGCGCGGCCGTCTTCATCGGGCTGCGCTTGCAACTGTTGCAGCGGCCAGGCGCTGAGCAGGTCGAAGCGACCGCGTTCGGCGCCGGGGCGAGCGCTGTCGAGCAGGATCGCGCCGGGGGCCTGGCGCAGGCGGGCGAAATAGGCAGCAGGGTCGGGCTGGTAGGGCAGGGGGTGCAGCGTACAGGTCGGCATCAGTGTGGACGGCGATGTAAAAGCGAGGAGGGCGATTGTAGACCTGTGTAGGAAAAGCGCCTAGCACTGGGCGCGACATTCAACATTGTGTTTTATGCAGGGGCTGCAAAGCAGCCCCAATATTTCAGCGGTTGGGCACGTGCCCGAACAACCCCTGTGCTACACGAACGCGCTGTTCGGCATCTTCAGTAATACCATCTTTTGCCAGCGCTTCAATGTGCGCCTCAATGGCATGGGTGCGCTGGGTCAGGCCGCAGTCGTTGGCAATCTGGATGTTCAGGCCCGGGCGGGCGTTGAGTTCCAGAATCAGCGGGCCTTTGTCCTGGTCCAGCACCATGTCCACGCCAATGTAGCCCAGGCCGCACAGCTCATAGCAGCCGGCCGCCAGCTTCATGAAACCATCCCAGTTCGGCAGTTGCACGCCGTCCACCGCATTGGTGGTGTCCGGGTGCTTGCTGATGATGTTGTTCAGCCAGGTGCCGCGCAGGGTCACGCCGGTGGCCAGGTCAACACCCACGCCGATGGCGCCCTGGTGCAGGTTGGCCTTGCCGCCAGACTGGCGGGTCGGCAGGCGCAGCATGGCCATGACCGGGTAGCCCATCAGCACGATGATGCGGATGTCCGGCACGCCTTCGTAGCTGATGCTCTTGAAGATCTGGTCGGGGGTAACCCGGTACTCGATCAGCGCGCGGTCGCGGTGGCCGCCCAGCGAGTACAGGCCGGTGAGGATGCTCGAGATCTGGTGCTCGATTTCCTCATGGCTGATGATCTTCCCCGACACTGTGCGGTAGCGGTCCTCGAAGCGGTCAGCGATGACCAGGATGCCATCACCGCCGGCACCCTGCGCCGGCTTGATGACGAAGTCGCTGCGCCCACCAATGATCTGGTCGAGCTTTTCGATCTCTTTTTCGGTCTCGATGATGCCGTACATTTCCGGCACATGGATGCCGGCCGCCAGGGCACGCTCCTTGGTGATGATCTTGTCGTCGACAATCGGGTACAGGTGGCGCTTGTTGTACTTCAACACGTAGTCCGCGTTACGCCGGTTGATACCCATGATGCCCCGGGCCTCCAGGGCTTTCCACGTCTTGATCAGGCCAAACATCAGGCGTCAGCCTTCTTCAGGAATGCCTTGAAGCGCACGAGCTCGGTCAGGCGATAACCGCGGTAGCGGCCCATCGCCAGCATGAAGCCCACCAGGATCAACAGCACGGCAGGGAAGGTGAACACGAAGTACACCAGTTCCGGCACCATCATCAGCAGGTGCGCAAGCGACGCGGCGAACAGGGTGCCGATGGCCACTTTCATGGCATGGCCACCGCCACGTTCTTCCCAGGTAATGGACAGGCGTTCGATGGTCATGGTCAGGATCACCATCGGGAACAGTGCCACCGACAGCCCGCGCTCAAGGCCCAGCTTGTGGCTGAACAGGCTGATGGCGGCGATCAGTACCACGACAAAGGTGAGTACCACCGACAGGCGCGGCAGCATCTGCAGCTTGAGGTGTTCCAGGTACGAGCGTAGCGACAGGCCCAAGGCCGTGATGACCGTGAACAGCACGATGCCGAAGCCCAGCTGGGTCTCGCGGAAGGCCAGGGCGATCAGTACCGGGGTGAAGGTGCCCAGGGTCTGCAGGCCGATCAGGTTGCGCAATACCAGGATCACCAGCACGCCGATCGGGATCATCACCATGATCATGAAGGTTTGCTGGGTCTGCAGCGGCAAGCCGTACAACGAGTATTCGAGGAAGTCGGCGTCGGTGTTCTCGTCGGTCAGCTTGGCCAGGCGGATGGCGTTCATCTCGCTGTTGTTCATGCTGAAGGTGACGTTGGCTTTCTTGCCGCCATCGACGGTGATCAGGTTGTCGTCACCGGTCCACCACAGCAGGCGGTCGCTAGGCAGACCCTGCTCGCCCGTGTCCGGGTTGAAGTACAACCAGTCGTTACCGTTGAAACTGCGCAGCCACAGCTCCGGGGTTTGCGGGGTATCGGCCACCAGGCGGATGGTGTGCACCTTCTCCATCGGCACATGGGCAATCGACAGCAGCAGGTCGATGATCTGGGCCTTTTTCATTGGCGAGGTGTCGCCGGCCAGCAGCAGCTTGACGTTGTCGTCGTTGAGGTTGTTGACCCGCTTGATGGTCTCGCTGACGAAGGTCTCGACGTCGGCGGAGTGCTGGCGAATCGGCGCCATCAGGGCTTCGGCGGCAATCTTCTCGGGGCCTTCGATCGCCAGGCTGTCACGGAAGGTCGGGCCTTTGACGGTGGTCTTCTCGTTGCTGTAGCGCTTGGTCAGCACCAGGCGGTAGTACAGGGTCTGGTTGCCGCTGGCGCGGCGGGCCGACCAGGTAACCTTGCGGTTGCCGTCGGCGCGGTTGACGCTGACCCCGTAGTTGTTGGAGATGAAGCTCTCGTTAAGGCTGACGTAGTCGCGGTTCAGCGGTGGCACGAACATCTGCACCTTGACCGGGTCCTTGGTGCTGGCCACGAACTCGACCTTGGCGTCGATGTTCCACAGGTCGTCGGTTTCATCCTCGGTCACCGGGATGCCGAGGAAGAAGATCTGATAAGCCGTGACCGCCACGCCCAGCAGCACCAGCACGGTGATCAGGACTTTCAGATGGAGGGTAAGAGAGCGCATCGGGATTACTCTGCTTTGGGAGCGTCGGTGGCACAGGCAGGTTTGCCGGCCGCATATTTAAGGCTTGGGTCGACCAGCGCGTCGAAGTGCTTGAGCGCCTCGGAGCCGATCAGCAGCGGGAACTGGAACGCGCTGCGGTCGGTGAGGTTGACTTCGATGGTGCGCATGGCCTGGCCCATGCAGATTTCGAGTTCGATGACCGGGCGGGCGGTATAGGCCTTGCCCGATTCGGCATCATAGTCGCCGGCCCGGCGCTTGATCTTGCTCACGCGTGCCAGCGGGCGTTCGATCGGGTGCGAGTGCGCCGCATCGATGGCCAGGTAGAAGCGCACCCAGCTTTCGCCGTTGCGCTTGAAACGCTTGATGTCGCGGGCGCTGAGCGATGCGGTCTTGGCACCGGTATCGAGCTTGGCGGCCACTTCCAGGTCCAGGTCGCCCAGGCGGGCGTATTCGTTGAGACCATACACGGTCTTGCCCGCCGCCTGGCCAAGGGCCGGTAGCAGGGTGAGGCATAGCAGCAATAAAACGGGTGTAAGTCTCATAATCCTGGCGCGGTGCAGTGCAAGGTTCGGGCTATGTTAAGGGCAAGGCGACTGGCAACGACTGCGCAAGCTTCCTCGTTAATCTGTCAACAAGCATGAATGGATGACAGACAGGCTATCCATACCCCATCGGAGGCGCGGCATTCTATCACGCCGACGTCTTGACGCCAGCGGTGCGCGATCTGACAGCATCGAGAGGGTGATAGTTCGTTCTTAGACGATTGTCGACAATATTCATTTTGTCTTTGACTTGGAGGGCTCTGTTCGTTAATTTCTGGCGAAGAGTTTTTCAAGGTGTCGACAATATGCAGGACCTTTCCACCCCCAGCCCGGTGCAGGCAGACGAAACGGAAACCCTTTCCGAAAACGTCTTCCGGCGCATCCAGGCGGCCATCGTCAAAGGTGAAATCGCCCCCGGCAGCAAGATCTCCGAGCCGGAGCTGGCACGCACCTATGGCATCAGCCGCGGGCCGCTGCGCGAGGCCATTCACCGCCTCGAAGGCCAGCGTCTGCTGGTGCGCGTGCCGCATGTGGGGGCGCGGGTTGTGTCACTCAACCACGCCGAGCTGATCGAGCTGTACGAAATCCGTGAATCGCTCGAAGGCATGGCCTGCCGGCTGGCCGCCGAGCGCATGAGCCAGGCGGACATCGACGAGCTGCGCCGGGTGCTCGACACCCACGAGCGCGATGCCGCGTTCCAGGCCGGCCTGGGTTATTACCAGCAGGAAGGCGACTACGACTTCCATTACCGGATTATCCAGGGCAGCGGCAACCAGACCCTGGTCAAGATGCTGTGTGGCGAGCTGTACCAACTGGTGCGCATGTACCGCATCCAGTTCTCGGCCACGCCCAACCGTCCACGCCAGGCGTTTTCCGAGCACCACCGCATTCTCGATGCCATCGCCGACCGTGACGGCGAACTGGCCGAACTCCTGATGCGCCGCCACATCGGCGCGTCCAAGCGCAATATCGAGCGTCACTACCTGGACGCCCACAACAACAGCCCACGAGGTGAGAAATGACTGTGAAGAGCACCCCCGGTCAGCGTTTCCGCGACGCCGTTGCCGCTGAACACCCGCTGCAGGTGGTTGGCACCATCAACGCCAACCATGCCCTGCTGGCCAAGCGCGCCGGCTTCAAGGCCATCTACCTGTCCGGTGGCGGCGTGGCCGCCGGCTCCCTGGGCCTGCCGGACCTGGGTATCAGTGGCCTGGACGACGTGCTCACCGACGTGCGCCGCATCACCGACGTGTGCGACCTGCCGTTGCTGGTGGATGTCGACACCGGCTTCGGGGCCTCGGCTTTCAACGTTGCCCGTACCGTGCGTTCGATGAGCAAGTTCGGTGCTGCCGCCATCCATATCGAGGATCAGGTGGGCGCCAAGCGCTGTGGTCACCGCCCGAACAAGGAAATCGTCAGCCAGCAGGAAATGGTCGACCGCATCAAGGCCGCCGTCGATGCCCGCACTGATGACAGCTTCGTGATCATGGCGCGTACCGATGCCCTGGCCGTCGAAGGCCTGAACGCTGCCCTGGACCGTGCCGAGGCCTGTATCGAGGCTGGCGCCGACATGATCTTCCCGGAAGCCATTACCGAACTGCAGATGTACAAGACGTTCGCTGACCGGGTGAAGGCACCGATCCTGGCCAACATCACCGAGTTCGGCGCCACGCCGCTGTACACCACCGAAGAGCTGGCCTCGGTCGACGTCTCGCTGGTGCTGTACCCGCTGTCGGCGTTCCGTGCCATGAACAAGGCAGCCGAGAACGTGTACACCGCACTGCGCCGCGACGGCACGCAGAAGAACGTGATCGACACCATGCAGACCCGCATGGAACTCTACGATGCCATTGGTTACCACGCCTTCGAGCAGAGCCTCGATGCGCTGTTTGCCCAGAAGAAGGGCTGAGCAACACCCCGAATTAGCCAGAAAGCATCCATAACAAATTCAAGAAAGGAGAATCACCATGGCCGAAGCAAAAGTACTCAGTGGCGCAGGCCTGCGCGGCCAAGTGGCTGGTCAGACCGCACTGTCGACCGTGGGCCAGGCCGGTGCCGGGCTGACCTACCGGGGTTACGACGTGCGTGACCTGGCGGCCGGTGCCGAATTCGAAGAAGTCGCCTACCTGCTGCTGTACGGCGAGCTGCCAACCCAGGCCGAACTGACCGACTACAAGCGCAAGCTCAAGGGCCTGCGTGACCTGCCGCAAGCACTGAAGGAAGTGCTGGAGCGCATCCCGCGTGACGCTCACCCGATGGACGTGATGCGCACGGGTTGTTCCGTGCTGGGCACCCTGGAGCCCGAGCTGACCTTCGAGGCCCAGCGCGACAAGACTGACCGCTTGCTGGCGCTGTTCCCGGCCGTGATGTGCTACTGGTACCGCTTCACCCATGAGGGTGTGCGCATCGATTGCACCAGCGACGAAGACACCCTCGGTGGCCACTTCCTGCACCTGCTGCATGGCAAGAAGCCGAGCGAGCTGCACGTCAAGGTGATGAACGTGTCGCTGATCCTCTACGCCGAGCACGAGTTCAATGCCTCGACCTTCACTGCCCGGGTCTGTGCCTCGACCCTGTCCGACCTGTACTCCTGCGTCACCGCTGCCATCGGCTCGCTGCGCGGCCCACTGCACGGCGGTGCCAACGAGGCGGCGATGGAGCTGATCGAGCGTTTCCAGAGCCCGCAGGACGCCACCGCCGAGCTGCTGCGCATGCTGGAGCGCAAGGACAAGATCATGGGCTTTGGCCACGCGATCTACAAAGAGTCCGACCCGCGCAACGAGGTGATCAAGGGCTGGTCGAAGCAGTTGGCCGACGAAGTGGGTGACAAGGTGCTGTACCCGGTTTCCGAAGCCATCGACAAGACCATGTGGGAGCAGAAACGCCTGTTCCCCAATGCCGACTTCTACCATGCCTCGGCGTACCACTTCATGGGCATCCCGACCAAGCTGTTCACCCCGATCTTCGTCTGCTCGCGCCTGACCGGCTGGGCGGCGCACGTCTTCGAGCAGCGCGCCAACAACCGCATCATCCGCCCGAGTGCCGAGTATGTCGGCGTCGAGCAGCGCCAGTTCGTGCCGATCGAACAACGCTGAGCTGACGTCGCAGGGGCTGCTTTGCAACCCTTTCGCGGCACAAGGCCGCTCCTACAGGACGGCGCAATACCTGTAGGAGCGGCCTTGTGCCGGGAAAAGGGGTGCAAAGCACCCCCGTGGCCAGACCTGCAAACCGAATACCGTGACCGAGCCTGATAACGATATGAACACTGCATTCCGCAAGCACCTGCCAGGTACCGACCTGGACTACTTCGATGCCCGTGCGGCGGTCGAGGCGATCAAGCCCGGCGCCTACGACGGCCTGCCATACACCTCCCGCGTGCTCGCCGAAAACCTGGTGCGCCGCTGCGACCCGGCCACCCTCGATGCGTCGCTGAGCCAGCTGATCGAGCGCAAGCGCGACCTCGACTTCCCGTGGTTCCCGGCCCGCGTGGTGTGCCACGACATTCTCGGCCAGACCGCGCTGGTCGACCTTGCCGGCCTGCGTGACGCCATTGCCGACAAAGGCGGTGACCCGGCCGCGGTCAACCCCGTGGTGCCGGTGCAGTTGATCGTCGACCACTCGCTGGCCGTCGAGTGCGGTGGTTTCGACCCGCAGGCGTTCGAAAAGAACCGTGCCATCGAAGACCGCCGCAACGAAGACCGCTTCCACTTCATCAACTGGACCAAGAAGGCGTTCAAGAACGTCGACGTGATCCAGCCGGGCAACGGCATCATGCACCAGATCAACCTGGAGAAGATGTCGCCCGTGATTCACAACGACCGTGGCGTGGCCTACCCGGACACCTGCGTCGGCACCGACAGCCACACCCCGCATGTCGATGCCCTGGGCGTGATCGCCATCGGCGTGGGCGGCCTGGAAGCGGAGAACGTGATGCTCGGCCGCGCCTCGTGGATGCGCCTGCCGGAAATCGTCGGCGTCGAGCTGACTGGCAAGCTGGCACCGAACATCACCGCCACCGACCTGGTGTTGGCCCTGACCGAATTCCTGCGCAAGCAGAAAGTGGTCGGCGCGTATCTGGAGTTCCACGGTGAGGGTGCCCGCGCCCTGACCTTGGGCGACCGCGCCACCATTTCCAACATGGCCCCGGAATACGGTGCCACCGCAGCCATGTTCGCCATCGACCAGCAGACCATCGACTACCTGCGCCTGACCGGCCGCGAAGAGCAGCAGGTCAAGCTGGTCGAGACCTACGCCAAGGCCGCCGGCCTGTGGGCCGACAGCCTGGGCGGCGCCGTCTACGAGCGCACCCTGAGCTTCGACCTGTCGAGCGTGGTGCGCAACATGGCCGGGCCGTCCAACCCACACGCCCGCGTGGCCACCCGTGACCTGGCTGCCAAGGGCATTGCCGGCAGTTGGGAAGACGTGCCAGGGCAAATGCCTGACGGCGCGGTGATCATCGCCGCCATCACCAGCTGCACCAACACCAGCAACCCGCGCAACGTGATTGCCGCAGGCCTGCTGGCGCGCAATGCCAACAAGCTGGGCCTGGCCCGCAAACCTTGGGTCAAGTCGTCGCTGGCACCGGGCTCCAAGGCCGTGCAGCTGTATCTGGAAGAGGCGGGGCTGGAGAAGGAGCTGGAGCAACTGGGCTTTGGTATCGTCGCCTTCGCCTGCACCACCTGCAACGGCATGTCCGGCGCTCTGGACCCGGTAATCCAGCAAGAAATCATCGACCGCGACCTGTACGCCACCGCCGTGCTGTCGGGTAACCGCAACTTCGACGGGCGTATCCACCCGTATGCCAAGCAGGCCTTCCTGGCGTCCCCGCCACTGGTGGTGGCCTATGCCATTGCCGGCACCATCCGCTTCGACATCGAGAAGGATGTGCTGGGTGTGGTCGATGGTAAGGAAATCCGCCTCAAGGACATCTGGCCGAGCGATGAAGAGATCGACGCCGTGGTGCGTGCTGCGGTGAAGCCAGAGCAGTTCCGCAAGGTGTACATCCCGATGTTCGCCATCGAGGAAGACCGTGGGCCGAAGGTGGCGCCGCTGTACGACTGGCGCCCGATGAGCACCTACATCCGCCGCCCCCCCTATTGGGAAGGTGCCCTGGCCGGTGAGCGCACCCTGCGCGGCATGCGCCCGCTGGCGGTGTTGCCGGACAACATCACCACCGACCACCTGTCGCCGTCCAACGCCATCATGCTCGACAGCGCGGCCGGTGAGTACCTGGCGAAAATGGGCCTGCCGGAAGAAGACTTCAACTCCTACGCCACCCACCGTGGCGACCACCTGACCGCCCAGCGTGCCACCTTCGCCAACCCCAAGCTGTTCAACGAAATGGTGCGCAAGGAAGACGGCAGCGTGAAGCAGGGTTCGCTGGCGCGTATCGAACCGGAAGGCAAGGTCACCCGCATGTGGGAGGCCATCGAAACCTACATGCAGCGCAAGCAGCCGCTGATCATCGTGGCCGGCGCCGACTACGGCCAGGGTTCGTCCCGTGACTGGGCGGCCAAGGGTGTGCGGTTGGCGGGTGTCGAGGCGATCGTGGCCGAAGGCTTCGAGCGCATTCACCGCACCAACCTGGTGGGCATGGGCGTGCTGCCGCTGGAGTTCAAGCCGGGCACCGACCGCAAGACCCTGGGCCTGGACGGTAGCGAGACGTATGACGTGCTGGGCGCGCGTACGCCCCGGGCGACCCTGACGTTGGTGGTTACCCGCGCCAATGGCGAGCGCCTGGAAGTGCCGGTGACCTGCCGCCTGGACACCGCCGAGGAAGTGTCGATCTACGAGGCGGGTGGCGTGCTGCAGCGTTTTGCCCAGGACTTCCTCGAAGCAACCGCTTGAACAGGACTTGAACATGGCACATGTACCGCAAGTGAAAATCCCCGCCACCTACATCCGTGGCGGCACCAGCAAGGGTGTGTTCTTCCGCCTGCAAGACTTGCCCGAGCAGGCGCAAATCCCGGGGCCGGCCCGCGATGCGCTGCTGTTGCGGGTAATCGGTAGCCCCGACCCTTACGGCAAGCAGATCGACGGCATGGGCGGTGCCACCTCCAGCACCAGCAAGACCGTGATCCTGTCGCAAAGCATCAAGCCCGGGCATGATGTGGACTACCTGTTCGGCCAGGTCAGTATCGAAAAGGCGTTTGTCGACTGGAGCGGCAACTGCGGCAACCTGTCTGCGGCGGTCGGTTCGTTCGCCATCAGCAGTGGCCTGGTGGACGCGGCGCGCATTCCACGCAACGGCATCGCCACGGTGCGCATCTGGCAGGCCAACATCGGCAAGACCATCATCGCCCATGTGCCGATCACCGAAGGTGAAGTGCAGGAAACCGGCGATTTCGAGCTGGATGGGGTGACCTTCCCGGCGGCCGAGGTGCAGCTGGAGTTTCTCGACCCGGCAGCCGACGAAGACGGTGACGGCGGTTCGATGTTCCCGACCGGTAACCTGATCGATGAGCTGGAGGTGCCGGGCGTGGGTACGTTCAAGGCCACCCTGATCAATGCCGGCATTCCGACCATCTTCGTCAATGCGGCCGATATCGGTTATACCGGCGCAGAACTGCAGGACGCCATCAACGGGGACCCTCAGGCGCTGCTGCGTTTCGAGACCATTCGTGCATACGGTGCCGTGCGCATGGGCCTGATTGAAAACGTCGACCAGGCAGCCGGACGTCAGCACACGCCAAAAGTGGCGTTCGTTGCGCCGCCGAGCACCTACACTGCGTCCAGTGGCAAGGCGGTGCAAGCGGGTGATATCGACCTGCTGGTGCGCGCCTTGTCCATGGGTAAACTGCACCATGCGATGATGGGGACGGCTGCGGTGGCGATTGGCACTGCGGCGGCCATTCCGGGCACGCTGGTCAACCTCGCGGCTGGCGGGGGTGAGCGTAGCGCCGTGCGTTTCGGCCACCCCTCGGGCACCTTGCGGGTCGGGGCCGAGGCGCGTCAGGTGAATGGTGAGTGGACAGTGACCAAGGCAATCATGAGCCGCAGTGCTCGCGTGCTGATGGAGGGCTGGGTTCGCGTGCCTGGCGATAGCTTCTAACGCACCACTGGCGCTCGGCTTTAGTTAGTTGGGGCTGCATAGCAGCCCCGGCAATTCTGAAGGGAGCTGGATATGAGCGCCAACGTTGACCTGAACGACCGCCCGGACTACGACCTGGTGCTGCAAACCCTGGCCGACTACGCCCTCGGCTACCGGGTCGATTCCGCCGAAGCCCTCGATACCGCACGCAACTGCCTGATGGACACCCTGGGCTGCGGCCTGCTGGCCCTGCGCTTTCCCGAATGTACCAAACTGCTCGGCCCTCAGGTGGAGGGCACGCTGGTGCCCAATGGTGCCCGCGTCCCCGGTACCGCCTACCGGCTCGACCCGGTCAAGGCGGCCTGGGACATCGGCTGCACCGTGCGCTGGCTGGATTACAACGACACCTGGCTGGCGGCCGAATGGGCTCACCCCTCGGACAACCTGGGCGGTATTCTGGCCGTTGCCGATCACCTGTCGCAGAAGCGCGTGGCCGCTGGTGAAAAACCGCTGCTGATGCGTGATGTGCTCGAAGCCATGGTCATGGCCCATGAGATCCAGGGCGTGCTGGCACTGGAAAACTCGTTCAACCGAGTCGGTCTCGATCACGTCATTTTAGTGAAAGTGGCCTCGACTGCCGTGTGCGCCAGGTTGATGGGCGCCAACCGCGAACAGATGCTCTCGGCGTTGTCCCATGCCTTCGTCGATGGCCAGGCCCTGCGTACCTATCGGCACGCGCCCAATGCTGGCTCACGCAAGTCCTGGGCCGCAGGTGATGCGTCCAGCCGTGGCGTGCGCCTGGCCGATATCGCCCTGCGCGGTGAGATGGGCGTACCGGGTGTGCTCACGGCGCCACAATGGGGCTTCTACGACGTATCGTTCAGCCATACCAACAAGGACCTGGCGCTCAAGCCCGCCGGGCAGTACGAACTGCGTCTGCCTCAGGCCTTGGGCAGCTACGTGATGGAAAACGTGCTGTTCAAGGTCAGCTTCCCTGCCGAATTTCACGCCCAGACTGCCTGCGAAGCGGCAGTTACCCTGCACCCTCGGGTACGTAACCGCCTGCATGAAATCGACCGCATCGTCATCACCACCCAGGAGTCGGCAATCCGCATCATTTCCAAGAGCGGCCCGCTGGCCAATGCCGCTGACCGTGACCACTGTCTGCAGTACATGGTGGCAGTGCCGTTGATCTTCGGGCATCTGGTGGCGGAGCACTATGAAGACACCTTCCATGCCAACCACCCCAGCATCGACCGCCTGCGCGAGAAGATGGAAGTAGTGGAAGACCCGCGCTTCAGCCGCGAGTACCTGGAGCCGGACAAGCGCTCCATCGCCAATGCGCTGCAGGTGTTCTTCAAGGATGGCAGCAGTACCGAGCAGGTGGTGGTGGAATACCCTATCGGGCACCGGCGGCGGCGAGGGGAGGGCATACCCCTGCTGGAGGCCAAGTTCAGGGCCAACCTGGCAACGCGATTTGCGCGCCAGCGGTGTGGGGAGGTACTGGAGGTGTGCAAGGACCAGCAAACGCTGGAAGGGATGGCGGTGCACCGGTTTGTGGATTTGTTCGTGATCTGAGCGGGTGAGAGCAGGCAAATGAAAAGCCCCGGCATCGCTGCCGGGGCTTTCTTTTACAGCGTGTAACTCAGCTTACGCCTGAACCACCGGGATCTTGGCGTTGGCTGCCGCTTCGCGGAACTCGGCGATCTGGTCGAAGCTCAGGTAGCGGTAGACGTCGGCAGCCATGCTGTCGATGTCTTTCGCGTACTGCATGTACTCTTCGACGGTCGGCAGCTTGCCGATGATCGAAGCGACAGCAGCCAGCTCGGCCGATGCCAGGTACACGTTGGTGGCGTCGCCCAGACGGTTCGGGAAGTTACGGGTCGAGGTGGAGACCACGGTCGAGCCGGTCTGCACACGTGCCTGGTTACCCATGCACAGCGAGCAGCCTGGCATTTCCATGCGCGCACCGGCCTTGCCGTAGATGCCGTAGTAGCCTTCTTCGGTCAGCTGGTGGGCATCCATCTTGGTTGGCGGGGCCAGCCACAGACGGGTCGGAATACCGCCCTTGACCTTTTCCAGCAGCTTGCCGGCAGCGCGGAAGTGACCGATGTTGGTCATGCACGAACCGATGAACACTTCGTCGATCTTCTCGCCCTGTACCGAAGACAGCAGGCGGGCATCGTCCGGGTCGTTCGGCGCGCAGAGCACAGGCTCTTTCACGTCGGCCAGGTCGATTTCGATGATTTCGGCGTATTCGGCATCGGCGTCGGCCGACAGCAGCTCAGGCTTGGCCAGCCAGGCTTCCATGGCCTGGGCGCGGCGCTCCAGGGTGCGGGCATCGCCGTAGCCTTCGCCGATCATCCAGCGCAGCAGGGTGATGTTGGACTGCAGGTACTCGGCGATGGCCTTCTCTGGCAGCTTGATGGTGCAACCGGCAGCAGAACGCTCAGCCGAGGCGTCGGACAGCTCGAAGGCTTGCTCGACGGTCAGTTCGTCCAGACCTTCGATTTCCAGGATGCGGCCGGAGAAGGCGTTTTTCTTGCCTTTCTTCTCGACGGTCAGCAGGCCCTTCTGGATGGCGTAGTAAGGGATCGCATGCACCAGGTCACGCAGGGTGATGCCAGGTTGCAGTTTGCCCTTGAAGCGCACCAGGATCGATTCTGGCATGTCCAGCGGCATGACGCCGGTGGCAGCGGCGAAGGCTACCAGGCCGGAACCGGCCGGGAACGAGATGCCGATCGGGAAGCGGGTGTGCGAGTCGCCACCGGTACCCACGGTGTCAGGCATGAGCATGCGGTTCAGCCAGCTGTGGATGATACCGTCGCCCGGGCGCAGCGACACGCCGCCACGGGTGCGGATGAAGTCTGGCAGGGTGTGGTGGGTGGTGACGTCGATCGGCTTCGGATAAGCCGCGGTGTGGCAGAACGACTGCATGACCAGGTCAGCGGAGAAGCCCAGGCAGGCCAGGTCTTTCAGCTCGTCACGGGTCATCGGGCCAGTGGTGTCCTGGGAGCCGACGGTGGTCATCTTAGGCTCGCAGTAGGCACCTGGGCGCACGCCCTGGCCTTCTGGCAGGCCACAGGCACGGCCGACCATCTTCTGCGCCAGGGTGAAGCCCTTGCCGGTGTCGGCTGGCTGCTCTGGCTTCTTGAACAGGTCCGATGGGCCCTGGCCCAGCTCGGCGCGGGCTTTTTCGGTCAGGCCACGGCCGACGATCAGCGGGATACGGCCGCCAGCGCGGACTTCATCCAGCAATACTTCGGTTTTCAGCGCGAATTCGGTAACCAGCTCGTCGCTGCCGTGACGGCGCACTTCGCCTTTGAACGGGTACACGTCGATGACGTCGCCCATGGCCAGGTTGGTGCAGTCGAATTCGATCGGCAGGGCGCCGGCGTCTTCCATGGTGTTGTAGAAGATCGGGGCGATCTTGGTGCCGAAGCAGAAGCCACCGGCGCGCTTGTTCGGCACGTACGGGATGTCGTCACCGAAGAACCACAGCACCGAGTTGGTGGCGGATTTACGCGACGAACCGGTGCCGACCACGTCACCGACGTAGGCAACCGGGAAGCCTTTGGCCTTGACGGCTTCGATCTGGGCCAGCGGGCCGACCGAACCTGGCTGCGACGGCTCGATGCCGTCACGGGCCATTTTCAGCATGGCCAGGGCGTGCAACGGGATGTCAGGGCGCGACCAGGCGTCCGGGGCAGGGGACAGGTCGTCGGTGTTGGTCTCGCCAGGCACCTTGAACACGGTCAGGGTGTACTTGTCGGCGATGGCCGGGCGCGAGGTGAACCACTCGCCGGCAGCCCAGGACTCCAGCACGGCCTTGGCGTGGACGTTGCCCGCCTTGGCTTTTTCGGCCACGTCGTGGAAGGCATCGAACATCAGCAGGGTGTGCTTGAGCTGTTCGGCCGCGACGGCGCCCAGTTCGGCGTCATCCAGCAGTGCGACCAGCGTTTCGATGTTGTAGCCGCCCTGCATGGTGCCCAGCAGTTCGGTGGCGTGCTTGCGGTCGATCAGTGGCGACTTGGCTTCGCCCTTGGCGACGGCGGAGAGGAAAGCAGCCTTGACGTAGGCAGCTTCGTCGACCCCTGGCGGTACGCGGTTGGTGATCAGGTCTACGAGGAAGGCTTCTTCGCCGGCCGGCGGGTTTTTCAGCAGCTCGACCAGGCCTGCAGTTTGTTCGGCGTTCAGCGGCTGGGGCACGATACCCAGGGCGGCACGCTCTTCGATGTGTTTGCGGTAGGCTTCAAGCACAGTTATTTCCCTCATCAGTGGTCCCTAAAGGGGGTCCGGGACGCTCATCCAGCATTCCATGCACCCATGCGCTGCTACGGCTTTGTGGGCCGCCCAGCCAGGGTCGCAAAGAATCCTTACAGAAGCTGCTTTCAAAGTTTTACGCCTGCAGAACGGGGAGCTGATGAGGGCTGGCTCGGCCATGCGAGGGTGCATGGCCCGGGCCAACGCCGTTCTACCGGATTAACTGTGCTCGTGACGCTTTGAAAACAGCTTCCAACGGACATTGTTGCCTTTGAAAAGGCGGGATGATTCTACGGCAAAAAAAGCCCGAAGGTAAGGCGCAGAAGATGACTTTAACGAGTGACCCTGGTTAGACAAAGGGCTAACATGGGGCCGTGTTCCACCGCCAAGCTGTTGTTTTTCATGTCCAACAAGTCCATCAAGACCCCTTGCGTCGGCCTGTGCTCCACGGTGTACGGAGACACGGTGTGCCGTGGCTGCAAGCGCTTCCACCACGAAGTGATCAACTGGAACGGCTACGACGACGCGCAGAAGCGCGCGGTATGGCTGCGCCTTGAGCAGTTGCTGGTGCAGGTGATGATGGCCAAGCTGGAGGTGTTCGACAAAGGCTTGCTGCGCCAGCAGCTGGAACAGCGCTCCATCCGGTTTGTCGAGCAGCAGTCGGCGTATTGCTGGGCGTACCAGCTGATTGCCCGTGGGGCGAGGATGATCCGGGACCTTGAGGCCTACGGCATGGCCTTGCTGCCGGAGTTCCGCGACTGGGAACTGCCGCAACTGCGCGATGCCATCGACCGCGAATTCTTCCTGCTTTCAGAGGCGCATTACCAGCGCTACATCGCCCCCAGCTTCCTGCGCGATGCCATGGGCAGCACGCAGGGGCAGTGAGCCGGGCGAATCAGTCGCCGGTGTATTCACACCCGCTGGTGCAGGTTTCGTGGATGCGCACCTTCGACAGCTCTGGCATCAGCGGCTTGACCTGCTCCCAGATCCACTTGGCGATCACTTCGCTGGTGGGGTTTTCAAGGCCCGGGATGTCGTTCAGGTAGTTGTGGTCCAGCTGGTCATAGATTGGCTTGAAGATCGCCTTGACCTCGGCGAAGTCGCGAATCCAGCCGGTGTGCGGGTCCAGAGGGCCGGTCAGGTGCAGGCCGACCTTGAACGAATGGCCATGCAGGCGGCCGCATTTGTGCCCTTCGGGAACGTGGGGCAGGCGGTGGGCCGACTCAAAAGTGAACTCTTTAAAAATTTCCACGCTGTCATAACTCTGTGTGAATCAATAATGCGCGCAGTCTACCAGCATGCCCGCTACAAGGCTTGCAGGTGTTCATGCAACCGCCCGGTGGTGTGGTCTTGACCTGCGCTATCATGGCGCCAGCTGTTTTCAGGTTGAATTAAGGACCGGTGGTTAATCTTAACCCCGTAGACAACTTGCACAGTTCTCAGGAGAGAAGCACGATGAAAACCTTGACTGCCCTGTTCACCGCCGCCGCCCTTGCCCTGGGCGCCAATGCCGCCTTCGCCAAGGACGTACAGCCTGACGAAGTGGTTAAACTGGTCAACGCCAAGACCATCAAGTCGCTTGACGAGCTGAAAGCCGCCGCCGTGGCCAAGCACCCGGGCGCCACCGTCACCGATTCGGAGCTGGAAGACGAGTACGGCCGCTACATCTACAAGGTCGAACTGCGTGACACGCAGAACGTAGAATGGGACGTGGCGCTGGACGCCAAGACCGGTGAAGTGCTGAAGGACGAGCGGGACAACTGATGATTCACTTACCGCGGCCAGCGCGCTACCTCGCGCTGGCGCTGCTGGCCGTGTGTTCGCTGGCCGCTGCCCGCGACCTTGACCAGGACGAAGCCCTGAAGCTGCGCCAGAAGGGCGTCATCCTGCCGCTCGAACAATTGCTGGAAACCGCCCTGGGGCGTTACCCCGGGGCGCGTTTGCTGGAGGCCGAGCTGGAAGAGGACGACGATCGCTACGAATATGAAGTCGAACTGCTGACGGCGGACGGTGTGGTGCGCGAGATCAAGCTCGATGCCAGCACCGGCGCCTTGCTCAAAGACGAGGAAGACGACTGAATGCGCCTGTTGCTTGTCGAGGACAATGTACCGCTGGCCGACGAGCTGACCACCGGCCTGCAGCGCCAGGGTTATGCCGTGGACTGGCTGGCTGACGGCCGTGATGCGGTGTACCAGGGCCAGAGCGAGCCCTACGACCTGATCATTCTCGACCTTGGCCTGCCGGGCTTGCCGGGCCTGGACGTGCTCGCCCAGTGGCGTGCCGCTGGCCTGGCCACTCCGGTATTGATCCTTACCGCCCGTGGCTCGTGGGCCGAGCGTATCGAGGGGCTGAAAGCCGGGGCTGATGACTACCTGAGCAAACCGTTCCACCCGGAAGAGTTGCAACTGCGCATCCAGTCGCTGCTGCGCCGTGCGCGCGGCCTGGCCAATCAGCCAACCCTGGAAGCTGCCGGCCTGCACCTGGATGAAAGCCGCCAGTGCGTGAGCCGTGATGGCGTGGATGTGCAACTGACCGCCGCCGAGTTCCGCCTGCTGCGCTACTTCATGCTGCACCCGCAGCAGATCCTGTCCAAGAGCCACCTGGCCGAGCACCTCTACGACGGTGAGACCGAGCGGGATTCGAACGTGCTGGAAGTACATGTCAACCACTTGCGCCGCAAGCTGGGTCGCAGCGTGATCGAGACCCGACGCGGGCAAGGCTATATCTACGCGGGGAGCACCGGGTGAAGTCGATCCAGGCGCGTTTGAGCCTTGGCCTGGTCGCGGTGCTGGTGGTGGTCGGGGTGGTCCTGGCGCAACTGACCTTGTGGTTGTTCGAAGCCGGCCTGCAGCGTTACCTGGAAAACGGCCTGCGCAAGGAAAGCGAGAACCTGCTGGTGGCACTGGTGCGCGGGCCATCCGGCCTGCAGCTGGATGAGCGGCGCATCTCGGCGGCGTATCAGCGGCCTTTTTCCGGTTATTACTTCCGAATCGATTTCGACAAAGGCACCTGGCGCTCACGCTCGCTGTGGGACCTGGACATGCCCAAGCCTGCTGCGCCAGGCCTTTCCGACAGCCATGAGCTCGGTCCGGAAGGGCAGCAACTGCTTGCCCTGCGCGCTGACTACCGGCGCCTGGGCCAAGACATCTCGATCAGCGTCGCACAGGATTACTCGCCGGTGCGTGAGGGCTTTCGGCGCATGCAGCAGATCGGCCTTGGCATGGGCCTGGTGGCACTGATTCTGGTGTTGGTGCTGCAGCGCATGACCGTAACGCGCTCGCTGCGGCCGTTGGAGCGGGCGCGCCAGCAGATCGCCCAACTGCAGCAGGGCCAACGGTCACAACTGGATGCCGAGGTGCCCAGCGAGCTGGCCCCGTTGGTGGGGCAGATCAACCACTTGCTTAGCCATACCGAAGACAGCCTGCGCCGTTCGCGCAATGCCTTGGGTAACCTGGGGCATGCACTGAAGACACCGTTGGCGGTGCTGCTGAGCCTGGCGTCGAGTGAGCGCCTGAAGGACTTGCCCGAAGTGCGGGCGCAGATGCGTGAGCAGCTGGAGCAGATTCAGCAGCGGTTGGCGCGCGAACTGAATCGCGCGCGGTTGGCGGGTGATGCCTTGCCCGGTGCGCAATTCGATTGCGATGCCGAACTGCCGGGGTTGTTGAGCACGTTGGGCATGATCCATGGGGAAGGGTTGCTGCTGGCCAGTGATGTGCCCCCCGGGTTGCTGTTGCCATGGGACCGTGAGGACTTCCTGGAGTTGTTGGGCAACCTGCTGGACAACGCCTGCAAGTGGGCAGACAGCGAAGTGCGCCTCGGCATTGGGTCGAATGCCGAGGGCTATCAGGTATGGGTCGATGATGACGGCCCGGGGATTCCCGAGGGCCAGCGGCAGCAGGTGCTGGAGCGTGGTTCGCGGCTGGATGAGCAGGTGCACGGGCACGGTCTGGGGTTGGGCATCGTACGCGATATCGTCGAGGCCTGGGGCGGGCGGCTGGCCTTGCTGGAGAGCCCGCTGGGTGGGCTTCGCGTCAATATCGACCTGCCGCGCAAGGCCCGATAATGCCGGGGCCGCTGTGCGCCCCTCCAGGCCCTGTCAGTACTGCAAAAAAATTGCAGTACAGCCGCATTTTTTTGAATTAGCCCAATCTCCCCCCGCCCGGCAAAATCCCATTCACGAAACCCTGCGGTTTCCATCTCTCCACGGACGGAGCCCCTTGTGGTATTGCACGCGCAATACGAGGCCCAGGCCACCTCGGCTGGGCTTTCTTTTTAATCAGAAAAACCAAAGATTCCGACTACTCAAATGCCTGCCTCGCGTTCCGAAAGTCGTCTGCAGCGGCTGTTGCCGGCGCCCCTGAATATTCCCCCAAAAGAATGGCTGCGTGCCGCTATCGGTGCGTTGCTCGGCCTGTTCCTCGCCGGCTGGCTGACCAGCATCGCCTATGGCCCCGGTATCGCCCTGCATCTGCTTGGCCCGCTGGCCGCCTCGGCTGTGCTGGTGTTCGCCGTGCATTCCGGCCCACTGGCCCAACCCTGGCCGGTGCTGGGCAGCTATGCCCTAGCGGGCGCGGTCGGCCTGGCCATGCGCGAAGGCTTCGGCCCCGAGCTGTGGGTAGCCGCAGCCGCCCTGGGCATCTCGCTGCTGGTGATGTGCCTGCTGCGCTGCCTGCACCCGCCGGGTGGCGGGGTGGCGGTGAGTGCAGTGCTGGCTGACTCAGGGCTGACGGCCATGGGCGACCACTTGCTGGAGCCGGTGCTGCTCAATGCGTTGATCCTGGTGACAGTGGCGATTGTCTACAACCGCCTGACGGGCGTGCGCTACCCGAAAGGCGCGGTGCCGCGCAAAGACCTGCACCACACCCATGACCCGCTGCCCGGCGAGCGGGTTGGCATCCGCAGCGAAGACCTGGACCAGGCCCTGGAAGAGCTGGGCGAGTTCGTCGACGTCACCCGTGACGAGCTGGAGCGCATCATTCTCGCCACCGAGCAGCATGCCTTGCAGCGCAGTCTCGGCGGTATTACGGCGGCCTCGGTGATGTCCCGCGACGTGCAGTTCGCCACGCCCGATACCACCCTTGAGCAGGCCTGGAAAATGCTCGCCAGCCACCACCTGAAAACCCTGCCGGTATTACAGCACGGTAAACTGGTGGGCATCGTCAGCCTCAGCGACCTGGTTGGCCCGGCCATGCAGCGCGGCCGTTTCAGCTGGCGCGGGCTGTTTGGCCGCAAGGCGGTGCGCATGGAGCAGGTGATGAGCCGGCGAGTGGTGAGTGTCTGCAGCCAGCACCCGTTGGAGCGCCTGCTGCCGCTGTTGTGCGAACAAGGCTTGCACTGCCTGCCGGTGCTCGACGCCGACCAGCTGGTGGGGGTGATTACCCAGACTGACCTGATCGCCGGCCTCAAGCGCCAGTTGCTCAGCAAAGCCGAGGCGTCAGATAACCGGGTCCCAGCGCTGTGACCAGTCGCTGGCGCCTGCAGCCACCAGCCGGCGCAAGATGGCGAAGGCCTGTTGAAGGGCTTCGCTGTCGCGTTCGCGTGGATACACCAGGAAGGTTGGGTAAGTGAACTCCGGGGCCTGCGGTACCCGCTCGAACACACCGCTGTCCAGGTATGCCTGCACCACCCGCGTGCGGAAGTAACCGCTGCCACCCTGGTCGAGAATGAACTGCAAAGCCAACGGGCCGAGGTTGAAGCTTAACGCCGGGCGCGCGCAATCGGGCAGGGCGGCATCGTGCCGACGGCGGAAGGCCTCGCCCCAGTCGATGTAGATATACGGTTCGGGTTGGTCGACGCGGCGCACGCGGATCAGTTTCTCTTCCATCAACTGTTCCACCTGCAAGCCCGGCCCGTAGGTCGGCTGGTACACCAGCGCAGCGTCCAGCAGGCCCATCTCGACCTTGCGCAGCAGCGACTCGCCGTCGCTCACTTCGCTGCGTATGGCGTGGCTGGGCAGTTCACGGTGCAGGGCAGTGACCCAGTCAAGCAACATCGGGTTGCCCAGGCTGACTTCTGCCCCCACATGCAGCACTTGCTGGCAGCCTTCAGGCAGCGGCAGGTCGCGCCGCGCTGCTTCCCAGGTTTGCACCAGCTGGTTGGCATAACTGACAAAGGCCTCGCCGTCGCTCGTCAGGCTGGCACCGTTGCGGCTGCGCACGAACAGCTGGCAGCCCAATTGCTGCTCCAGGCGCTGCACCCGGGCGGTAATGGCCGTCTGTGACACGAACAGGCGTTCGGCGGCGGCGACCAGGCTGCCGCAACGCACGATTTCCAGAAAGGTTCGGGCCTGTTCGATGTCCATGGGCTGCTCGGTGGCTGAAGGGTGGCCTATTCTAGAGGCTTTGCACCGTTATGGGGCGCTTTAGCGTTGTCTGCAAATTTGCAGGTCGGTTGTGACTTTAGTCCCATGGCGGCGCCGTTGTAGCGGTCCATACTCAAGGTTCGCCCTTCAATAACAACAAGTACCGGGTTCCTTTCGCTATGAGCTATCAGCACAGCTACGCCCATTCCATTTCCGACCCTGCCGCATTCTGGGCGGAACAGGCCGCGCACCTGGCCTGGCACCGCAAGCCTGCCCTTATCCTTCAAGACAACGCCGACGGTACCCACCGCTGGTTCGCCGATGGCCGCCTGAACAGTTGCTACCTGGCCCTCGATCGCCAGATCGAGCAGGGCCGTGGCGAGCAGCTGGCACTGATTTACGACTCGCCGGTGACGGGCGTGCAGCAGGCCTATACCTACAACCAGTTGCGCGACGAAGTGGCGCGCCTGGCCGGCTTGCTGCACCAGCTAGGGGTAAACAAGGGCGATGGTGTGATCATCTACATGCCCATGGTGCCGCAGGCGGCCATGGCCATGCTGGCCTGCGCGCGCATTGGAGCGGTGCACTCGGTGGTGTTCGGTGGCTTTGCCGCCAACGAGCTGGCGCTGCGTATCGATGACGCCCGGCCGGCGCTGTTGCTCACGGCATCCTGCGGGCTGGAGTTCGACCGGGTAATTGCCTACAAGCCGCTGGTCGACCGTGCCCTGCAACTGGCCCGGCACCAGCCGCGCAATGTGCTGGTGCTGCAACGGCCGCAGGCACAAGCTGAACTGCAACCAGGCCGCGACCTGGACTGGCAGGCGGCCTTGGCCGGCGCCACGCCGGTCGCCCCGGTCGAACTGGATGCCGGTGACCCGCTGTACATCATGTACACCTCGGGCACCACCGGCAAACCCAAGGGTATCGTCCGGGAAAACGGCGGTAATGCTGTGGCGCTGTGCTATGCCATGCGCCATATCTATGGCATGCAGGCCGGCGATGTATGGTGGGGCATTTCCGACGTGGGCTGGGTGGTCGGCCATTCGCTGATCGTCTACGGGCCGTTGATGAGCGGCTGCACCACGGTGTTCTACGAAGGCAAGCCGATCCGCACCCCGGACGCCTCGGCCTACTGGCGGGTGGTGGAGCAATACAAAGTCAATGCGCTGTTCTGTGCGCCCACCGCCATGCGTGCCATCCGCAAGGAAGACCCGGAGGGCGAGCTGATCCGCAAGCACGATCTCAGCTCGCTGCGCCAGCTGTTCCTGGCGGGTGAGAAGCTCGACTCAAGCACCCATGAATGGCTGGAGCGGGTCAGTGGCAAACCGGTGCACGACCATTGGTGGCAGACCGAAACCGGCTGGCCGGTCACTGCGCCCTGCGTCGGGCTGGAGGGCAGCGCGGCCAAGCCGGGCTCAAGCAATCGGGCGGTACCGGGCTACCATGTGCGTGTCGTGGATGACGAAGGCCACTTGCTGGGGCCTAATCACCAAGGCTCGATTGTCATTGCCCTGCCGTTGCCGCCCGGGTGCAGCCAGACGCTATGGGGCGACCACGAGCGTTATTTGCAGGCCTACCTGCGCACCTATCCGGGTTACTACCACACAGGCGATGGCGGCTACCTGGACGAGGATGGCTTTGTCTACATCATGGGGCGCACGGATGACGTGATCAACGTGTCCGGGCACCGCCTGTCCACCGGCGAAATGGAAGACCTGGTGGCCTGTCACCCGGCGGTGGCCGAGTGCGCGGTGATTGGTGTGCACGACGAGATCAAGGGGCAGGTGCCGCTGGCGCTCGTTGTGCTCAAGGACGGCGAGGGCATCAGCGAGGCGCAGTTGCTGGTGGACCTGGTGGGCAGCGTGCGCGAGGCAATCGGCCCGCTGGCCTGTTTCAACCGGGTTCGGCTGGTGAAGCGTTTGCCTAAAACGCGGTCGGGGAAGATCTTGCGGGCGGTGCTGCGCAAGATTGCCGACGGGCAGGACTACGTGCCGCCTTCGACCCTGGATGACCCGGCGGTGCTGGGGGAGATCGAGGGGGTGCTGGCGGATTTGCCCAGGGCGGGTTGATGCGCTGACTCTTCTGGCCTCTTCGCGGGGTTACCCGCGAAAAGGCCGTATCAGGCAATGGAGATCTAAGGGGCTACCTGATGCAGTTGCCCCAACCGGCTGCGGGTTCGCATCAGGTCGGCAAGCGGCCCGCCCAGGCTCTCTTCCAGCGGTCGCTTGCCAATCACCGTCACTTGGCGGTCCTGGTCATACAGCACATCCACCAGGTTGACGAAGCGCTGCTGGGCTGCCAGCGAACACTCCGCCAAGTCATCCAGCCCATCAATGATCCACTCATCATACTGCTGCGCCAGCACCAGGTAGTCGATCACCGCCGTGGCCTTTTCGCACAAGTCGTCAAACCCGAGCACCACCCGCCGGCCGTCGATGGCCAGTGCGCGTAGTGGGCGCTTGTTCACCTCCAGCATCACCGGCTGTTCGCGCGGCACGTTCAGCGCCTGGCGCTGCGCGGCATCGCCTGGCCACACATAATGGCCCTGGGTGAAACGCTGGTGCTCGCGGTTGGCCGGCAGGCTGCGAAAATCCGTATCGCCGCCTACCTCCAGCACTTGCATAGCGCTGTTGATCAGGCGGATCACGGGCAGGAAACGCTCGTGGTACAGCGGGTTGGGCAGCAAGCCCTCAGGGGCGTAATTGGAGGTCACCAGCAGGAACACGCCACGGGCGAACAAGGCGTTGAACAACCGGGTGAGCAGCATGGCATCGCCAATGTCATGCACATGGAACTCATCGAAGCACAGCACCCGGCAATTGCCCACCAGCTCATCGAGTGTGGCGCCCAGTGCATCGTCCAATGCCAGGTGGTGGTGCATGCCCTGGTGCAAGCGGGCAAAGAAGTCATGAAAGTGCAGGCGCAGTTTGGCTTCTACCGGCACCGCCTGGAAAAAGCCATCGAGCAGCCAGCTCTTGCCGCGTCCCACCGAGCCGTACAGGTAAAGGCTGCGTGCTTGCCCTTGTTCGAGCTGTGCCAGTTGTGTGGCCATGCACTGGATCACCCGTCGCTGGCCATCACTCAGCTGGTAACCCCGGCTGCGGGCTTTTTCCTCGAACCAGTCGAGCAGTTCACTGTTGTTGGCTTCGGCGCCACGCAGGCGTTGGCCAAGCTGGCGAAGTGGGGCGGGGATCCAGGCAGACAAATGCACAGCTCCTTGGGTGATGGCGGGGCAGCGTGCAGCTTGCCCGAGGGCGGCCATTTTGACTAATACGGAAAGTGGCCGGCAATGATCGCTTCATGCGATAGGTCTGGCATCAGCGCGGGCGAAAATGACTAACTCGCTGTTTTCTGGCAATTTTTTTCATCAGGGGGCTTCACAGATCAAAACTTTGTTGTTAAAGTGCCGCGCATTCCAAGACAACAACCCAGTTGTCACTCAGTTGGAATTGTCAGAGCAGCAAGCGCTGCATCCGATACAGGGGCGTCGCCAAGCGGTAAGGCAGCAGGTTTTGATCCTGCCATGCGTTGGTTCGAATCCAGCCGCCCCTGCCATTTTTCAGATTCAAACGTATATCACCCGGCGCCTGGAAAGATGAGCGCTGGGTTTTGTCGTTTTTGTCGTTTTTGCGCGATGTCTGTAGAGCGGCCTTGTGCCGCTCTCAACTAACCTGCAATCCCCAGCATTTCATTCAGCACCCTGGCCAGCTCATCCGCCTGCACGGGCTTCTGGATGACCACGCTGCGCGGTAATTCCAGGCCCTGCAACTCCGCATAACCGGTAAGAAACACCACCGGCAGGTGCGGGTAGCGGTCACGGGCCGCCAGCGCCAACTGCGCGCCGTTGAACTCGGGCATGGCGAAATCGGTAAGCAGCAGGTCGATTTCCCCATCCAGCAGGACCAGGGCCTGTTCGCCGCTGTGCGCCTGGCGCACCTGGTAGCCGTACTGGCGCAACACGTCGCCCAGCATGTCGCGCACCAGGTGGTCATCATCCACCAGCAGCACCGTACGGTTGCGGCCACTGTCGCTGACCGGCTGCCTGAGCAGCGGTACGGCCGGTTCGCTCATGGCCTGCTCCTTGACCGCCGGCAGATACACCGCCACTTGCGTGCCACGGCCAGGTACGGTGTCGATGCGCACGCCGCCCCCGGACTGTTTGGCAAAGCCGAACACCTGGGCCAGGCCAAGGCCGGAGCCCTTGCCGATGTCCTTGGTGGTAAAGAACGGCTCGAACACCTTGGCCAGCACGTCTTCGCTCATGCCGCAGCCGGTATCGCGGATGCTCAGCATCACGTATTCCCCAGGCTCCGGGTCTTCGGGGCGCTGTGGGCGGGTATCGATGCAGGTATTGTGAGTGGTCAGGGTCAGCTGGCCGCCATCGGGCATGGCATCGCGGGCATTGATCGCCAGGTTGAGGATGATCATTTCGGTCTGGGTAGGGTCGGTCAGGGCCTGCCACAGGGCCGGATCCAGGTCCAGGCGTACCGAGATGTTACCGCCCAAGGTGCGGCTTAGCAGTTCTTCCAGGCCGGCCAGGGTGCGATTGAGGTTCAGCGGCACGGGATCCAGGCGCTGACGGCGGGAAAACGCCAGGAGCTGTGAAGTCAGCTTGGCGCCACGCTCGCCGGCTTCGCGGATGTGCGTGAGGCGCGTGCGGGCTTTGTCCAGGTTGGCCTTGGCCAGGTCGCGCTCGAGAAAGCTGGCGCCGGTGAGGATTACCGTCAGCAGGTTGTTGAAGTCGTGGGCCACGCCTGCGGTCAACTGGCCGACCGCTTCCAGCCGTTGCATCTGCTGCAGCGCCGCCTCGATGCGTTCGCGCTCGTTGATCTGCTCGCGCAGTCGCGTGTTGGCTTCTGCCAGGCCAAGGGCGGCTTCGCGCTCGCTGGTAATGTCACGCGCCACCACGTACAGCAAGGTGTCCTCGGGCACCACCACCCACGACAGCCAGCGCTGCTGCCCACCGGCGTGCTGGATGCGCCCGACGAAGCGGGCACTGGTGCGGCCGTGGGCGAGGGCGGCCAGCTCGGTAAGCAACAGTTCCTGGTCGTGCTCGGGCAGCAGGTGCAGCAAGGAGGACTGGCTCAGGCGCTCGCGGGAGAAGCCCAGGCTGGCTTCCCAGGCGGGGTTGAGTGCGACTGGGGTCAGGTCCTTGTTGAGCACGGCCAGCAGGTCCTGCGACAGCTCCCAGGCGCGGTCGCGTTCACGGGTGCGGCGTTCCACCCGCTCGCCCAGCATCTCGTTGAGCTGGCGCAGCGCCTGGGTGGCCAGGCGCTGGGTGTGGATGTCCTGCAGTACGCCGGAAAAACGCACGCACTGGTCGTTGACGAACTGGCACTGGCCGCTGCTAAGCAACCAGCGTGGCTCCAGCCCGTTGGGTTGGGCAATACGGAACTCGACCCGGTAGTGGCCCCCGCTTTCCGGGCGCATGGCGTGCTCCACCGCCTCGCGCACCAGTGGCAGGTCGTCGGGGTAGATGCCGGCGTAGAACACGTCAAGGCTCATTTCGGTGCTGGTGGGCAGGCCGAACAGCGTCTTGCAGCGGTCGTCCCACAGCAGCAGGCCTTCTTGCGGGCGCAGGTCCCAGGTGCCCATGCCGGCGGCGTCGATGGCGATGCGGGCACGGGCTTCGACATCTGCCAGTGCCTCTTCGGCGCGGCGCCGGCGCTGGCGTTCCTGCACCTCGGTCAGGGCCCGGCGCACGGCCTTGGGCAGCAGCGGCAAGTTTTTCTTCAGCACATAGTCGGTGGCGCCGAGGCGGATCATTTCCACCGCGTGCTCTTCGCCATAGATGCCGGACAGGAAAATGAACGGTACGGCTGGCGCCAGGCGTTGGGCGATGGCCAGCACCTCGGTGCCGGACGAGCCTGGCAGCACGCAGTCGCACAGGATCAGGTCATAGTGGGCCTCACGCAGGGCATGTTCGACACCCCAATGGTCGAACACCAGCCGGTGCTGCACATTCAGCCCGCTGCGCTCCAGGCGCATCAGGGTCAGCTCGGCGTCCATCGAGCTGTCCTCGACCATCAGTATTTTCAACGGCGTTTGCTGCATCGTTGCGGCGGCCTCAGTTGCTACCGCGACGGTTCAGCCGCAGTGAGCCGGGTGGCGGTTCGTTGAGCACTGCCCAGAATACCCCGAGGTCGGAGATGGCGGCGACGAATTCCTTGAATTCCACCGGTTTGACCACATACGCGTTCACCCCCAACTCGTAGGCGCGCAGCAGGTCGGGCTCCTCCCGCGAGGAGGTCAGCATGACCGTGGGGATGCTGCGCAGTTCAGGTGTGGTACGAACTGCCTTGAGCACTTCAAGGCCATCGACCTTGGGCAGTTTCAGGTCCAGTAGCAGCACGGCAGGGTTGCCGTCGTCGCGATCGGCATAGACATTGCGGCGCAGCAGGTAGTCCAGGGCATCGGCGCCGTCGCGCAGCACGATGACTTCGTTGGCCAACTGGCTACGCTCCAGGGCCAGCAGCGTCAGCTCCAGGTCCCTTGGGTTGTCTTCGACCAGCAGGATGGGTTTGAGCATGGTGATAGTGGTGCCTCAGGTGGATGCGGGGTGGTGTGGCAGGGTGAAGTGGAAGCTGGCACCCTGGTCGATCTGGCCAGTGGCCCAGACCCGGCCGTCATGGCGCTCGATGATACGACGTACGCTGGCCAGGCCAATCCCGGTGCCTTCGAAGTCCTCCATGCGGTGCAGGCGCTGGAACACCCCGAACAGCTTGTTGGCGTAGGCCATGTCGAAGCCTACGCCATTATCGACGATGATGATTTCGGTTTCGTCAGGGTGCTGTACCGCGCGGATGCCAATGTGCGCGGGGTTACGGCCACGCGTGTACTTGATGGCATTGGCGATCAGGTTGTGCAAGGCCATGTTGATGAATGCCGGATCGCCGATCACCTTGGGCAGTTCAGCAATGTCCCAAACGATTGCGCGGCCTTCGTAATCCGGCGCCAGCTCGCTGCGAATCGCATCGACCAGCGTGTTGAGGTCGACGTCGGACAGGCGCAAGGCCGAGCGGCCCATTTGCGAGAAGTTGAGCAGGTTGTCCACCAGGCTGCCGGCGAAGTGCGCTGCTTCTCCGATATGCTGAAGGTAGCGCTTGCCGCGTTCGCTCAGACCCTGGCCTTCGATTTCGCCGAGCAGTTCGGTGTAGCCGGCAATGTGCCGCAAGGGGGCGCGCAGGTCGTGGGACACGCTGTATGAAAATGCTTCAAGCTCTTTGTTCGAACGGCGCAGCTCGCCTGCCAGTTGCGCCAGCTCTTCGGCCTTGCGCAACACAATGCCCAGCACCGCGCTGCGCAACTCCATCACGCCCTCGATCACCAGCGGGTCCCAGGGCTCGCAGTAGTCGCGCAGTTCTTCCTGCCAGCGTTCGAAACTGTGCCGCGGGTCGAGGTTGCCCTGCGGCCCGGCCTGCTTGGTCGGCTGGCCAGCCCAGTTCACCGTGCGCACCTGCTCGGGGCGAAACCACAGCAGGTAGTGCGAGTGGATCTGCGAGATGGCCACCGCCAGCACACCGCCCGCATGGGCGGCCAGCTCGGGCAGGTCGGTGATGTCACGGCGCAGGTTGTCACTGTGGAACACGGTGTCTGCACCGCGCTGGCCAAGCCAGTGTACCAGCGCGGTCACCTGGGCTTCGGGCGGGGTCTTGCCGATCAGGTCGCAGCGTTCGGCCGAGATCACGGCGGCACCCTGCGCATCGGCAAAGGCCAGTAGCACATGGGGCAGGTCGCGCAGGCCGTCGCTGACGCTGTCATGGTCGGCCATGGACGAGATCATGCGCACGATGTGTTGGCGCAGCGCCAGCAGCTTGCGTGTGCTGGCATGCGCCTCGCGGGACTCGATCTGCAGCGACAGCACGCTGGCCAGCAGCTCGCTGGCCGTGCGGGTACGCAGGTCCACTGCGCGCGGCTGCTCATGGTGGCAGGACACCAGCCCCCACAGTTCACCGTCGACCACGATCGACAACGACATCGACGCCAGCGTGCCCATGTTGCGCATGTATTGCAGGTGCACCGGTGACACGCTGCGCAGCGTGGCAAAACTCATGTCCAGTGCCTTGCCGGTACGCGGGTTGGTGGCCGGGTGCAGGGGCGAGGGTTGGTAGTTGGCATCTTCGATCACGCGGATGCGGTTCATCCGGTACAGCTCGCGCGCCTGGCGCGGGATGTCTGCAGCCGGGAAGCATAGGCCCAGGTAACGGGGGTAGCCCGGGTCGGCCACCTCGGCCAGCACCTGGCCGTTGCCATCGGCATCGAAACGGTACGCCTTGACCCGGCCAAAACCGGTGATGCGCTTGAGTTGCAGCACCGTTTGCTGCAGCAGGTCTTCAAGGCTGCTGGCCAGCTGAAGGCTGCCAACGAAGCTGCGCACCAGTGGGTAGTAGTCGCCTTGCCCGACCAGGTCCGGTGGCAGGCGTGGGGGTTCGAGCTCGGCCACCAGCACGTCGTCGTGACAGTGCACCAGCAGGTGCAACGGGGTGCTGAACGGCGCGCCTTGGCGCAAGCGCACGTCGCCTATGTGAAAAGGGAAGATTTCATCGTCGGGTATGCGCGCGAGCTGCGCGCGTAGGTCAAAACCGTCGCCGACCAGGTGGGTGAATTGGCAACCGATCAGTTCCCGGGCCGGCAAACCCAGCCACTGTTCGACATTTTCACTGGCCTGCAGCACGCACAGGTCGGTGGCATCCAGCACCAGCAAGAAACCGTGGGGCTGGATGCTGCTCGGCACGTGGATCGGTTCCCGGGCACAGCGTTCCATGGCTTCTTCCAGCGTGTTGTCTGCAGTCATCAGTGAAAACGCTCCTGTCTTGTCCGTCCCTGTATGGCACAGGATAAGGTGTGACACCCTAACAGAATATCAGCAGTTTTACCGGCCTCTGGCCATTGGAGGCATTGGGTAGCGAGGGGTTCTACGCGGGGCTGGTTTTTTTTGACGGGGCGGTATCGCTTTATCGCTAATACAAAAAAATGGCTTGATGCCACCACGGTCGCGCTGCCTCGCTGCTACGCTCAATTCAGGACGTAACGACAAGGATAACAAGGTGACGGAGCGCTTGGTGGCCGTGCTGTTGGGCCTGTTGTTCAGCGGCAGTACCGTGGCAGCGGATTTTCTCGTGGAAGTGCGGGTGCTGGTGCAGCGTGGCTGCATGCTGGTTACCCAGGCACGCGATGCGGGAGCCCAGGCCCTGGGGCGAATAGACCTAGGGGTAACAGCGCGCCTGGACGGCCCGGACGCACCGCTCAGTGGCGTATTGCTGAGCCAGCGCCCGCCGCGCCTGGAGTGCAACCCCGACACCCCTTACCAGATACGCGTCGATGGCGGCCAGCATGGCGGCGTTGGCGAGTTGCGCTACCTCGCCAGCAGCGACCGTTCGGCCCGGCCCATTCCCTACCGCGTTTACCGCGACGCGGCTTGGCGCGAGCCGCTGGTAGTCGGCGTGGCTCAATCGGCGAGGGTGCCCAGTAGTGGTTCGGCCGAACTGCCGTTGTACGCGCGCATCGACAAGCTGGCCTGGGTACCGAGCGCAGGCGCGTATGCCGACCTGCTCAAAGTCACGGTCACCTGGTAGGGACGCCGCCATGCACAAGGACGCCATGCCATGAACCGTACTTCCATCCTGTTACTCACCCTTGGGCCATTGCTGGTAACTGGCGGTGCGGCGCACGGCAGCACCACCGGTTTCATCCAGGCGCGGCTGGTGATCAGCGCGGCCTGCCAGATCAGCAGCAACGACACTCAACCGGCCGTACTGGGTAACCCGGGTCTGCTGGATTTCGGTGAACGTGGCCCGAACTGGGACCAGCCGCTGCGCAGCCGGGTTGACGAAGCAAGCGGCGAGGGCAGCCTGCAGATCAGTTGCACGCCTGAGGTACGGGCGTTCAACGTGCGGATCAACGGTGGCCTGAATGGCGACGACGGCATTCGCCGACTGAGCAACGGCCGTGAACTGATTCCTTATCAACTGGCGGTCGACCCGGGTGGCAACAGCCGCTACGCCATCGGCCAGGCACGCGCCTTCACCATCAACAGCACCCGGCAGATCCCGATTCCCATCTACGGAGTGGTAGTGGCGCAACGTCGCGCGCTGCCGGCCGGGCTGTACCGCGACACCCTCAGAGTGACCCTGGACTGGTAACTACGCAAGGAGACTCCGATGCGAACGAACCTCTCACGCTGCATGCTTGCAGGCCTTTGCCTCGCGCTGGCCTCCCAGGCCCAGGCGGCGACGGTAACCGGGAATATCACCTCGACGCTGACCTTGATTGCCGCGTGCCAGGTCAACGGTAGTTCGGGTACATCGGGGCTTAACTTCGGTGCCTTGAACTTTGGCACCCAGGATGCCCTGTTCACTACCGCAAATGCCCAGGTACTGGGGGGCGGGGGCGGCGCCATGAGCATTCTGTGCTCGGCCGGTACGGTGCCGGTGGTCAAGGTACGTGCGGGCCTGCACGACGGCCAGTCGAGCGGTGGCACGCGTGCCCTCGCTGACGGCGCTGGCAACTTTGTACCTTACGACCTGTATACCGACTCGGGGCGTACAACGTTGCTGGCAATCGACGGCACCATCACCCTGCCCACCAGTACGGGTGTGGCCCAGACCGTCAACCTGTACGGCAAGGCCGTGGGCAAGGCGGGTTTGCCAGCTGGGGTGTACAGCGACACGATTTCGGTTGAGCTGTCGTTCTGAACCATGCGCCGCTGGTTGACGTGGGGCCTTACGGGCACCGGTTTGCTCCTGGCTACACCGTTGAGCGCGGTGACTACCAGCACCTTCACCGTGACGGCACAGATTGTTGCCGGTTGCCTGGTGGTGGGGGGCGTCACCAGTTATGGAACGCTGGACTATGGTACGCAGTCTGCGTTGTCCAACAGCACCCTGAGCACCTCGCTGGGTGGCACCACGGTCACGTTCCAGTGCACCCCCGGCGTTGCCATGAACATGAGCGTGGATGGTGGGCAGAACAGTGCGAGTGGCACGCGCAACCTCAAGCGCACGAGCGGCACGCAGCTGCTGGCCTACCAGCTTTACCGGGACGCGGCCTACAGCCAGACGTTGGGCATTGGCACGAGTGTGGCTGTGAGCTATTCCGACCCGACAGCGATCAAACTGCCGGTTTACGGGCGGGTTCAGCTGAGCGGCACGCTGCCAGCGGGGACCTACACCGATGTGGTGCAAGTGACGGTGACCTGGTGAATGCCAGCGCCACCAACGACACGTGTCTAAGGAGAGTTGCATGCGGCAAGGCGCGAAGTGGGCGCATGGATTGATCGGGTTATCGTGGCTGGCGAGCCTGCCAGCCGGAGCGGCGACTTCGGTGCTGATCTGGCCGATCGACCCGGTGTTGGAGGCTGATCAGAAGGCCGGTGCCCTGTGGCTTGAAAACCGCGGCACGGCGCCGGCCAACCTGCAGGTACGGGTATTCGCCTGGCGCCAGGGCGATTATCAGGAACAGTTCCAGGCGCAGCGTGAAATCATCGGCAGCCCGCCGGTGGCCAACATCGCCCCTGGGCAAAAGCAGCTCATCCGCCTTACCCGCACCGGCCCGTCACCGGCCGGTCAGGAGCAGGCCTACCGCATCATCATCGACGAAATCCCGCCCGCCATTGCTGTGGACAAGGCCGAGCCCGGCGCCACTGCGGCAATTCGCCTGCAGATGCGCTATTCGGTGCCTCTGTTCGTCTACGGCGAAGGCCTGTGGGGCAAGGCCGACACCGAGGGCAGGCGCAATGCCGAGGGCGTTGGCAAGCCGCAACTCACCTGGCGCCCGGTGACCGTGCAGGGCAAGCCCTACGTTGAGCTGCGCAACACAGGCCCGGTGCATGCGCGCCTGACCGATGTGGTGGTGCAGCAAGGCAGCCAGAGCAAACCGTTGGCCGAGGGCTTGCTGGGCTATGTGCTGCCGGGTGCCAGCATGCGTTGGCCGGCACCCGTGGCGCCCGGCAGCACCAGCGTGCTCAAGGGCCGGGTCAACGGCCAAGGCTCGGCGGACGCCATCCGCCAAGGCCAATGAGCCAGCAACTGAATGCAGTGCAGGGGCCAGGGAGGACCCGGCAATGGTTGGAAACCGTGTGTGAAATGGCTGACGGCGACGACGCGCCGCTGGTGCCTGGGGCTGGCCATGGCTGGCCCCTGCCTGGCGCTGGCCGACGACCTGCCCCCGCCGCCTACGGAGATGTCCGCCACCGCCGATGCCACGCTGTACCTCGACCTGCTGGTAAACCAGATGCCCAGGGCTGAACTGGTGCCGGTGCAGCAGCGGGCCGGGCAGTTGTACCTGGACAGCGAGGTGTTGCGCGCGGCCGGTATTTCGCTGCCGGGCAACCCCCAGGGCGAAGTGGCACTGGAAGGCATCGCAGGGTTGCACACCGACTACGACAGCCAGAACCAGCGCTTGCTGCTGCAGGTGCCGCCGGCCTGGCTGCCCGATCAACAGGTCGGCGACCACAACCTGTACCCGGCCAGTGATGCCCGCAGCAGCTTCGGCGCCTTGTTCAACTACGACCTGTACCTGAACGACACCGATGATGGCGGTACCTACCTGGCCGCCTGGAACGAGCTGCGCCTGTTCGACAGTTGGGGCACGTTTTCCAGCACCGGGCAGTGGCGCCAGTCGTTCAATGGCGCACAGGCGGATGCAACACGCCAGGGGTTCATGCGTTACGACACCACTTGGCGCCTTACCGACGAGCAGCGCCTGCTCACGTATGAAATGGGTGATTTTGTTACCGGTGCCTTGCCCTGGAGCAGTTCGGTACGGGTAGGGGGGCTTCAGTTGTCGCGTGATTTCGGTGCACGCCCCGACCTGGTGACGTACCCGTTACCGGCATTCGCGGGTGAAGCGGCGGTTCCGACGTCGCTGGACCTGTTCATCAATGGCTACAAGTCCAGCACCACCGAGTTGCAACCGGGTCCATACACCTTGACCAATGTCCCCTTCATCAATGGCGCGGGGGAAGCGGTGGTGGTCACTACTGATTCTTTGGGACGGCAGGTGTCGACCACTTTGCCGTTTTACGTCACCAGTAGCCTGCTGCAAAAAGGGCTGTCGGACTATTCGATGGCGGCAGGTAGCTTGCGACGTGATTACGCCGTGCGCGATTTTGCTTATGGCCCAGGCGTGGCTTCGGGCAGCCTGCGCTACGGGCTCAGCGACACCTTCACTTTGGAAACCCATGCCGAAACCTCCGAATCGCTGATGCTGGGCGGCCTGGGCGGCAACATGCGGCTGGGCAACTACGGGGTGCTCAACGCTGCCTTGGCGCAAAGCCGCTTCGACGGCGAGAAGGGCCACCAGGTCGCCTTGGGTTACCAGTACAACAGCCAGCGCATCGGCTTCAGCTACCAGCGCCTGCAACGCCATGGCGATTATGCCGACCTGACGCGGGTCGATTCCCCGGACATGCAACTGAGCAAAAGCAGCGAGCAGGTCACCCTGAGCCTCAACCTGAACGAGTACGGCAGCATAGGTGCCGGCTATTTCGATGTGCGCGCCGGTGACGGCACGCGAACCCGTCTGATCAACCTGAGTTACAGCAAACCGTTGTGGGGCAGCAGCAGCGTGTACCTGTCGGCTAACCGCGAAGTGGGTGATAGCCAGTGGGCGGTGCAGGCGCAGCTGGTGATCCCGTTCGACCTGCACGGCACCCTGGCGTTGAGTATGGAGCGGAGCAAGGAAGGCGAGCGCCTGCAACGGGTCAACTACAGCCATGCGGTACCGGCCGGCGTCGGCGTTGGCTATAACCTCGGTTACGCCGCAGGCAGTGACCGCGATGCCTACCGCCAGGCTGACGTTACCTGGCGGCTGCAATCGGTGCAGTTGCAGGCCGGGGTGTATGGCAGCAGCGGCGAGATGACCCGCTGGGCCGACGCCAGTGGCTCGCTGGTGTGGATGGATGCGGGCGTTTTCGCCGCCAACCGCATTGACGATGCGTTTGTGGTAGTGAGTACTACAGGTTATGCCGATGTACCGGTACGCTACGAGAACCAGGAAATCGGCCGTACCGATTCCAAAGGTCATTTGCTTGTGCCATACAGCAGCGGGTACTACCGCGGCAAGTACGAAATCGACCCCATGGACCTGCCACCGGACGTGCTTGCTGCTGAGGTTGAACAGCGCGTGGCGGTGCGCCGGGGCAGCGGTTATTTGCTGGAGTTCCCGCTCAAGCGTGTGATGGCGGCCAGCGTCGAGCTGGTGGACGGCAACCAGCAGGTGCTCAAGCTGGGCAGCCGGGTCACCCACGAGCAAAGTGGCAGCCAGGCCGTGGTGGGTTGGGACGGATTGGTATACCTGGAGAACCTGTCGGAGCACAACCGCCTGCAGGTGCAGATCGAAGGGGGCGGGCAGTGCCAGGTGGCCTTCGACCTGCCCGAAGCACAAGGCTCGATACCCTTGATTGGCCCGTTGGTGTGCCGATGAGTGGCTGGCTGCGTGTCCTGTGGGCGAGCGTGCTGCTGTTGCCAGCGGGTACCTCCTGGGCCCTTTGCTCGTCGGTAGCAACGTTGCCAGCAGCGTTTGGCAGTCTGAATTCAACGCAGGTTCGCACCACGGTGCAGACTGCGTCGACCCTGAACTCCGGTTTGCAGTGCACAGGTTCATTACTGACCTTGCTCAGCAGCAGTGATCATTTCTACGCGACGATAACGCCTGCCTCGGGCGGGTTGGTCGGCCCTACAGGCGATGTCATTCCTTATACCCTGTACGCGAACAACACGACCAGTTACCCGATCACCCGGGGGGTGGCCTACGACTTTGCCCGCAACGGTATTATCGACCTGTTGGGGTTGCTCGGGGGCACTACACCCAAGGCAGTGCCGATCTACATGCGCACGCAGATCGGTAGCAACGTTGCAGCAGGGTTGTATCAGGAAAACCTGACCGTGGCCTGGAGCTGGGATTACTGTTCGGGGATTGGCGCGCTTGGAATATGCCTGGGGCGTGACGTTGGTTCGGGCACCAAGACCTTGAACGTGAGCCTGACCGTGACCAACGATTGCCAGATTACCACCCCCGACATCAGCTTCAGCAGCGCGCCGGTGGTCGCAGGGTTCGGTACGGTGAGCCAGAGCCTCAACGTGTCGTGCACCAAGGGCAGCAACTACACCGTGGGGCTGGACGACGGGCAGAACGTCTCCGGTGGCCGGCGGCGAATGAAGTCATCGGCCAACAACTACCTGGCCTACGACATTTTCAAGAGTGCCGGGACGGTGCGCTGGGGCTCATCGGGGGCGGCACGACGTGCCAGTACCGATGCAGACGTCAACCCCGGGGCGGGTACCGGTATCGGCAGCCAGGTGTTCAACTATAACGCCAAGGTCTACACGGACCAGGCTACGCCGCCAGCGGCGACCTATTCCGACAGTGTGATACTGGATGTGCAGTTCTGAGCCCAGACCTCTGTAGGGCTTACCGGCCTCATCGCCGGCGAGCCAGCTCCCACGGTACTGCACATGGCTCAGGTATAGCGCGGTCGAGGTGGGAGCCGGCTTGCCGGAGATGAGGCCATGATGGTCAACGCAAATCGTCAACCATTTTCGCCAATGTCTCCAGGACCGCCCCGGCCAGTGCCTTCGACCGCGCCCCCGACCACCCGGTAACCGCATCGGGCGCGTCGTCATGGTCCTTGAACGGCATCTCCAGGGTCAGTGACAGGCAGTCATGCGCCATGCCCACCGCGTTGCAGGCCAGCGTGGTATTGGCCTGCCCCGGCTCGTCACGGGTGTAGCCATGCACGGTCTGGAAGTCCCGGGTCAGGCTGCACAAGGTGCTGCGGAACTGCTCCTCGAGCGTTGCCAGGCGTGGCGTGTAGCCCGGGTTGCCCTCACAGGCGGCGGTGAATACGTGGGGGATCTCTTCATCGCCGTGTACATCGACAAAGGCGTCCACCCCGTACTGCTTCATCTGCGCTTGGGCAAAGAACACCTCCGGGGTCAGCTCGACGCTGGCGTCCTGCCAGGCGCGGTTGAGGTCCTTGCCCTTGAAATTGGTACGCAGGTGGCCGAGGAAGGCGCCGTCCGGGTTCATGTTGGGGATCAGGTAGAGGTCGGCCTTGGCCAGCAACTGCTGGATTACCGTATCGTTGGCCTGCAGGCGATCGATTACCCCTTCCATGAACCATTCGGCCATATGCTCGCCCGGGTGCTGTTGGGCAATCAGCCACAGCTTGCGCTTGCCAGTGGCGCCATCACCGGCGCGCAGCAGCGGGATGTCGCGGCCCTGTACGCTTCTGCCGCTGGCCAGCAACTCGATCCCTGGCAACTGGCGAGCACGTTCGATCAGCTGGTTGTGACGGGCGCGCGGGTAGGGCTCGAAGTAGGCGAACCAGATCTGCTGGTGCTCTGCTTTCACTTCGAACGACAGCGCCGTGCCGTCGAACTGACTGGGTACGCGGAACCAGGTGTTCTGGTCGTAGCTGGCCACTGCGTTGTAGCCGCTCCAGGCATTTTTGTACGAGGAGCCCGATGCGTTGTCGAGGCTGAAGCGATGGACCTGGCCCGGGGTCAGCCCACTGACCTTGAAGTGGAACCACTGGTAGTGGCCGCTGTGGGTGTCGGGGCGGATGGCCAGGTGCACCTGGGCCGGGTTGCTGGCGTCCAGCACCTGAATGTTGCCGGAATCGAAAGCGCAGTCGATCTGCACGGGGGACAGCGTCACGGTCATGGGCCGGGCTCCTTATCGGGCGTTGTTGTAGGGGTACTGTACACGGCTTGGCCCGGTCGACGCCAAAATCGCACCGGCCTGAAGGTTATTTGAAGAACTGGCTCGGTGTGGTGCCGAACTGGCGCTTGAACATGCTGGCGAAGGCACTGGGGCTGTCATACCCCAGCGCCCCCGCCACATCGATGATCCGCTCGCCCTGTGCGATCCGCTCAAGTGCCTGCATCAGCCGCGCCTGCTGGCGCCACTGGCCAAAAGTCATGCCGGTTTCCTTGCGGAACAGGCGCTGGATGGTCTTTTCATCTACGCCCAGTTGCAAGGCCCAGTCAGCCACGGTGGCGTTGTCATCAGGCCTTTCGTGCAAGGCCGAGCAGATGGCCTTCAAGCGGCTGTCGCTGGGTTGCGACAGCTTCAGCGGCAAGGTTGGCAGTACGCAGATTTCGTCGAGGATCAAGCGCATTACCCGGGCCTCACGCGAGTCCTCGGCAAAGGGGGCGGTAAAGCTCACCGAGGCTTTGATCAGTTCGCTGAGCAGCGGCGAGATGCTGATGGCCTTGCTCTGCAGGGGCAGGCCCGCGGCTGCGTCGGTGCGCACGAACACACTGCGCATCTTCACGTCGCCAACACAGCGGATGGCGTGCACCTGGCCGCAGGGCATCCACACACCGCGGCTGGGCGGCACGGTCCAGCATTCGTTACCGGACTCGACGATCATCAAGCCTTTGATGGCGTAGATCAGTTGATGCTTGGCATGCCGGTGGGGTTCGATGAACCAGTCCGTAGGGTAGTCGGTCGCGCGGCTCCCCACTTCCCAGGTCCATTCATCGACCTCCACCAGCAATTCGCGCTGCGGCTTTACCATCGTGACCTCGTGTAGATGCAGCCAGGCAGCGCCACTTTAGCAGCAACGGTTCGGCCGGGCCTGCGAGCGGGTGGCCGGCAGCAGCGCGGTGGCCAGCCCGAGCAGCGGCAGGAACGCGATGGCCTGGTACACCCACTCGATGCCATGCCGGTCGGCGAGTTCGCCCAGGCCGGCGGCGCCGATGCCGCTGATGCCGAACATCAGCCCGAACATCACCCCGGAGACCATGCCGACCCGCCCTGGCACCGCCTCTTGGGCATACACCACCAGGGCCGCGAAGGCCGAGGACATCACCAGGCCAATGGCCACGGCCAGTACGGCTGTCCAGGCCAGGTTGGCATGGGGCAGGGCCAGGGCGAAGGGGGCAACGCCAAGGAACGAGACCCAGATCACCGCCTTGCGCCCGATGCGGTCACCCACCGGGCCGCCGGCAAAGGTCCCCAGCGCCACGGCTGCGAGGAACACGAACAGGTACAGCTGGCTGTGTTGCACGCTCAGGCCGAAATGCTCGATCAGGTAGAAGGTGAAGTAGTTGGTGAACGAGGCGATGTAAACGAACTTGGCGAACATCAGCACGGCTACCACGGCCACTGCGCGCCACATGGCACCCCGCGACAACCCGGGCGCCTGCTGACCGGCGAAGGTCTTGAGCCGGGCCTGGCCGTGGCGCACGCTCCAGCCTGTTACCCGCAACAGCACCCATACTGCCAGTGCAGCCGCCAGCATGAACCAGGCAATGGCCGGCTGGCCGTGCGGAATGACGATCGCGGCGGTGAGCAGCGGGCCGAGGGCCGAGCCGGTATTGCCGCCAACCTGGAAGGTGGATTGCGCGGTGCCGAAGCGCCCGCCGGAGGCCATCCTGGCCACCCGCGAGGCTTCGGGGTGGAAGGTCGCCGAACCCACGCCAACCACTGCGGCGGCCAACAACAGCATTTCATAGCTGCCGGCAAAGGCGAGCAGGGCGATGCCCACCAGCGTCACCAGCATGCCGGCGGGCAGCAGGAAAGGTTGTGGATATTTGTCGGTGAACAGGCCGACCCAGGGCTGCAGCAGGGAGGCGGTCACTTGGTAGACCAGGGCGATCCAGCCGATCTGGGCAAAGCTCAGCGCAAAATCGCTTTTCAGCATGGGGTAGATCGATGGCAGCACCGCCTGGATCAGGTCGTTGAGCAGGTGGGCGAATGCAGCAGCACCGACGATGCGGACCACAAAGCCCTGAGGCTGGTCGGCAGGCGTGGTCGAGGCTACGGAGGCAGCGGAGGTTGTCATGGGCAAGGTTCTTCTGTGGCAAGGGAGCAAGGCATTGCCGCAGCAGGGTAGCCAGTGCCCGGGTTGCCTGTCTCACGCCGAACAGGCAGCCACTGCCGCGTTTCGGGCATCCGTGCCCGCAAAGCCCTTTTAGCGTTCGTGCCTGGCCATCCAGCGCAGCAATGCCGCAATCGGTATGCTGCGGTGAGCCTCGTGTCGGTAGGGCTTACCTTCGGCGCTGAAGCGCTCTCGATACCGGCTAATGACCAGGCTACGGCCATCAGCCGATAGCCGCGCCTCCAGTTCATGCAGCAACAGGGGTTGCCGGGCGGCACCTTCCAGGCGCCTGAACAGCAGCATGGCCGCCTGGGCATCATTCATGGCCGGTTGCCTCCGGGCAATGGGCTTGCCACGTTCCAGGTCTGCCTGCCTTGCCTTCTGCCACCCGGTTGCTGCGCTGCTGGGCGGTGTAGTCGCGCATTGCCAGGTAGTAATCGGGCCAGGTGTGCAGCAGATCGGTCAACGGCAGGGTGGCGGCGCGCCCATCCACGATGTGCCCGGCAGTGGCCACGGTCGTGAGGGTGGCAACCGTGTCGCTGTTATCGCCGAACGGGTCCACGGCCATGCTCAATACCTTGCCGGTAGCGTCGCGCACGTTGTGCGTACCCAGTAATGGCAGCTCGACGATGGGGCCATTGGCGATGCCCCAGACGCCGAAAGTCTGGCCAAAGTCTGAGCGGTGTTGGCTCAGCCCCATCTTCCCGGACACATCGACCAGGCCCGCCACACCCAGGGTGGTGTTGAGGATGAAGCGTGAAAGGCTGGTCATGGCCCGTTCGCCGTTGCCCTGCAGCAGGTCGTTGACGAACACCTTGGGCTCGCCGAAGTTGTTGGCAAAGTTGTGCACGCCCTGCCGGGCAAAGCCAGGCAGCGCGGTGTAGCCGCGGGCGATGGGGGTCAGCAGGTAGTCATCGACCGTGCGGTTGAAGGCAAATACTGCGCGGTTGGCGGGTTCCGCCGGATCGCTGACTTGATAGGCCACAGGGCCGCAGGACGAGGCGGCAGGTGCGCGCTGGCTGCAGCCTCCGGCTGCAAGCAGCGACAGTGCCAGCGCAGCAGAGCGCGCCGAACGGGAGACGGATGATGAGCGGGACATAGGCACATTCCTGGCAAGAACTGGCGGCGATGCTGCCCGGCTTTTTTTGCCTGGTAATGTCTGGATTGTCTCGGCCCGGACACTTTGTTACCGGGTTGAAATATATGACGGCCGCAGGGTGATGGCCTTAAAGTACCGCTTGGTTACCTTGTTCGTGGTGCTTTTTCGTGAGCCATTTGCTGATCGTCGACGATGATGTCGAGGTGCTCGACCTGTTACAGAAGTTTCTTCGCCAGCATGGCTACGAGGTAGACGTCGCCTGCGATGGCAAAGCGCTCTGGCAGGCGATCGAGCGGCGCGTGCCAGACCTGGTCATCCTCGACGTGATGCTGCCCGGTGACAGTGGCCTGGTGCTGTGCCAGCGCCTGTTGGCCGAACACAAGGTGGCAGTGATCATGCTGACCGCCATGGGCGAGCTGAGCGACCGTGTGGTGGGCCTGGAGCTGGGGGCAGACGACTACCTGACCAAGCCGTTCGCTGCCCGTGAACTGCTGGCGCGGGTCAGGGCCGTGTTGCGCAGGGCCGGTGAGGGGGCTGCTGGCGCTGTTGTCGCTACGAGCCACCCCTCGGTGCTTGAGTTCGCCGGCTGGCAGCTGGACGTGGTGCGGCGCGAGTTGCGCTCGCCGGATAACGTCATGATCCCGTTGTCCAATGGTGAATTCGAGCTGTTGCTGGTGTTTGCCGAGCATCCACGTCGGGTGCTTAGCCGCCAGCAGTTGCTGGACCTGGCCCGTGGTGAAGCCTACGATGCCTACGACCGCAGCGTTGATGTACAGGTGAGCAGGTTGCGCCGCAAGCTTGAAGCCGACAATGGCAGTGAGCCGTTGATTCGCACCCTGCGTAATGCCGGCTACCTGTTCACGCCCACGGTCGCCAGGCGATGAAGCTGTTCACCCGGCTGCGACAGGCCCTGCCGCAGCCAAGAATCACCATTGCCCGCTGGATTGCGCTGACCACTTTGACGGCGATGCTGTTCCTGTTGCTGCTCAAGGGGCTGTTCAGCCTGCTGTTGAGTGTGTGGGCGCAACCACCGCTGCTGGAAAGCGGGGTGATCGAGAAAGTGGCAGCGGTGACCCGCATCCTCGATGCGGCGCCTGTGTTGCAACGCAGCAACATTGCGGGCGCGGCGGGTGATGGCACCTATTCGGTACGCTGGTTGCAGCGCCATGACGAAGCCGGTGTGCCCATGCTGGTCGATGCCGAGTACCGCCAGGGCACGCCTATCCTGCGTGCCTTGCTCAAGCGCCCGGATGCCAGGGTCGAGGCATTCGAGCCTTCCGACATGCCGGAATACGCCCCTGAACGCGGCTATGCCCTGATGATCGAGCTGAGCGACAAGTCCTGGGTGCTGTTTCGCGCTACCAGCCGTAGCTGGGGCCTGGATGTACTGCCGCGTAACCTGATCATCCTCGCCTTGATGCTGGCTTCCAGCCTTGCTGTCGCGTTGTTGGCCACACGCTACCTGGCCAAGCCCCTGGAGCGCTTTGCCGAAGGTGCGCGGCGCTTTGGCAAGGACTTCAACGCGCCCCCCATCCCGGTGGTCGGCCCGCACGACCTGCGCCAGGCCATCCTGGCCTTCAATGCCACCCAGGCTCAGCTCAAGCATTACCTGAACGACCGCACGCAGATGCTCGCGGCCATCTCCCACGACCTGCGCGCACCACTGACGCGCATGCGCTTGCGCGCTGAGTTCATCGACGATGCCCAGTTGCAGGCCAAGTTGTTTCAGGACGTTGACGAGATGCAGGCGATGGTCGATGCCGCGCTGGCGTTTTTCCGTGATGACGCGCGGCTTGAGCCCACCACCGTGTTCGACCTGGGCGAGCTGCTGCTGACCGTGGTGGACGACTTCAAGGATGCGGGCGTGGAGGTTGGCCTCAGCGGGCCGCGCCGCTGTGTTTACACCGGGCGGCCCGTGGGCATCAAGCGGGTGTTGGTCAACCTGATCGACAATGCCGCGAAGTACGGTTGCGAACCAACGGTGGTGTTGGTGGTAACTGCCAGGCAGATAGAAATTACCGTGCAGGATCGCGGGCCGGGTATCGCGCCGGAACTGCAGGAGCAAGTATTCGTGCCGTTTTACCGTATTGAAGGCTCACGTAACCGCGACACTGGCGGTGTGGGGCTGGGCCTGCCCGCCGCACGGGCCATCGTGCTGGAACAAGGTGGCAGCCTGACATTGAGCAACCGCCTCGACGGCGGTTTGCAAGCCAAAGTCACACTGCCAGTGGGTTGATCAAAGCCCCAGTTCGCTGAGCCCGGGGTGATCGTCCGGGCGCCGGCCCAGCGGCCAGTGGAACTTGCGCTCGGCCTCGCTGATTGGGTGTTCGTTGATGCTCGAATGACGGTTCTGCATCAGTCCGTCGTCGGCAAACTCCCAGTTCTCGTTGCCGTAGGCGCGGAACCACTGGCCGCTGTCGTCGTGGTATTCGTAGGCGTAGCGCACGGCAATGCGGTTGCCGGTGAAGGCCCACAGTTCCTTGATCAGGCGGTATTCCAGTTCGTGGTGCCATTTACGGGTCAGAAACGCTTCGACCTCGGCACGGCCACGGGGGAACTCGACGCGGTTGCGCCAGACCGTGTCCGGGGTGTAGGCGAGCGCAACCTTGGCAGGGTCACGGCCGTTCCAGCCATCTTCGGCCAGCCGGACTTTTTCGATGGCACTTTCGCGGGTGAAGGGAGGAAGGGGTGGGCGGGACATCGGTGTACTCCTCGGGTCGTTTGGCTTGTAGCAGGTTAGCTGCCGCTGCCTGGACAGAGAATGGATGTGCCGGGCACTTCATAATTGCGGTGCGTGGAATAGTGCTGAGGTGTCTTGCCCAGGTGCGGCCCTTGTGTCACCCCTGCACAAGGGCGTACCCCTGTCAGTCCCAGGCCGGTGCCAGGCCGTGCGGGCTGACTTCGCGGCCATTGCGTTCGAGCGTGGCGATGCGTGCCATGTCGTCTGCGTCCAGCTTCAGGTCACGGGCAAGCAGGTTGCTGGCCAGGTTTTCACGCTTGGTCGACGACGGGATGACCGCATAGCCCAACTGCAAGGCCCAGGCCAGGGCAACCTGGGCGACAGTAGCCTTGTGCTTCGCGGCAATCTCGGCGAGTACCGGGTCCTTCAGCACCTTGCCGTAGGCCAGGGTCATATAGGAGGTGACGGTGATGCCCTGTTCCTTCAGGAACGCGGTCAGCTTGCCGTTTTGCAGGTAAGGGCTGAGTTCGATCTGGTTGGTCGCGATTTCGCCTTTGCCGACGACGTCGATGGCCTGGCGGGTCAGCTCGATGTTGAAATTGGATACACCGATCTGGCGCGTCAGGCCCAGTTTTTTCGCTTCGGCCAGCGCGGTCATGTATTCGCGCAGTTCCACCCCGTTGCCCGGCGCTGGCCAGTGGATCAGCAGCAGGTCGACATAGTCGGTACGCAGTTTGCTCAGGCTGTTGCGCAGGCTGGGGATGAGCTTGTCGGCGGCGTAGTTGTCCACCCAGATCTTGGTGGTGACGAACAGCTCGCTGCGCGGCACGCCGCTTTCGGCGATCGCCTGGCCGACGTCAGCTTCGTTCTTGTAGATTTGCGCGGTGTCGATCACCCGGTAGCCCAGCGCCAGGGCCGACTTGACCGAGTCGATAACGGCTTGCCCGGTGAGGCGGAAGGTGCCTAGACCAAAAGATGGGATGCTCATGAAAATGCTCCTTGGCAGATCAGGGTGGACCCAGGCGGGGGCCTGCGTCAGTGAAGCCAGTGTGCAGGTTTTGCGTGTAACGATTAATGCAGTGTGGCGGCAAGATCTTTTGCTTTGAAGTCAACAGTCGCCCCGGTACTTATGTTCAGGGCGCCAAGGGATTGCCATAGATACCACCGTGGCCACGTCGGGCCTGATGCAATGCGGTTTTCTTGCCCGGAGACCGCGATGCACCCGCCACCCTTTACCGATGGCTCGACCGATGCCCTGATTGCCAGCCGTTTACCGTCCTGGCTGACCGGGGCATCGCTGAATACCTTGTACTCACTGCATGCGAGCCAGCAATGGCAGCAGCACGTTCAACACCAGTTGCATGAGTGGTTGGCAAGTATCCTGCCTCTGGATGCATTTGCCGCCCCATTGTTGCAGCAGGCGTTGTACACCCGGCATGGTTTGACGTTGGATGTTCGCAAGGCGATGCTGCGCCGACGTACATTGCAGCGTTTCCCATCACACATTGCGACCCTTCCAGATGGGGTGAAAGAGCATGTCCATCAGCAGAGCCTGCTGGCTGCTGCGCTGCATAATTTTACCGAGGGGGAAACATTTGCCAGTGCTATTTTGCAAGGCACTGTCGTGCAGGACTCGAATGGCCAGGACGCAAGTCTTTCGCCAAAGGCATTTTACACGTTGTGCCGAACCCTCGACCTGGGTGGGCAGTACCAGGCTTATCTGAATACCCGGTTGATGCCAGGCGGAGAGCCTGGGAGGCAGCTGGAGGCCCTTTTGCAGGAGGGCTATCGGGCTGCTCTGGAGGCGGCACTGCGTCTCTCACTGTACAACGGCGAAATTTCCAGGCATGGCTTTGATCAGTGCATCCCGCTGGCCTCGCAGGTAGCTGGCAAACCCTCGACAGGTACAGGTTTGCAGCCTCATGCGCTGCGTGTATTCGGCAAGCTCGCACGCGGGGTGGTGGTATTCGACGTTGCAGCATCCGACAGTTCGCAGAAGGGCCTTCTGTGCTGGGTGCCTGACGATCCTCATGGTGCACTTACCTGGTACTCCACCTGGGACCAACTGTTCCTGACGATGGGCAAGCAGTTTCGCTTGCCTGGGTATGTCGATTTCTTCCAGCGTTTCATCTGCGAACGGGATCGTGAAGCGTATAGCCGTGCGCTGGGTGAGGCGTTGAAGCAAGGTGATGAAAATGTGCCGGTCCGTCTCGATGGGCGTCACGAAGTGATCGAGCAGCCATTGTTCGAGTACCTGCGCAAGCAACAGATCGATACCTTGTTGGACAATGCCAGGGTCCTGGCGGTGCCTACCGCCGATGTGGATGCACAGGTGCGTGACCGGCGCTTGCACTTCTATCTCGAAAGTGCGCTGGACCTAGTGGGCCTGGCGAGCTTCGGGCTTCCCGCGTTGGCGCTGCCATTGTTGGGCATCACCGCGTTGCAGGTGGCCGGCGAGGTATACGAGGGCTATGCCGATTGGCGACTGGGTGATCGACAGGCGGCGCTGGAACACCTTTATTCGGTTGCTGAAACGGTAATCATGACGGGCGCCAATGTTGGCGCCGGGCTGGCAGCGCAGCGGCTGGCCAGGGCAGTGCAGGTCGATGAGCTGGTGCCGGTCCAGTACGATGAGCACAGTTTGAAATTATGCGACCCGGCGTTGCCCGGCTATGCGATTGACCCAGTGGGCAGCACGGGAGCACGACCTTTGGGCGGGCCGGGTGAGCGGGTGCGCACGCCGGTCGGCAGCTTTGAAACCTACCTGGAGGCGCAATCGCAACAACGGCGAATCCGTCATCCGCAGCGTACCAGTGCCTATGCGCCAATGCTTGAAAACAACGGCGCCGGCGGTTGGCGCCACGAGCTCGAAAGCCCTCATGAGTGGCAGGGGCGCGTGCATTTGCTGCAAGACCTCGCCAGCGATCTGTCGCAGCTGGATGCTGAAGCGGCCAACGATGTGCTGCTCGCCACCGGCCTGAATGAAGACCATCTGAGGCGTTTGCACCTCGATCATGCGCCGCCACCGGCACGGCTGCTCGATGCAGCTGAGCGGCATCGTATGCACACGCAAGTGCCATGGCTACGCGGCGATGGCTTCGAGGAGCATCTGCAGGCCCAACAAGGCGTCGCTACCCCAGAGCAGGCCGTGTTGCGAAGAGACTTCCCTGGGCTTTCAATCAGGGAGGCGCGTGAAATCGTCGAGCATGCCAGCGAGGACCAGGTCGAGCAATTGCTGATACACCAGCGTGTTCCCCTTGCCTTGGCCGAACAGGCGCGTTGGCAACTGCACGATGCGCGACTGGATCGTGCCTGTGCCGGGCTGCGCCAGGCCGCAGCCATCAACCGCGATACCGAGCAGCTGGCGTTGAGCCTGGTCGGCGATGAGGCGCCTTGGCGAGGCACCCGGGTTGAAGTGCGGCTTGCATCGGCGCAAGGCGAAAGAATGGCCTGTGTCGGCGCTGAAACCTCCGACGAGCTCCGTACGCTGGTGCGTACCGCCGACGGCTATGAAGTAATAGCGCGCGCCGGCGACCCTTTGTCGCCCCCTTCGTCGCCATGCAGCCTGTTCGAAGCGCTGATACAGCTGCTGGACCCTTGGCAGCGCAAGCAGTTGGGCGAGGCCGCCGACAGCCCGCAGGCGTTGGTGGATGCGTTGTCACTCTGGGCAAGCCAGCGGCGTGAACGGGTGGCCGATGTGCTTGGTATGGCGCCAATCACCCCTGGTTTCAGGCCTCCAGTCAGGCTGGGAGACGGGCGCGTGGGATACCCGTTGAGCGGACGGGGGGAGAGCAGCCTTCGTGCATTGCGCCGGGGTATGCAGCGGCTGTTTCCGGAACTGGATGATCACGCATTTGACGACCTCATCGACAGGGCGCGAAGCCTTGGGTTGACGGCCTGGAACTATCATCTGCGCCTCAGTGGGCAGCTGCGTGCACTTGACCTGGCTTTGAGCCGATGGCGACGTCAGTCATCCGGCCCTGTGCAACTGCTCAGGCGGGCCCGCATGGCACGGCGAATACGAAATGCCTGGCGGCGCAGTATTCGCGACGAGGCCGGCAACTTCGCGTTGATTCTGGAAAACTCACGGCTGGGCTCATTGCCGGATTTGCCAGATACCGTCAGTTTTGACCATGTGACCACGCTCACGCTGACAAACCTGGAGCTGGCCAACGTCGATGAGCGCTTTCTGTCCCGTTTCCCCAGCGTGACCAGGCTTGACCTGACGGGGAACCGGTTGACCGAACTGCCAACACTGGAACACACGCCTTGGCTGGAGACGTTACGACTGGCGCATAACCGGATCGTGATAACCGAGCCGGGCAATCGGCAGCTGGCTGGTTTGAACCATCTGACCACGCTGGACCTTGATTTCAACGCGCTTGAGGTTGAGCCAAGGGTGAACTTTTCGACTGCGCTTCGACGCTTGCATTTGCGTGGCAATCGGCTGCGAGCTGTCCCCTTGCAGCTGCTGCAACAGGGCGCGCTGGAGGAGATCGACTTGCGGGGCAACCGTATCGGTGTCATCGATGAAGCTCAGCTAGCCCTCTTGAACGCACATCCCCACAGGGTGCGTCTGCAGGGCAACCCGCTGCCTCCTGTCATACTGGAACGCGTGGACGAGCGAGTGTGGCTCCCCCCTTCACGGCCATTGCCCGCACAACCTGCTCCTCATGAGTCGGACCCTTGGCTGGCCGGCTTGAGCGGGCAGGAAGCGGCCCGGCGCAGGGAGGCATGGCAAGCGTTGCGTGCCGAACGGGGCAGTGAAGACTTTTTTGCCTATCTGGAAGCGGTGCGGGCGGCTGAGCAGTTCACGCGCCAACCGGCAGAGGCCCGCCGGCGTGTGGGCGAGTTGCTTGAAACCATGTGGCACAATTCGGTTGTCCGCAGTGCTGTGTTCCGTCAGGCGGCAATGCCGCGCGGGCGTGCCGACCTCGATTTACTGTTGGTGAGGCTGCAGGTCGAGCTGCGTACCGAAGGCGTGAGAGGGAGACGGGTGGAGCGCGCGTTGCGAGACCTGTCGCGGGAGCTGTTCCGGCTGGAGCAAGTCAATCGTTTTGCTGCGCAGCATATCGAGCGTCTGCGTCTGCCGCCCGGCGAAGCCCGTATAAATGACGTTTACCTCGCCTTCAGAGTGGGCCTGGCAGATGCTTTGGGTATTTATGGGCAACCCACCTACCTGAACCTCCAGCATGTAACCAGCGTCACACCTGAGCTGCTATCGGAAGCCGAAGCAGCGGTGCACGAGGCCGAAACGGCTGAAGCGCTGAGCCAGTTCCTGTCGCGGCAATCCTTCTGGCAGGACTATGTGCGTGTCGCGTACGCCGATGAATTTGCCGAAATACGCCACGAGTACGCTCCGCAGTTAGGTGCGTTGGAGCCTGAACCCGGTGAGGCGCATGCCCCCATGGATGCTGTGAATCGGATCGTCGCCCAACGTCAGGCATCGGAGAGGGCGCTGACGCTGAAACTGGCGCGTGGCAATGCCTGGGCGTGGTTCCGCTTTGAGCCCCCTCATGGGCCTGGCCTTCGAGCGTTTACCCGGTTGTCGAGGCAGTTGGAGCAAAGCCTGGATACTTGGCGAGGTCTGCCGACCGATGCGGAATATCATGCTCGCTCTGCCGTGGCGCAAACACTGCGCCAGGCTTGGTATTCGGGCTTTCGCGCTGAAGGCCCAGGCTTCAATCCCACCATCGACGGGTTGTCGGTCAGCACGTTGCCGGAGCTGCCGGTGGGCATTCGTTTTGACAGGCTGCGTACGTTGTCGCTACGCAACCAGCAGGTCACGGCCATTGCAGGTGATTTTTTGCGGCGCTTTCCCAATCTGGAGGTGTTGAACCTGTCGGGTAGCAGAATTTCACGCCTGGAAGGGCTTGAGCATTTGCCTCAACTGCGCAGCTTGAACCTGGGGGGTAACCTGCTTGATACGGTGACAGGCCTGGAAAACCTGGGGCAGTTGGTCGAGTTGGACCTCAGCGGCTGCAGGCTGGAGGCGTTGCCCGCTGGCATTGAGCGTTTGACGAATCTGACGAGCCTGGACCTGGCCTTCAACCAGTTGAGTGAGCTGCCGGAACAGCTGGGTGCGCTGCCAGCGCTCGAGAACTTGCAGTTGAGCGGTAACTTGTTGACAGGCTTGCCACGCACTATAGGCAACCTGGCGCGGCTGAACATTCTCAATCTCGGTGGCAACCGGTTGAGCGTAGTGCCGGAAAACCTGAATGGTCTGGCAAGGCTCACTCAGTTGTACTTGCACGATAACACCATTGTTCTTGATGCCGTCAGCGAGTCGCGACTGGAGTGGTTTTCCAGGCTGGAGGTGCTCAACCTTGAGGGCAATCCACTCGTCAGTGCGCCACTGCTGCGCTACAACGTCCACCTGCGTTATTTGTCGTTGCGTGCTACCGGCCTGAGGGCGTTCCCGCTTCAGTTAATGCAAGGTCACCCAGACTTGAGCGTGGACTTGCGAGGCAATCGCATCACTGCCTTGGACGAGGATGCCCTGCGTTGGGTGGAGGCCAACCCCCATACCGTCAATCTCGAAGACAATCACTTGAGCGAGCAGGTCATGGCTCGTGTACGCGATGCCTTGGCGCGCTTGCAATTGCAATGGGCCAGGGAAGAAGAAGAGGGGGAGGTGACCGCAATCAGAAAACCACCCTCACGCAGAGGGTAATGAGCCAAGCCATGGCCTGGGTGGGCCATGGCTTGCGGTGCATCAGCGGCGGCGGAACAGCGGCAGCGGCTCGTCGGTGGCGGCCTGGTAGGTCACCGAGAAGTCCTTCAGGCTTTGCAGCGCGTCTTCCGGGTTCTTGTCGGCACGGATGGCGAATGCATCGAAACCGCAGCGGGCCATGAAGAACAGCTGGTCACGCAGCACGTCACCGATGGCGCGCAGTTCGCCCTTGAACTTGTAGCGGTCACGCAGCAGGCGCGCATTTGAGTAGCTGCGCCCGTCGGTGAAGGCCGGGAAGTTCAGCGCGATGACCTGGAAGTGCTGCACGTCTTCGCCGATTTCTTCTGCCTCCTGGTCGCTGTCCAGCCACACACCCAGGCCGCCGTCGCGGGCTTTGAGCACATGGGCATGGTCGCGCCACATCTGCAGCGGGACGATGTAGTCGTCGCAGTTGGTCAGCTCGTCAAAGGACGTTTCCTTGGGCAACAGGTGCCAGGTTTCGTCGACGATCTGGTTGTTCTTAATGATTCGCTGCATAGACGCGTTCCTTGAAGGGGTCGATGCCGATACGCTGGTAGGTGTCGATGAAACGCTCTTCCTCGGTGCGTTGCTCGACATACACGGCGATCAGCTTCTCGATCACATCGGCCATGTCATCCTGGGCGAAGGACGGGCCGAGGATCTTGCCCAGGCTCGCGCCACGCGCGGCGTTGCCGCCCAGCGACACCTGGTAGAACTCCTCACCCTTCTTGTCCACGCCGAGGATGCCGATGTGGCCCACGTGGTGGTGGCCGCAGGCGTTCATGCAGCCAGAAATGTTGAGGTCGATTTCACCGATGTCGAACAGGTAGTCCAGGTCGTCGAAACGGCGCTGGATGGATTCGGCAATCGGGATCGACTTGGCGTTGGCCAGCGAGCAGTAGTCACCGCCCGGGCAGCAGATGATGTCGGTCAGCAGGCCGATGTTCGGCGTGGCGAAGCCGCCTTCGCGCAGTTCCAGCCAGAGCGCGTGCAGCTGGCGCTGCTCGACGTCGGCGAGGATGATGTTCTGCTCGTGCGAGGTGCGCAAGAAGCCGAAGCTGTAGCGCTCGGCCAGGTCGGCCACGGCGTCCAACTGCTTGTCGGTCAGGTCACCCGGGGCAACGCCGGTCGGCTTGAGCGACAGGGTCACGGCCACGTAGCCAGGGCGCTTGTGGGCGCGGGTGTTGCGCGAGCGCCAGCGGGCGAAACCTGGGTATTCGGCGTCCTGGTTGGCGTAGTCGAAATTCTCGAGGGCCAGGTAATCCGGGTCGACGAAATGGCGCGACACGCGCTGCACTTCAGCTTCGGTCAGGGTGGTGCTGCCGCCACGCAGGTGGACCATTTCGGCCTCGACCTTCTCGGCGAACACTTCCGGGGTCAGGGCCTTGACCAGGATCTTGATCCGCGCCTTGTACTTGTTGTCACGGCGACCGTAACGGTTGTACACGCGCAGGATGGCGTCCAGGTAGCTGATCAGGTCTTGCCACGGCAGGAATTCGTTGATGAACGAGCCGACCACCGGGGTACGGCCCAGGCCACCGCCGACCAGCACACGGAAGCCCAGCTCGCCGGCAGCGTTGCGCACCGGCTCCAGGCCGATGTCGTGCACTTCGATGGCGGCGCGGTCTTCTTGCGAGCCGTTGATGGCGATTTTGAACTTGCGCGGCAGGTAAGCGAATTCCGGGTGGAAGGTGGTCCACTGACGGACGATCTCGCACCACGGGCGCGGGTCGATGATTTCGTCTGCGGCCACACCGGCGAACTGGTCGGTGGTGGTGTTGCGCAGGCAGTTGCCGCTGGTCTGGATCGCGTGCATTTGCACGGTGGCCAGCTCGGCGAGGATGTCCGGGATGTCTTCCAGCGCCGGCCAGTTGAACTGCACGTTCTGGCGGGTGGAAATGTGGGCATAGCCCTTGTCGTAGTCGCGAGCGATCTTGGCCAGGGTGCGGACCTGGGTGGCGTTCAGCTGGCCGTACGGCACGGCGACACGCAGCATCGGCGCGAAACGTTGGATGTAAAGGCCGTTCTGCAGGCGCAGAGGGCGGAATTCTTCTTCGCTCAGCTCACCGGCCAGGTAGCGGCGGGTCTGATCACGGAACTGCTTGACGCGGTCCTCGATGATCCGCTGATCGTACTCGTCGTATACGTACATATAAGTCCTGTCTCAGGCATGCAGCTATTCGCGCGCACGGCCGCGCACTCCGGTACGGAGCCGGGGAACGATATCAGGTTGCGGTTATGCGCTAAAGTGATGTTTTAGCATATGAAAAGAACCAAATGGACTATGTGAGACTGACTGCCATTTGTGCCTTGGGCGAGGCAGGGCGTTTATAATCCGGTGTTTGCTTCGCAGAGATGTGACCCTATGCTCAAGGCCCTGTGCCAAAGCTTGTGTCTAGCCCTGCCGCTGGCGGCGAGTGCGCAGCCATCGGTGGTTTTCATCAACCCAGGGCTGTCCACCGAGACGTTCTGGACCAGCTACACCCGCTTCATGCAGGCCGCCGCGGATGAGCTGGGCATGAACCTCAGGGTGGAATACAGTGAGCGCCGCGCCGACTTGGCGCTGACCCAGGCCCGGGCGATCCTGAGTGGGGCGCAGCGGCCGGATTACCTGGTGCTGGTCAACGAGCAGTACGTCGCGCCCGAAGTGCTGCGCCTGTCGCGTGGCACGGGGGTGAAGCTGCTGTTGGTCAACAACGGCCTCACGGCCAGCCAGGTTCGCAGCATTCAGGCCCAGCCCGACAAGTATGCCGAGCCGCTGGGCACCTTGATGAGCAACGACGAGCAGGCGGGCTTCCAGATGTTGCACCAGATGGTCGCACAACTGCCGCACGACGTCGGGGCGGTAGACCTCGTGGCTTTTGCCGGGGTCAAGACCACCCCGGCCTCGCAGCTGCGCGAGGAGGGCATGCGCCGTGCGCTGGCTGATTTCCCTCAGGTGCGCCTGCGCCAGGTGGTGTATGGCGGCTGGAGCCGCCAGCGCGCCTACGAGCAGGCACAGCAGTTGCTGGAGCGCTACCCGGCCACGCGTCTGGTGTGGTCGGCCAATGACGAAATGGCCTTTGGCGCCATGCAGGCGTTCGAAGCCGCCGGCCGCAAGCCGGGGCGCGATGTGCTGTTCAGCGCGGTCAACAGTTCGCCCGAGGCCTTGCGCGCGCGGATCGACGGGCGCCTGAGTGTGTTGATGGGCGGGCACTTTACCCTGGGTGGTTGGGCTATGGTGATGCTGCACGATGACGCACTGGGGCTGAAGCTGAACCGCGATGGCCTGCGCGAGCACAGCGTGCCGGTGCTGCAGCCGATCGACCGGGCCAAAGCGCAACGTTGGCTGAAACTGCTGGAGCGGGCTGACTACGGCGTCGATTTTCAGCGTTACAGTGCTCAAGGGCGCCCGACCGACTACCAATACCCGTTTCTGACGTCGCCCATGGACTATTGAGCGAAGTGAAGTTTTGCGGGCGCGGGCATAGTTAAGTACCACCGCCGGCCACTGGCGCTTTGATCTGATGGCAGCTTCCAATCCAAGGAGCCTGTCTTGTCCGATTTGTCTGTCGCCAGCAATGCAGCCACGGCTGAGGTAGAGCCAGGCATCACCTTATACCCCTCTGGTCATGAACCCATTCTGCTGACCGCGGAGGAACGTAATGCGGCTGATCTGGTGGCCAAGGCACTGGCTGTAACAAAGACGTTCTACGGGACGTTGAACAAAGCGCAGCGCGCCAGGCTGGACGCTTTATATGGCACGCCCCGGGTGGGTGCCGATGCACTCATGAAGATCGTTCAGGGTGTCAAGGCGCAGGTCAGTGCCCACCTCACGGCGTGCTGTGGGCATGAAGTGCAGGTGGATGCTGTGCGCATTCACACCGCCCGACCGGAAAAACCTGCGGTCAGCGAACCGCTCTGGGCCTGGCTCTCCCGTGGTACCCCTGTCCAACTTGCGCAACCCCGCCTGACCAGGGATGCGAACGATTTTGTCGACAACAGTTGGCTCACGCTCAATGGCGCTGTGTTCGGCAAACAGGATGGCAGCCAGGTAACGGTCGATGAGATCGTCAGCATGGGGCGTGAACTGGACATCGGTGAATCGATTGCCATCCGGTGCGATGCCTGGCTGGCACAGGAGCAGGTAGCCTCGACGATCAGGCGTGAGTCGAATGCCAACTTCGAGATTTCACTGCTCAATGCCTTGAAGGTGGGGGACATCACGGCGGCGCAGCACCTGCAACTGCAAGCGAGTGGCAGCCTCGCCCTGCCGAGGGTTTTGAGTTATGGCTTGCCCCCAGTGGGCCAGGCCCTGCACAAGGGCAACTTCATGCTGAGGGTGGAAGGGCATGAGCTGCCCGTGTTCGCATTGAGCACCGCCAGCGGCACGTACATTTATGCGGGTACATCGCCCGAGGGGCGGCTTTTCGTAGCAGATGCTGCGCAAGGGTTAACGGCGATGCAGGTATTTGCCCGTGCGTTCCGAGGCGACCTCTGGGCTACATGAAGTGCAATTCATGAAACACGTCGAGGACCATGTCATGCCCTTTGTCCGCAATCGGGGACGGGTCATCATTACCAACGCTTATTCCCCTTACAAGGAGCGCGCTTTCCTCGAACTGGGGTTGCGGGTATTCGTTCTGGAGAACAGGGCCAGTGGTTTTCTGCTGGTGATGAATGATGCAGTGGCCAGGGATGCGGGCCTTGCCAATGCTTGAACGGCCTGGCTTGGCGGTGGGCGCGTCACCCGTCGCCAGGCAAAAGACCCTGCTTGAGGAAAGGGCATTGCTCGTCTTAACTGCTGGTGGTGAAGTGCATTCCCATAACCACTACAAGAGGCAATGCAATGGGAAACTCAACCAAGGTCCGCAAAGCTGACAGCAGCGTCGATGCCTGGGCGATCCTCTGCCTGATCGTGTTGGTGGTGGTCACTGCCGTGTACTGGGTCAGCCACCAGTAGACTTGTTCTCAAGACCATGAAGCCGTCAGAGCGCCTGCGGGAGGGAATCCCGCAGGCGTTTTCATTTCTAGCGGGCGCTAAGGTGCAGGGCCAGTTGCACCAGGCCGATCAAGACGGCAATGAACACCAGGGTGAACAGCGTCCCCAATGCGATGAAATGGCTGGCTTTGCCGTGGGTGAAGTCGCGAGCGCGGTTCTTGCCGCTTTGCACGCCGAAGGCGGCGGCGAGAATGCTGTGCAGCATCTGCCAGAAGGTAGGCGGTTTGCCCTGGCTGGAATCGTCCATGGTGGCTCCTGAGAAATCAGAGGCAATCAGGGACAGTGTAGGCAATGGCTATGAGGTTGTCTGTGTCGGCCTCTTCGCGGGCTTGCCCGCGAAGAAGCCAGCGCAGTTTTAGCTGTCGTACCCAAGGTTAGGCGCCAGCCAGCGCTCGCTCACGCTCACCTCCTGGCCTTTACGCGCGCTGTAACTTTCGATCTGGTCCTTGTCCACCTTGCCCACGGCAAAGTATTGCGCCTGCGGGTGGGCAAAGTACCAGCCGCTGACCGCCGCCGCCGGGAACATCGCGAAGTGCTCGGTCAGGAACACGCCGCTCGGCCCGGTTTCGCCGATGGCGGTGCCATCGAGCAGGCGGAACAGGGTTTCCTTCTCGGTGTGGTCGGGGCAGGCCGGGTAGCCCGGGGCCGGGCGAATACCGCTGTACTGCTCCTTGATCAGCGCCTCGTTGTCCAGGTGCTCGTCGCGGGCATAGCCCCAGTGCTCTTTACGCACCTGCTCGTGCAGCCACTCGGCGCAGGCTTCGGCCAGGCGGTCGGCCAGGGCCTTGACCATGATCGAGCTGTAGTCGTCGCCTTTGTCCTGGTAAGCCTTGGCCACTTCCTCGGCACCGATGCCGGCGGTGGTGATGAACCCGCCCACATAGTCTGTGACGCCGCTGGTTTTTGGCGCGACGAAGTCGGCCAGCGACCAGTTGGGCTTGCCATCCGGTTTGATGGTTTGCTGGCGCAGGTGGTGCAGGGTGGCCAACGGCTGGCCGTCCTCGCCGTACACCTCGATGTCGTCATCGGCCACCTGGTTGGCTGGCCAGAACCCGAACACCGCGCGGGCGCTGATCAGCTTCTCGTCGATCAGCTTGTCGAGCATCTCGCGGGCATCTTTGTACAGCGCCGTGGCCGCCTCGCCGACCACTTCGTCGGTGAGGATCCGCGGGAACTTGCCGGCCAGGTCCCAGGAGATGAAGAACGGGGTCCAGTCGATGTATTCGGCCAGGGTGCGCAGGTCGATGTCTTCCAGCACCTTGACGCCGGTGAAGGAGGGCACCGCTGGCTGGTAGCCGGCCCAGTCGTACTGCGGCTTGGCGGCGATGGCCTGGCTGTAGCTCAGGCGCTCGGTGCGGGCGCTGCGGTTGGCGGTGCGCTCGCGGACTTCCACGTATTCCTGGCGGGTTTTCTCGACGAAGCCCGGCTTGAGTTCCTTGGACAGCAGTTGGGTCGCCACGCCCACCGCGCGGGAGGCGTCGGTGACATAGACCACGGCATCGTTGCTGTACTTGGGCTCGATCTTGACCGCAGTGTGCGCCTTGGAGGTGGTGGCACCACCGATCATCAGTGGCAGCTCGAAGCCCTGGCGCTGCATTTCGCGGGCAACGTGGACCATCTCGTCCAGCGACGGGGTAATCAGGCCGGACAGGCCGATGATGTCGCACTTCTGTTCGCGGGCGGTTTGCAGAATTTTTTCGGCCGGCACCATCACGCCGAGGTCGACGATGTCGTAGCCGTTACAGCCCAGTACCACGCCGACGATATTCTTGCCGATGTCATGCACATCGCCTTTGACCGTGGCCATCAGGATCTTGCCCTTGGCTTCCGGCTTGTCGCCTTTTTCGGCCTCGATGAACGGGATCAGGTGCGCCACGGCCTGCTTCATCACGCGGGCCGACTTGACCACCTGGGGCAGGAACATCTTGCCCGCGCCGAACAGGTCGCCGACCACGTTCATGCCGTTCATCAGCGGGCCTTCGATCACTTCGATCGGGCGTGCGCACTGCTGACGGCATTCTTCGGTGTCTTCAACGATGAACGCGGTGATGCCCTTGACCAGCGCGTGCTCCAGGCGTTTTTCCACCGGCAGCGAGCGCCACTCTTCGTTTTCCACTTCCTTGGTGGCGCCGCCGCCCCGGTAGTCGTCAGCGATCGCCAGCAGTGCGTCGGTGCCGTGCGGGGTGCGGTTGAGTACCACGTCCTCGACTTTTTCGCGCAGTGCCGCCGGGATCTCGTCGTAGATTTCCAGCTGGCCGGCGTTGACGATACCCATGGTCAGGCCGTTCTGGATCGCGTGGTACAGGAACACCGAGTGGATCGCTTCACGCACCGGGTTGTTACCACGGAACGAGAACGACACGTTGGACACACCGCCCGAACTCAGCGCATGGGGCAGGTGATCGCGGATGTAGGCACAGGCCTCGATGAAATCGACGGCGTAGTTGTTGTGCTCTTCGATACCGGTGGCGACGGCAAAGATGTTCGGGTCGAAGATGATGTCTTCCGGTGGGAAGCCCACTTCATTGACCAGAATGTCATAGCTGCGCTGGCAGATTTCCTTCTTGCGCGCGGCGGTGTCGGCCTGGCCGACCTCGTCGAAGGCCATCACCACCACGGCAGCGCCGTAGCGCTTGCACAGGCGGGCGTGATGCTTGAACTGCTCGACGCCTTCCTTCATGGAAATGGAGTTGACGATGCCCTTGCCCTGGATGCACTTGAGGCCCGCCTCGATCACGTCCCACTTGGACGAGTCGATCATGATCGGCACGCGGGAAATGTCCGGCTCACCGGCGATCAGGTTGAGGAAGCGGACCATGGCGGCCTGGGAGTCGAGCATCCCTTCGTCCATGTTGATGTCGATCACCTGGGCGCCGGCCTCGACCTGCTGCAGGGCGACTTCCAGGGCTTCGGTATAGTTCTCTTCACGGATCAGCCGGGCGAACTTGGCGGAGCCGGTGATGTTGGTGCGCTCGCCGACGTTGACGAACAGCGACTGGCGGTCGATGGTGAACGGCTCCAGGCCCGACAGGCGGCAGGCCTTGGCGATTTCCGGGATCTCACGCGGCTTGTACTTGGCCACGGCTTCGGCAATGGCCTGGATGTGGCCTGGGGTGGTACCACAGCAGCCGCCGATGATGTTCAGGAAGCCGCTGGCGGCGAATTCCTCGACCACCGCAGCCATTTCCGCCGGGGTCTCGTCGTATTCACCGAAGGCGTTCGGCAGGCCGGCGTTGGGGTGGGCCGAAACATGGGTGTCGGCTTTGGTCGCCAGCTCTTCCAGGTACGGGCGCAGGTCCTTGGCGCCGAGGGCGCAGTTCAGGCCCACGGAAATCGGCTTGGCGTGGCGCACCGAGTTCCAGAACGCTTCGGTGGTCTGGCCGGACAGGGTACGGCCGGAGGCGTCGGTGATGGTGCCGGAGATCATGATCGGCAGTTCGACGTTGTCGTCCTCGAACACTTGCTGCACGGCAAAGATCGCCGCCTTGGCGTTGAGGGTGTCGAAGATGGTTTCGATCAGGATCAGGTCGGCGCCGCCCTCGATCAGGCCGCGGGTGGCCTCGATGTAGTTTTCGACCAGCTCATCGAAGGTGACGTTGCGGTAGCCAGGGTCGTTGACGTCCGGGGAAATCGAGCAGGTGCGGCTGGTAGGGCCGAGCACGCCGGCGACAAAGCGTGGTTTGTCGGGGGTTTCCAGGGTCTTGGCATCCGCTACCTGGCGGGCGATGCGCGCGCCTTCGACGTTCAGTTCGTAGACCAGCGACTCCATGCCGTAGTCGGCCTGGGAAATCTGCGTGGCGTTGAAGGTGTTGGTTTCGAGAATATCGGCGCCGGCATCCAGGTAGGCTTTCTCGATGGCGGCGATCACGTCCGGGCGGCTGAGCAGCAACAGGTCGTTGTTGCCTTTGACATCGCTTGGCCAATCGGCGAAACGCGTGCCACGATAGTCGTGTTCCTCGAGACGGTAGCTTTGGATCATAGTACCCATGCCGCCGTCGAGGATCAGGATGCGCTCTTTGAGTGCGTTCTGGAGTGCTTGGAGACGAGCGCTGCGGTCGGACATAGGAACTACCTGGTCGGGCAAAAATCAGAAGGTGCGGAATCATAACAAAGCTGCGCGGTTTTTACGCACATCGCCCATTTGCATGAAAACTGCTCATGTTGTTGGCGCGATTACCAGCACCCAAGGACGACCAGGCACAATCGTGATGGCTTTCAAGAACCAGGACTTTTCGCACATGGTGCATCGTATCCTTGCCGGCGCCTTCGCCCTGCTCATCAGCGGCGCGGTGTTCGGGCAAGCCCCCCAGTCGAGCCCGGCTATTTCCTACACCCGGGACATTCAACCGATCTTCACCGAGAAGTGCGTGGCCTGCCACGCCTGCAACGACGCTGCCTGCCAACTCAAGCTGGAAAGCCCGGAAGGCGCGGTGCGCGGGGCCAGCAAGGTCCCGGTGTACCAGGGCGAGCGTAGCAAGGCGGTGCCTACCACGCGGCTGTTCTACGACGCTCACAGCGAAGAGGAATGGCGCAAGAAGGGCTTCTATTCGGTGCTCGACAACCAGGGCAGCCAGGCCGCACTGATGGCGCGGATGCTGGAACTGGGGCACAAGACCCCACTCACGCCCAACGCCAAGTTGCCCGAGGACATTGTCCTGGGCCTGAACCGCAACAACATGTGCCCGCTGCCCCATGAATTCGACGCCTATGCCGGCGCCCACCCCAAAGAGGGTATGCCGTTGGCGGTGACCGGGCTGACCGACAAGGAATACGACACCCTGCGCCGCTGGCTGGCAGCGGGTGCGCCGGTGGAATACCAGCCGATCAAGCCAAGCGCAGCCGAAGCCCGGCAGATCACCGAGTGGGAAGAGCTGCTCAACCGTCCGGGCTCCACCGAGGCGCTGGTAGGCCGCTGGCTGTACGAACACCTGTTCCTGGCGCATATCTACTTCGTTGGGGGGGAGCAGGGGCACTTCTTCCAGTGGGTGCGTTCGCGCACGCCGAGCGGCAAGCCGGTCGATATCATTGCCACGCGCCGCCCCAACGACCCGCCCGGCACCGACTTCTACTATCGGTTGATCCCGGTGCAGGGTGTGATCGTGCACAAGACGCACATCACCTACCCGATGGGGCCGCAGAAACTTAAACGGGTCAAGCAGCTGTTCTATGCCGGCGACTGGCACGCCACCGCACTGCCGGGCTACGGCCCGCGTCACCGGGCCAACCCGTTCGAAACCTTCGAGGCGATCCCGGCAGTGGCGCGTTACCAGTTCATGCTGGATAACGCCGAATACTTCGTGCGCACTTTCATCCGGGGCCCTGTGTGCCGTGGGCAGATCGCCACTGACGTGATCCGCGATAACTTCTGGGCGCTGTTCCAGGAGCCGGCCTTCGACCGTTACATCACCGACGCCAAATACCGTGGCGAGGCCACGCCGTTGCTGGCCATGCCGGGCCAGATCGATGACGTGGGCAGTGTGCTGAGCCTGTGGCACGCCTACCGCGACAAGCGCAACGAGTACGAAAAGCTGCGCCGTGACGCCTATGCCGACATGCCGGCACCGGGCTGGTCGACCTTGTGGGCCGGTAACGACAACGCGTTGCTGAGCATCTTCCGCCATTTCGACAGCGCGTCGGTAAGCAAGGGCCTGATCGGTGACGTGCCGTTGACCGTGTGGTTGTTCGACTACCCGTTGTTCGAGCGCACCTATTACCAGTTGGCGGTCAACTTTGACGTGTTCGGCAATGTTTCGCACCAATTGCAGACGCGCCTGTATTTCGACCTGATTCGCAACGGTGCCGAGATCAACTTCTTGCGCCTGATGCCGGCCGACCAGCGCAAGGCGATCCTGGGTGACTGGTACCAGAACAGCGGCAAGGTGAAGATGTGGATGGACTATGAGGACATCGACACCGACACCCCGAGTGGTATCCAGCTTGACCCGCGCAACCCCAAGCGCGACTTTGGCCTGAAGCTGTTGCAGCGCACCGGCAGCCTGAATGCCACGCCCGACCCGATCAACCGCTGCCAGGGCGCGTTCTGCTCACGGCCGCAGATGAGCGAAGAGTTCCGCAATGCCGAGCAGTCGCTCAGCCGCCTGGTGTCGCGCCCGGCTGCGGGGCTGAAGGTGATCAACCAGTTGCCCGAGGCAACCATGCTGCGTATCGAAGGGCAGGGCGGCGAGCGCCAGGTGTACAGCCTGCTGCGCAACCGTGCGCACAGCAACGTGGCGTTCCTGCTGGGTGAGGCGTACCGCTATCAGCCGGGGCTGGATACCTTGACGTTGGCACCGGGTGTGCTCAGCAGCTACCCGAACTTCATCTTCAACATCCCGACCAAGGATGTGGCGGAGTTCGTCGAGGACATGGAGTATGCCAAAGATGACCCGGCGAAGTTCGAGCGCATCGTCATGCGCTGGGGCGTGCGCCGTAGTCACCCTGAGTTCTGGCGCTACTTCCATGACTTGAACAGCTTCATCAAGGAGACCCAGCCGGTGGAGGCGGGGGTGCTGGACATGAACCGCTATGAAAACCTCTGATCGGGTGAGCTGACCTTTCCGGGTACCCTGCGGTCGGACAGGTTGGGTGGTCTGGGAGCTGTCATAGGCTCCCAAGGCCTCAACGCACCGGCAAGCGCAGGGTACTTCATGCTGTATTCGCTTCAGGCACTGCGGGCGTTCGCCGCCTGGGTGGTGGTCTGCCACCACTTCATGCAGATCTTCTTCGACTTCCACGCCACCGGCCCCATTGGCCAACTGCTTACCGACCGTGGCGCCGTAGGCGTCGACATCTTCTTCGTCATCAGCGGGCTGGTCATCTACCTGTCGACCCGCGATAAAACCATCGAACCGCGCCAGTTCCTGCTCAATCGGGTGCTGCGTATTGTGCCGGCCTACTGGTTCTACACAGTGTTGATGGCCCTGTTGCTGCTGGCTTTTAGCCAATGGATGCCACATCAGGTGTTCACCTGGCACCATCTGTTCTTGTCGATGCTGTTCATCCCGGCAGAAAACCCCGGAGGCTATGGCCTGTACCCGACCTTGAACGTGGGCTGGACGCTGAACTTCGAGATGTTCTTCTACCTGCTGTTCGGCCTGGCCTTCCTGGTGCGCCGGCGTCATCACCTGTTGCTGGTTACCGCGGCCTTGTTGCTGGCCAGCGAGGTGCTGGGCCGGCTGGGTGTGCTAAGCCGCTTCTACAACAACGACATCATCTACGAGTTCTTGCTCGGCATCGGCCTGGGCGTGCTGTATCGGCGTGGGCTGATCCGCCAAGGGCGGTGGTTGCCGCTGGGCGTGCTGGTTGTGGCGGGTCTGGCCATCTATCACCTGGATGCGTCCCAGCGCCTGCTGCATTGGGGCCTGCCGAGCGCCATGATCGTGATGGCCTTCATCGCGCTGGAACCGCTTTTTCAAGGCAACCGGCTGCTCAAGGCCTTGGGGGACTGCTCGTATTCGGTGTACCTGGTCCATGTGCTGGTGCTGTACGCCGGCTGGTTCGCCAGCCAGCGCCTGCAGTTGAACCCGTATCTGGTGTTTGCCCTGTGCGTGCCGTCCATTGGACTAATGTCGTGGTTCAGTTACCAGTGGCTGGAGCGCGGGCTGTACCGGCGCATGCAGGCCTGGCTGGCGGCGCCACGGGGGGCGGCCCCTGAATATGCGCTTTCCCGAGTCAAATACTAGGACTTTGTTCAATGAGCGGGTTGGCGTACACTTGGCGGCAAGTCTGTGAGGAACCTACATGAGCGCTATAACCATTACCGACGCCGCCCATGACTACCTGGCCGATCTGCTCTCCAAGCAGAATACGCCTGGCATCGGCATTCGCATTTTCATCACCCAGCCGGGCACCCAGTACGCAGAGACGTGCATTGCCTACTGCAAGCCGGGCGAAGAGAAGCCTGACGACACCGCCGTGGGTCTGAAGAGCTTCACCGCTTACCTGGATGCGGTCAGCGTGCCGTTCCTGGAAGACGCACTGGTTGACTACGCCACCGACCGCATGGGTGGCCAGCTGACCATCAAGGCGCCTAACGCCAAGGTGCCGATGGTCAACGAAGACAGCCCGATCAACGAGCGCATCAACTACTACCTGCAGACCGAGATCAACCCGGGTCTGGCTAGCCACGGCGGCCAGGTCAGCCTGGTGGACGTGGTCGACGACGGCATCGCCGTGCTGCAATTCGGTGGCGGTTGCCAAGGCTGCGGCCAGGCCGATGTCACCCTGAAGGAAGGTATCGAGCGCACCCTGCTCGAGCGTGTTCCGGAATTGAAGGGCGTGCGTGACGTGACCGACCACAGCCAGAAAGAGAACGCCTACTACTAAGCCAAGGTCGGCTCTCTAGCAACAAAGTGTTACGGTTTCAACCCCTGCGACAACAGGCCGCAGCCCGTATTCAAAGGGTTGCAGGCCTTCCCCGCCTTGGTCGGGTAGAACCCCTTGGGGTGTCATGCCAGAATGCCCCGGTTTTTCAGCCGGCCCGTCCCGAGGGCCGGCACCTTCCCTGTAAAGGATGGTTTCATGAATGATCTGTATACCCGGCGCGCAGTTGTCGCCGGGATGGGCGTTCTCGGGCTCGGCCTGCTGGCAGGCTGCAGCCCGGCCCGGGGGCTCGAGTTCAAGTACGGCAAGAACATGAGCAACGAAATCCTCGGGCGCAAGTTCAGCCTCAAAGACCCACAAGGTAACGTGCGCACCCTGTCGAGCTTCTACGGCAGCATGCCGATGGTCTTCTTCGGCTTCACCCAGTGCCCGGCCGTTTGCCCGACCACCCTGGCGCGTGCGGCGCAAATCCGCAAGCTGCTGAGGGGCCGTGACCGTGACCTGTTCCAGGTGGTGTTCATCACGCTGGACCCGGAGCGCGACACCCCCGAGGTGCTTGATGCCTACGTCAAGGCCTTCGACCCGACGTTCACCGCGCTCACCGGCACCCCCGAGGAAATTGCCGCAGTGGCCAAGGAATTCAAGGTGTTCTACGAAAAGGTCCCGGCCGGTGACACCTATACCATTTCTCACTCGTCCACCAGCTACGTCTACGATACGCGTGGCACCCTGCGCCTGAGCCTGGGCCATTCCCTGAATGCCAAGGAATGTGCCGAAGACCTGGTCACCCTGATGGAGATCTGCTGAATGTCGATGCAACCGATCAAACGCGGCCTGGCTGCCCTGGCACTGATGGGCCTGGCCCTGCCGGCCCTGGCCCAGACCACTGTGAGCGATGCCTGGGTCCGTGCCAGCGTGCCGCACCAGCAGTCCACCGGTGCCTTCATGACCCTGACCGCCAGCAGCGACAGCAAGCTGGTAAGCGTGGCGTCGCCCGTGGCCAAGACCGTGCAGGTGCACGAGATGACCATGAACGGCGACGTGATGGGCATGCGTGAGGTCAAGGCCGTCGAGTTGCCGGCCGGCAAGGCCGTGACCCTGGACCCGAATGGCCTGCACGTGATGCTGATGGGCCTGAACGATCAGGTGAAGGAAGGCGATAAAGTGCCGCTGACCCTGACCATCGAAGATGCCAAGGGAGGCAAGGAAACCGTGGACGTGCAGGCTGAGGTGCGTGCGCTCAACGCCGAGGCCGGCGGTGGGCATGACCACATGCACATGAAGCACTGACCGATCGAAGGGCCGCGTTTAGCGGCCCTTTTCTTTTCAGCCGTACCCTTCAGCTACGAAAGCGCGGCAGCGGCCTGTCGAGGGTCAGCGAGGTCAGCGTCTTGCGGACCTGGGCTTCGTCGGCCTCCAGCGCCTTGAGGCTTGCGCGGATCTTGCCAGCGGCGGGCACATCGCCCTGCCGGTCGATCCAGTCGGCAATCTCCTTGCAGGCACTGCTCAGGCAGGCCTGGCGCTGGTTCATCAGCGACAGAAGGGTGGTGAGCTCTCTTTCGGACATGGCAGGATCCTCCAATTCAGCCTTGTCAGTGTAGCAGAGGGTTGGCGGGGCTCCTGATGGCTTTGCAGGGGTGTTGAGGATGCAAAAAGGAGTACTCCGTCGTTTGAGTAACACTGAGTTACTTATCTATAGGAATAAACATCGTGTTTAAAGTGGATGCCGCTACGTCGCCGGTGGCATGACCCTTTGCAAGCGGACGAGATGTGCTGAGCCGTTCTGTCACACAGTTTGGCGGCGACTGGTCTGACTTCGCCAATAGTTACTGAACGTAGGAACATTCGGAGTCTCAATGTTGGCTGCGCTGACAGTGCGGGTATTGTTACAACTTTCATGTTGAATCCAGCCGCGGATGAGCTCTAGATTCAGTCGCCTCTGTACCGCTGGCTGAGGAAAGCAACGATTATGCAGGCGTTGAGTCTTAACTCCGGAACGCGCTCACTTACATTGGGCTATTGCTTTTCCAAGTGCGGTGAATTTGCCTTCGAAGCGGCATTTGCCGTGACCATCGTACTTATGGCCGAGGCGGATTTGTTGTTGATTGGCATCGCTTATTTCTTCCGCTACTTGCCGAGCATGGTGTTTTCTCCCTTGGGTGGTTGGCTGGCAGATAACGCCGATAAGAAAAGAACACTGTTTGCGGTCGAGTTGGCCAAATGCATTCTGTCGCTTGCCTTCTTTGCCTTGTTCAGTTGGTTTACGCCGGTACTGCCCGTGCTGGTGGCCTTCGCGATGGTCATGACCGCGCTTGAATGTCTATATGTGCCCACGTTTCGCGCATACTTTCCGGATATCGTGGAAAATGGCGAACTGGCTTCAGTCAACAGCGGTATCCAGGTGATCGAAGATACGGCCTCTATTATTGGGCCGTTGGTGTTTTCGGCCTGTGTGTTACTGCTATCTCGCGACGAAACCTTCTTGTTCTTTGCAATATGCCTGGTGTTGTCTGCCATTTCCATTGCTACCTTGGGGCCAGCAAGGCAAGGCGTGCGGCAGGCATTCGATGGGCGTGCCATAGTCCGTGATGCGGTGCGCAGCGTGAACCAGCTCAAGGGCAGCAATGTCCCGTTGTTTGCCGTTATTGGCTGTACCACGCTCTGTGCGATGTTCGCCACGTCGGTGATTCGCTTCATTCTCCCGGCTTCGGTGTTGGAGCACTTTACCTCTGAGGCAGCGGTGGGTTACGTATTCTCACTGCTGGCGGCAGGCACCGTGCTGGGTGGCGTGCTCTACACTCGCTTCAATCCGCGTACCACTGCACGGTTGGTGCTGCGCTATTGGATAATTTACGGCGCACTGTTTTTTGCTGCCGCAGTGGCGCTGCAGTTCAATACCTGGTTGTTTCTGCTGATCCTCTTCCTGGTTGGCTTCATTGGAGCATTTGTCGATATCGCAATCGTGACAAACATCCAGTGCTTATCGAACGAGCATGAAGTTGGCAGGAACTTTTCCCTTTATTACTTCACGGCCGTCATTGGGGATGCCGTTTCAGGGCTGGTTGCCAGCCTGGTCTTCGTGCTTGCGGGGCCAGCAACCTTCATCTGGATGACGCTCATGCTGTTCATCGCACCGGTACGCTGGAACCTGAAAGGACGCGCCCTTGATAGCGACGATAGTGCATAACGCGCTGCTTGGTATTGGTACCTGGAGGTAGGCTTGAGCTGGTATTGCGATGCCTCAGGCGGGTATTGAAGATTGAGCACAAGCCTGCCGATACGCCCCCGGCGTCACCCCATACGCCTGCTTGAACTGCCGGCTCAAATGGCTCTGGTCAGCAAACCCCAGGTCAAACGCCACCTCCGAAGCAACCAGGCCGCTCTTCAGCATTTCCCGGGCGCGGGCCAGGCGCCGCTGTTTCAGCCAGGCATGTGGCGGCAGGCCGGTGGCCTGGCGGAATACCCGGGCGAAGTGGAATGGCGACAGGTTGACGGCCGCCGCCAGCGCTTCGAGCGAGGGCGGGTCCGCCAGTTGGCTTTCCAGCAGTTCGCGGGCGCGGGCCACGGCCAGTGGTTCGTGGCCGGGGGCCGAGGGTTCGGCGCATTGCCCGTGGCGTTGCACCAGGGCCAGCACCGCCTGGCGCCAGGCGGTCTGTTGCTGCAGGGCGCTGGCGCCGTTTTCGGACAGCTGATGCAGCTGGCTGAAGGCGATGGCCAGGGCAGGGTCCTGGATGACGCTGTCCTTGAAACGGGGCATGCCGTGACGGCCCAGTTCCAGCTCGTCGAGCACGCCGGTTACCCGCTCGTGCTCGGGGTAGAAGCCGCGATAACGCCAGCCCGCTTCATGGGCTGTGGCACCGGTATGCAGCTCGTCAGGGTTGATCAGCACCATGCTGCCGACCGGCGCCAGGTGCTCGCTGCCGCGGTGCCAGAAGCGCTGGGCGCCGGATTCGATCACGGTGAAGACGTAGCCTTCGTGCACATGCGGGGCGAAGCGCTGCTGGAAGTAGCGCGCGTGCAGCATCTCGACGTCGCCCAGGGCCGGCGCCTGCCAGAGGTGTGTCTGCTCGCGCAGGGGCGTGCTCATGCCAGCCAGCTGCGCAGGAAGAAGAAGATCAACATGCTCACCAGCATGCTCAGCAATACGCTGCGGGTCAACAGCACCAGGGCGATGGCCACCAGAGAGCCCAGCAGGTAGGGGTTGAGCAGGCTCAGGTTGAGCTGGTGATCGGGCATGAAGATGATCGGGCCGCAGATGGCGGTGAGCATGCCCGGCACGGCAAAGCCAAGGAACTGCCTGGCGTTGGAGCTCAGACGCAAGGGCAGGCGTGGTTCCAGGAACGCATAGCGGTTGAGGAACACGATGGCGCCCATGGCAAAAATCAGGATCCAGGTCATGCTCGGGCTCCTGCAAATTTCTGGCAGATGAAACCAGCGCTCATGCCCAGCAGGCCTGCGGCCACCAGGGCGGTTTCCCAGTGCCAGTGGCTGAACAATACCGAGCAGAACAACGACACAGCTACGCATACCACCGTGGGCAGGTTGCGCACCAGCGGTGCGATCAGGGCGACGAAGGTGGCGACGATGGAGAAGTCCAGGCCCAATTGGTCCAGGTGTGGAATGTTCTGGCCCAGCAGGATGCCGGCTAGGGTAAACAGGTTCCAGGCCACGTAGAAGGTCAGGCCCACCCCCAGAGCGTACCAGCGGTTGAACTGCTGCTGGTCGTACTGGCTGGTCAGGGCGAAGAATTCGTCGGTCAGCAGAAAGCCCAGGCCCAGCCGCCAGCGCAGCGGCTGGCTGGACAGTACCGGGCGCATCGACAGGCCGTACAGCAGATGCTGCGAGGTCAGCAGCAGGGTGGTGAGCAGAATCGACGCCAGGTTGGCGCCGCCTTTGAGCATGCCGATGGCCACCAGTTGCGCGGCGCCGGCGAAGACGATGGCCGACAGCCCTTGCCCTTCCCAGGCAGTGAGGTTGGCTTCGATGGCCATGGAACCGGCCAGCAGCCCCCAGGGGGCGACGGCCAGGGACAGGGGGAGAATGGCGATGGCGCCGTGGAGAAAGGCTTGGCGGGCGGTGTGGGGCATGATGGCTGCAATGCTTTACGTGGTAGGCCAGCATGCCAGAAGGGGGAGGGGCATGGCTTGAACGATCTTGCTGGTCGACGTGAGTCCTTGTGGGTGGGGACTACGGATGGCGGGTCAGATGCTGCTGCGCCGTCACGCAGCCATTGATGTCCACGGCCTTCTGCAGCAGGGTCAGGCGGTGCTGCGGGTCGAGGTCGCCGAGCAGGCGGTACACTTCGGCCTGGTAGTCACGCTGGCGCCCCCACAGCATGTCCAGGCCTTGTGGCCGGCTGCGGTTGCAGATCAGGCGGGTGGCCGGTTGCGGGTAGTAGGGGGCGTACACGGTGGCCATGCTGGGAATGGCTTCCAGCGCTGCGCGATACTCGTTGCTGACGTTATAGGGCCGGCACCAGGTGGCGATGGCCGGCGCGGGTGCGGCGAAACCCTGCTGGAGGCTGGCCACGAGTAACGGGCAGGCAGCATCCGGAATTTGCGCGACGGGCAGATACGTCATGTAGTACAGCGCCAGGCGGTACTGCGCGACCGGGTGGCCCAGCTCGACCGATTTTTTCAGCAGGGCAACCGCTGTCGGCAAGGTATGGGCCAGGGCCTGACCCTGACGGCTGAGCTCGGGGTCGCCGCCAACGGCTGTGCGCAGTGTATTGGCATCGTCGCCCTGGTTGTCGGCCTGCTCCAGCAACGGCAGGGCCTGGCGGTAGAGCAGGTCGGCATGAGGGTCGATGCGCACCTCCAGCGCGTGCGCAGCCAGTGGCATCAGGGCGATCAACAGCGGGGGCAGGCGTCGCATGCGGTTCATAGGCCAGCCCCATGGGCGGCCTGGCAAGGATGGACGGCTTCGATGTTCATGGCGGTCAAGCGTGCGCCTCGGGCAAATCGGAACGACGATGTATTCTAGCCACCCAGGCGAGCGGCCGGAAGACCACCCGGCAACTGTCAGAGGAGCTTGATCGGCGTGACCTTGCGCAGGGCGTGTTTTTCCTGGGCCAGACCGAGTTTGGCGGTGATCACCTTGGCCAGGGCATTGTTGCCCAGATCGTTCAGGTGCAGGCGGTCGATGAACAGGTCGGCACCGAACACAGGTGAGCTGTTGAGCATGCAGTTCATGTCGTAGCAAGGCACAGGGTCGGCCTGGCTCTTGATGCGGCGGAAAAACGCCGAATGCAACTGGCTGTCGAATGCACCCTCCAGCAGCCGGTCGAAGTTCGCCGGTTTTTGCTGCAGGGCGGTCAGCATGGCCTGTTCGCCGGCAGGCAGGGTATCCCGGCACCAGGGCAGCAACGGCTGCAGAATGAAGGTGAGGGTGGCGTGGCTGTCTGCCAGCAGCCGGTCCCACTGGCGCAAGGTACGGCCAATATTATCGGCAGCACGGGCCAGGCGCTTTTCCGGGGGCGACAGCGGCCAGCTGACCGGGGCGGCGACCGCAGGGGTGGCCAACGCCTGGCGGATACGCCGCCACAACGACTGCCGACGGGGTGGTGCGGCGGGCTGCATGCCTTCGCTGAAACTGTTGAGAAAGTCCTGGTAGGCCTTGGCGTGCTGCGGGCCGTTGAGGGTGGCGAGGACTTCACTGAGGGCTTCGTGGGCCAGGCTGTTGAGGCCGCTGAGCACCACCACGTGGCCGAGCTGGCCAAGGCGGTGCTGGTGGGTCAGGAACATCAGCAGCTCCTGGCTGGCGTTGAGGCCGCAGCCGGCCAGGCTCAGCCAGACTTCGCCGGTGAGCATCGACAGGTGTGAGGCCACCGTGTGCTCGTCGGAGCTGGCGCCGATACCCAGGGCGGTGGAGCCGCCGACCAGCAGGTTGATACGCGAAGCACCACCGCGCTCGGCTGCGGAAAAGCGCTTGCCGGCGCAATGGCTGTAGCGCAGGCCGAGCGCATCGGTATTGATGGTGCCAGACCGGTAGCCACTTTCGTGCACATGCACGGTGAGCGGGGCACGCCGGCTGCCCAGCAGCAGAAAGCGTTGGTAGTCCTGCTGCAACGGCGAAGGAGATGCGCGCATGTCAGTCGCGGTCATGGTCGCTCCTTCGGTTGCGCCGAGTGTTGCGCTTCACGTTCAGGCCGCCAGTTCCTTGAGGTTGTACAGCAGGCCACCGGCGGCGATCAGCAGCAGGGCCACCCCGGAAGCCAGGCTTATCATGCGGTTGCTCCGCTGCGAGGCGATCTTGCCGATGGCGAAGATGTACAGGCTGAGCACGGCAAAATCGATGGCCACCCACAGCAGCGACAGGACCACCATGCTTTTGCCGAACGATTCGGTGATCTGGATGAACTGCGGGAAGAAGGCGATGAAGAAAATGATGTCTTTCGGGTTGGAAATACCCACCATGAACCCTTGCAGCAGCCCGCCACGCCCGGCCTTGGGGGCTTCGCTCGCCGTTTCCGGCGCAGGCGCATTCAGGGCTTCCCTCAACGTGCCCACCGCGATGTAGCCGATGAAAAGGCAGCCCAGCAGGCTCATGGTGCTGAGCCAGGCCTTGTCGATGGCGGCGCTGGTGAGAATGATCCAGGCCGCTGCACCGATCAGCACCAGTGACGCCCAGTTGGTGCCGACGGCGGTAAATATGGCCTTGCGCGAACCGGAGGCGGCCGCAGTGTTGACGATCAGTGCCACCACCGGGCCGGGGGTAGCGATCAGCAGCAGGACAGTGAGGGCATAGGTGGCGGTAAGTGCGGTATTCACGGTCAGTTCTCGATCAGTATGTCGGTTGCCGCCGGGTGTGCGGCATGGACGTGGAACGGGCAGCGCGACGGGTTGAGCGACCCCGCCTCCTGAAGTTGGTACTGCTTCCACTCGTAGTTGTCGGCATCGCCGAAGAAGCCGAGGGTGTCAGGTACGACACCGTCGTTGTAGTGGTGCACGCGCTCGCGAATGCGCTCGCGGATTTTCTTGCCGCTCTCGGTATTGGCGTTGGCCACTTCGTCGAAGTTTTCCCGGGGGTTAATGACGAAGGTGATGTGCAGCCCCAGGTTGCGGCTTTTCATTTGCTGGTGGCCGGGGAAATTCATGTTGATGAACAGGGGCATACCGGCATAGCAGAACGACCAGGCGGTGTCGTCGGGGTCGGTGGGAATGCCTTGCGGCCACGGGTGTGGGTCGCGCGCATGTACGCCACGCAACACTTTCCAGGCCAGCGCCTGCTGTTCGGCCAGGGTGCTGCCCGCTGCCGTTTCGAGAAACACCACCAGGGGGCTGCCGATGCGCTGTTTGGGTTTGATCGGTGTGACGGTGCGTACGTAGTCGGCCAGGCCTTGGGCGATGTCATCGGCGAGCTGCTCGGCGCGCGCGAAAAGAATATGGCAGGTTTCGCCGTTGACCGCCTTGCGGCCGAACAGGCAGGGGAAGTTGGGGTTGGCGAGAATACTGCGAAAATGCTCTATGGTCTTGTAAGTCCAGTGCTGCGTGTTCCAGACATGTTCATCGGCTAGCTCTAGCGCATCCAGGCGATAGCAATTTCCATATCCTGTAAACATGATTTCCCCAGGCGTAAATTTAGTGAGCGTTCAAGCCACATGCAGGCAGGATCTTGGTTATGTTTATTATTTACCTGCATTTTCCGAGACGCTCTTGACGTTGTAAAACGCGTGGAACTATGACCTACTATTAGTCTTACTCATGCTCGGGACGTCGCCATGTCGGAACGGATTCAGGCCTTGCACGCCCTGCGTGCCTTCGAGGTGGCCTCTCGCTATGGCTCCTTTACCCGCGCTGCGGAAGAGCTCGCCTTGACCCAAGGCGCGGTCAGCCATCACATCAAGACCCTGGAGGCCATGTTCGGCTGCGACCTGTTCGAACGCCGTGGCCCCAAGCTCAGCCTGACCGAGCACGGTCGCCTGCTGGCGCAAGAGCTGAAAGTGGGCTTCAAGATCATCGAAAATGCCTGCGCATTGCTGCGCCAGGACCGCTATGGCTTGCGCCTGAAGGCCCCGTCCACGCTCACGGTGCGCTGGCTGCTGCGGGCACTGGATGCCTTCAAGAAGCACGAGGACAACTGCAGCGTGCAGTTGTCCAGCGTGTGGATGGACATCGACAGCGTGGACTTCTATTCCGAGCCCTACGACTGTGCCATTCTCCTGGCCAACGGGCGTTTCCCCGCCGATATCGAGAGCTTCAAGCTGTTCGATGAATGGTTGATCCCGGTGTGCCACCCGGATTACATGGCGCAAGCGCAGCCGGCCCTGGCCGACCTGACCCAATGCGAATTCCTGCACCCGTCCCCGGACCGCCGTGACTGGCGGCGCTGGCTGGCGCGCATGGACGCGCTGGATATCAGCATCGATCAGGGGCAAGTGTTCGATACCCTCGACCAGGGCATTTCGGCCGCCCAGCAAGGCCTGGGTATTTCGGTGGTCGACCTGGTGCTGGCCAGCGCCGACCTGGCGGCCGGGCGCCTGGTCACACCGTTCAAGCACGCCGTGGCCACCGGCGACGGCTACTACATGACCTGGCTCAAGGCCAGCCCCAAGGCGCGGCAAATGCACAAACTGCGTGACTTCCTGCTCGGCCAGGTGCCACCGCTGGCCTACAAGGACATCAACTACCTGTACGGTTGAACACCCGTTCGAGCATGAAGTCGATGAACACCCGCAATTTCGGCGGCATCTGCCGCCCGGACGGCCACAGCAGGTAGAAGCTGCCGCGCCGCTCCATGAAGTCGTCGAGCACGCTCACCAGTGAGCCATTGCCCAGTTCACGGCCCACGGTGAAGTCCGGCAGGCAAGTGATGCCGCGGTGGTTCAAAGCGAAGCAGACGCGTGTCTCGACGTGGTTGCACACCATCGAGATGGGGATGTCATAGGCGTGTTCGGGGTGCTCCTGGCGCAGCGGCCAGGTTTCCAGCTTGCCGTTGCTGGGGAAGCGGTAATGCAGGCAGGTGTGCGCCGCCAGGTCGCGCGGGTGCACGGGCGTGCCGCGTTCGCGCAGGTAGCCGGGCGAAGCCACCAGCCGGTGCTGGAAATACCCCAGGAACTTGGCATTGAGCCGTGAATCCACCGGCTGCCCACCGCGCATCACCACATCGAAACCTTCGCCGATGATATCCACCATGCGGTCGGAAAAGTCCAGGTCCAGCTCCACTTGCGGGTACAGCGCCATGAACTCGGCCAGCGCCGGCATTACCAGCCCGGTGACCTGCGGCATGCTCACCCGCAGGCGCCCGCGTGGGGTTTCGCTGGCTTGCGACAGTTCCTGCTCGGTGGCCTCTATTTCGGCGAGGATGCGCCGGCTACGCTCGAGGAACAGCGTGCCCTCGGCGGTGAGGGTGATGCTGCGGGTGCTGCGGTGGAACAGGCGTACGCCCAGGCGGCTTTCCAGGCGCGCTACGCGCTTGCCCACAGCCGAGGCACTGATCCCCAAAGACTGGCTCGCGGCGACGAAGCTGCGGGTTTCGGCCACCCGATTGAAGACCACGAAACCGCTGAGGCTATCCATGCTGCGTTCCTGATTGCGGACGTGGATGTCCGGGGTGAACGGCATTGTAACCGTCTTTTTCCGTAATGGCCTTGCCTTGCAGACTGTTCGCCTCGTTTCCTACTCAAGGCTTCTGCAATGTCCCAGACATCCTCCGCACCGTTGCTGTCCGCCAGCAGCGAACGCTTGCCGCTCAGCGGGCTGTTGGCGCTGGCCATGACCGGCTTCATCGCCATCCTCAGTGAAACCCTGCCGGCCGGTTTGCTCGACCAGATCGCCGACGGCATGCACATCAGCCAAGCCATGGCCGGGCAATGGGTCACGGCGTATGCCTTGGGCTCATTACTCACCGCCATCCCGCTGGTAACCCTGACTCAGGGCTGGTATCGGCGCCGGGCGCTGTTGCTGGCCATCGTCGGTTTTGTGTTGTTCAACGGGCTGACGGCCCTGTCGGACTCCAACAGCCTGACCCTGGTACTGCGCTTTTTCACCGGCGCGGCCGCCGGCCTGGCCTGGGGGCTGATAGCCGGCCACGCCCGGCGCATGGTGCCGGTGGCGCAGCAGGGGCGGGCCATGGCACTGGCCATGCTCGGCCAGCCGATTGCCCTGTCGCTCGGCTTGCCGATCGCGACCTGGCTGGGTGCGGGGTTGGGCTGGCGTGCTACGTTCATGGTGGTCACCCTAGTGGCATTGCTGCTGGTGGTGTGGGTGGTGCGTTCAGTGCCGGACTACCCCGGACAGGCCGCTGGCAAGCGCCCGGCCGCCATGCAGGTGCTGCGCACGCCGGGGGTGTTGCTTGTGCTGCTGGTGATCCTCAGCTGGATCCTTGGCCACAACATTCTCTACACCTATATCGTGCCACTGCTGGCGGCGGCCGGCATGGCAGCGGACATTGGCCCTGTGCTGATGGTGTTCGGCCTGTCGGCCCTGGCCGGGATTGGTTTGGTGGGCCTGCTGGTCGACCGGCATCTGCGCACGCTGGTGCTCTTGAGCCTGGCGGGCTTTGCCCTGGCTACGCTGGCCTTGGGGCAAGCGTCGTCCTGGCTGATGTACCTGAGTATCGCCTTGTGGGGGGTGACCTACGGCGGCGCGCCGACCTTGCTGCAGACGGCCTGTGCAGACGCGGCGGGCGAAGGGGGCGACGTGGCGCAATCGATGCTGGTGACGGTGTGGAACAGCGCCATTGCCCTGGGCGGCATCATTGGCGGGTTGTTACTGGCCGGGGCAGGGGTGGAGGGGTTTGGTGGTGTGGTGCTCGCGCTGATCGCGGTGGCCTGGTTGTTGGCCTGGGCCGCGCGCAGAAGCGGCTTCGTGGCGGGGGCACGCTAGCGTAGAATCATCCTTTTCGGCAGAGGGTGAGGCAGTGGAGTTGCAGCAGGGCTTTGTCCTGACCCGGCATTGGCATGACACGCCAGAAGGCACCTGCGTGGAACTTTGGCTGGCCACCGATCAGGGGCCACGGCTGCTACGTCTGGCACCCCAGGTTTCGGTGGCGTTCATCCCGCAAGCGCAAGCGGCGCACGCGCAGGTGTTGCTGGCGAACGAGCCGGGCGCCGAACTGCGGCCCTTGCAGTTAAAGGATTTCGACCAGCGCCCGGTCATGGGCCTTTATTGCCGGCAGCACCGGCAACTGATGCAGCTGGAGCAACGGCTGCGCACGGCAGGCATCGAGGTGTTCGAAGCGGATATCCGCCCACCCGAACGCTACCTGATGGAGCGCTTCGTCACCGCGCCGGTGCAGTTCACCGGGCAACCCGATGACCAGGGCGTGATTTGCGATGCCCAGCTCAAGCCCCTGCCGGGCTATCGCCCACCGCTGCGCCTGGTGTCGCTGGATATCGAAACCAGTGAACGTGGCGAGCTGTACAGCATTGCCCTGGAAGGCTGCGGCCAGCGTCAGGTCTACATGCTTGGCCCGGCCAACGGCGACCCTGAGGGCCTCGACTTCGACCTGCACTATTGCGATGACCGTGCCGGGTTGCTCGTGTGCCTCAACCAGTGGATGGCGGAGCACGACCCGGATGCAATCATCGGCTGGAACCTGATCCAGTTCGACCTACGCCTTTTGCACGAGCACGCCAAGCTGATGCAGGTGCCGCTGGCCCTGGGCCGCAACGGCGCCCCCATGACCTTGCGCAGCCACGCCAGTGGCGGCCATGTCTTCGCCGACGCGCCGGGGCGGCTGTTGATCGACGGCATCGAGGCGCTGCGCTCGGCAACCTGGAGCTTTACGTCGTTCAGCCTGGAGAATGTCGCGCAGACCTTGCTCGGTGAAGGCAAGGCCATCGACACCCCCTACCAGCGCATGGACGAAATCAACCGCCGTTTCGCCGAAGACAAACCCGCACTGGCACGCTACAACCTCAAGGATTGCGAGCTGGTCACGCGCATCTTCGCCCATACCCGCCTGCTCGAGTTCCTGCTGGAGCGCGCTTCTGTCACTGGGTTGGCGGTAGACCGCAGTGGGGGTTCGGTGGCCGCCTTCTGCCACCTGTATATCCCGCAGATGCACCGCCTGGGCTTCGTCGCCCCCAGCCTGGGAAGCCGCCCTGAGGAAGCCAGCCCCGGCGGTTTCGTGATGGATTCGCGCCCAGGCCTTTACGACTCGGTGCTGGTGCTGGACTACAAGAGCCTCTACCCGTCGATCATCCGGACCTTCCTGATCGACCCGGTAGGGCTGGTCGAGGGCCTGCGCTTGCCCGATGATGAGCACTCGGTAGAAGGCTTCCGGGGTGGGCGTTTCTCGCGCAGCCAGCATTGCTTGCCGGCCATCGTCGAGCGCGTCTGGCAAGGGCGGGAGGCGGCCAAGCGTGAAGGCAACGCACCGCTGTCGCAGGCGCTGAAGATCATCATGAATGCCTTTTACGGCGTGCTGGGCTCTAGCGGTTGCCGTTTCTTCGACCCGCGCCTGGCCTCGTCGATCACCCTGCGCGGTCACCAGATCATGCGCCAGACCCGGGCGTTGATCGAGGCCAAGGGCTATGAGGTCATCTATGGTGATACCGACTCCACCTTCGTCTGGCTCAAGGGTGCCCATGGTGAAGCGGGTGCGGCGCAGATCGGCCGAGAACTGGTCGCCCACGTCAATCAGTGGTGGCGCGAGCACCTGCGCCAGCAGATGAACCTGGAAAGCGCACTGGAATTGCAGTTCGAAGTGCATTACCGGCGTTTTCTGATGCCGACCATCCGTGGGACCGACGAGGGTAGCAAGAAGCGTTATGCCGGGATGGTGCAGCGCGCCGACGGCAGCGAGGATGTGGTTTACAAGGGCCTGGAGTCGGTGCGCACCGACTGGTCACCACTGGCGCAGCAGTTTCAACAGGAACTGTACGGGCGGATCTTTCGCGGCCAGCCGTATCGCGACTATGTGCGCAATTATGTGCAGCAGACCTTGGCGGGCGAGCTCGACAACCTGCTGGTGTACCGCAAGCGCCTGCGTCGTCCGTTGGCCGATTACCAGCGCAACGTGCCACCCCATGTACGTGCTGCGCGCCAGGCCGATGAATACAACAGCCGGCTCGGTCGCCCTCGCCAGTACCAGCGCGGCGGCTGGATCAGTTACGTCATCACTACCGCCGGTCCCGAGCCGATGGAAAACCTTCAATCGCCGATCGATTACGAGCACTACCTCAGCCGGCAGTTGCAGCCGGTAGCCGATGCCATTTTGCCGTTCGTTGGCGATGATTTCGCCACGCTGACTGGCCGCCAGTTACAGCTGTTCTGAGCGCAGGCGTTAGCTATCTAGTACCCGGTGCCGAGCCTGCTCCCTAGTCTGGCCTCTTTTCATGAAGAGGCCTCGAGCAATGGACACTACTCCGCCATCAAGCGCACAGGCAGCCATCGATGCGTTCCAGGACAGCATCATCAGCAAGCGCCTGCCGCTCTGGTTGCGTCAGATACCCCCAGGGCAACTGCCTGAGGTCCGCAAGGCATTGGCGAACAGCCTTCGCAGCCGTGAGCAAGTCAATGCGCTGCTGCGGGGTATCGAAGGTATCGACAGCTTTGTTGCGACGGGCCTGGACAAGGCCCTTGACGAACGTTACGGGCTTGGCGGCAATGCTCGCTCGTTCAAGTTTCTGGAAGGCCGTCGCGAGCCTGTGATCAACAGCCAGCCGGTAGGCGCGCACCTCACCGAGGTGGTCTATGAAGAAAAGCCGCTGCTTGAGGTGGCACTGCGCAACTTCACTGCCGAGCAGGCCCAGGCCGGTGGCCAGCCGCGCGGTAATCGGCTGCTGGTTCCGCGCCAGGGCAGGCTTGCACCGCCCACGTGCATCGAGCTTGCCGCGCTTTGCCGTGAGCTGGATTTGGGTGAGGGTTATCAACGTCATCTGGATTCCATTCTAAAGCCCGCAGGTGATGCAAGGCGCGTGGAGTCCTGCCTTGTAGATGCCAGCCGCCACGCCATGTTGGTAGACGCCTACAAAGCCAGGCAGGAAGGGACGCTGGATGACAGCGAGCTCAAGTTGGTGGTGGCTATGTGCGAGGATGGCAAGCTGCTGCGCCTGGCGGGTGACCTTGTGGAGGCCAGGCAACTGAAGTTGCTGGGTTGCCGGATTGAGCAGGTGATCGTGCTCGAGGTGATTGACCAGGGTGTCCTTTTCAACACCTCGCGCCGTGTGTTGCTCTACGTGCCAGGTGACCCTGTGTCGCCTTGGCGCGCATTCGAGAGCATCGACAAGCTGAACCGCGAGTTGGGTCGTCGCCTGCGAGACAAAGCCTACCAGCGTTTTTTCAGCCGCTTCGTGCTACGACGTGACAGCCAGGCTTTCTTTGCCCAGGTTTCGGCGCTGTTCGATGACCTGGCGGACTGGGCGTTTCGCGATCTCGAACCGCATTTGCAGGGTTATTCGCAACCGTTGTTCAACGGTCTGGCACAGGCACGTATTCGCCAGATCAAGGAGGATGCGGCGATGATCGCGGTGCCTGTGGCCAGGCTGGACCGTGAGGTGCAGCGCCAGCATGACCAGCGCCTGGCCGCCGAGGGGTGGGCGCTGCTCAATCTGGCCAGTTTCTTTGTGCCGGGCCTTGGCCTGCCGCTTCTCGCTGTGACGGCCTGGGAGCTGTTGGGCGAGGTTTATCATGGTTTTGAAGCCTGGCATGAGGGAGATCGCCGAGAGGCACTCGACCATTTGACCCATGTTGCCACCGACCTTGCCGTGCTTGCGGCCACAGCGGCGGGGGTTGGTGTGGCCCGACGGCTTTGGGCGCGCTCCACGCAGGTCGATGCCATGTTTCCGGCTCGGCTGGAGGATGGCACCGTCAAACTCTGGCAACAAGATCTGACCCCGTTTCAATGCCAGGCCCCCGATGCTGCCGCAAGCCGGGATGCCTTGGGCATCCGGCGTCTGGACGGGCAGGCCTGGATCGAGATGGACGCTCATCATTATCGCGTGACCGAATCGGCTGGCGACGGTCAATGGCAACTGTGCCCCGTTGCCGGCCATGGACCCATGCTGCGTCACAATGGCGCTGGCGCCTGGCGGTTATGGAATGAACAACCGGCCCTGTGGAGGGATAGACATCGCATGTTCCGTCGCCTGGGCGAGCCCTTCAACAGGCTGGGTGACGAAGAGATCGATCAGGTCCTGCTGTTCCATGGGCTCGATGGCGATGACGTGCGAGGCTTGCATGTGCATGCCCAGGCGCCCAGCCCGGGCATGCTCGACAGCGTGCAGCGGGTCAGGCTCGACCAGCGCATTCGCGGCATGATTGGCCGCTTGCGCAGCGGCGAGCCGGTAGAAGATACGACCGTGCTTGATCACGCACGGCGGTTGCCAGGTGCGAATGGCCTGCCGGATCAGGCACTGGCTGAGCTGGCGTGGACGCAACGCCGAACATTGCTGCAGTACCTGTACGATGCGTTGCAACCCACCGACAGCCCCGGGAGCGCAGCGCTGCGCCGGGTCTTCCCCGGGCTGGATGCTCGCACCGCGCAAGCGTTGGTAACGGCCGCCAGCGGCGTTGATCGCAGGCGCTTGTTGACCAGCGGCAGGGTCGCACTCGATCTGGCCGAAGCGGCCAGGGCCAGCCTGTCGGGTATCCGCCAGACCCGGGTTCTGGAAGCCTTGTACCTGGACACGCCGCAGCATGCGGACCTGGCACGGGTGGCCTTGGGCCTGTTGCAGGAGCTGCCTGGGGGCGAACAAGGTGTGCGCTGGCGCTTGTATGAGGGCTATCTGGGCGGGCCGATGCTGGCGCAGTGCGGTCAAGGCGGGCAGGCATTTGACCTGGTGCACCTGAACGGCGGGTTCCAGCTGTTTGATGATCAGGGTGGGGCCATCGGTGAGGCAGGCGAGTTGTTCGAAGTCATCGCGCCAGCTTATACCGAGGCGCAGCGTGAAATGATGGGGGTCGGTGATCCGTTCTCGCACAACCTTCGGGTGATGCTTGCGCGCGAGGCGGTGCGACGTCGTGACCAGATCAGTCGTCTGCTAGGCGTGGTACGCCCGCGGGCTGTTCGAGCGCCGATGCGCTTGGCCGACGGGCGTTTGGGTTACCCGCTGGGTGGTGCAGGCGTGAGCGGTTTCGCGTCAAGAGGCAATGCCTTGAGGGCGGAATTGCGAGATATCTTCCCTTGGTTGAGTGACGAGCAGATTGACACCTTGGCCGATGACGTGAGACGTTCAGGGCGTCAGCTCAGAGGGCTACTGAGGGACCTGAGCACTGAGTTCAGGGTGCTTCGCAACACGCTGGATACCTGGGTGGCACAGGAACAGGGCGATGTTCGGGAGGACCGGGACGCCTTGCGCCAGACGCTGTTCAATTGCTGGAGACGGTCGGTAGGGGTCGGCAATCTGCGCATCGACGCACAAGAAAACCTCCATGTCATGTTTTGCAATTTCAGGTCGGGCGGTTTGCCCAGCCTGCCGGCGCAGGTCAGCTTCAGAGGTGTGAGCAGCCTGTCGCTGCTGCACCTTGACCTCGTGGAAGTACCCGACAGTTTCTTGTTGGCCTTCCCTAACCTCAGAACCCTTGACTTGGGTGGCAACCTGCTGACGCGGCTGCCGCAACCGTTGCTGCAGTTCACGCAGCTACGGCACCTGAGCCTTACCAACAACCGCATTGGCCTGAACCTGCAGCAAACCGCCACACTGGCCTGTTGCACTGGCCTGGAATCCCTCGACCTGTCCCACAATCCACTGCGGCGGGGGTTCACGTTGGCCGGTTTGACCGAACTGCGCTGGCTGAGCCTGCGCGACACACAAATTACGCAGCTTCCCCCGGGCATTTTCGACCGCGATCAGTTGGTGGCTGTTGACTTGAGGGAAAACCGGATCCGGCAGGTTCCGGAGCATTACTACCAGTTACCCGTATGGCGCCGGCGAAGGATCCGCCTGAGCGGCAACCCCTTGGGCGAAGCACAGACACAACGTTTGCAGGCTTCGTTGAGGAGCGAGCATCCTGTCGTCGACGAGGAGCAAGCGCTGCTGCGGCTGGAGCACGCGCGGGAAGTATGGGGGGATGCGGTGGCCCCTGAGCATCGTGGCTTGATGCTCGCAGCCTGGGATTCCCTGGATGCAGGGCCGGGCTCCGAGCGGTTTTTCCGCGTTCTCAGGCAACTGTTGCTGTCCGAGGATTTTCGCGTCAATGCGCGGGCGATGGGTAATCGGGTGATGGCGGTGTTGCAAGCGATGGCCATCACGCCGGAATTGCGGGAGAACCTGTTGTCCGTGGCCAATGATGAATGGGGGTGCCAGGATGGTGCAACCTGGTGCTTGAGCAATATAGAACTGAACTTGCTGGTGTGGCAGGTTCAACATGCCGCTCAAGGAAAAGACGAACGCGCTCTGCTTCGCCTGGGAAGACGTTTATGGCGCCAGGATGCGGTCGACAGGTTCGCTACCCGATGGGCACTCGAACATGGCAGGGAGCAAGAGGGAAGTGAAGTCGGGTTGGCCTTCAGGGTCGGGCTGAGGGAGCCGCTCGACTTGCCCCTGCAGGTGGGTGATATGAGCTTCCATGCTATTTCAGGGGTTCTCCAGGCGGACCTGGCGGCGGCGCAAGCGGCAGTGCGAGATGCCGAAACCAGGGATGAGCTCGCCCGCTCGATGGTTGACCGTGAATTTTGGCAGGCGCACCTGGAGCGTACTCATCCTGACCGGTTCGCCGAAGTTGACCGGCCGTTCAGGCGGCAGCTTGAAACGGTCCTTGACGATGAAGCGCTCCCTGAGGGTGAGATGCTCGAGCAGGCAGATGCCATTCGTGACGCCCAACGTGCTGCACGCAGGGGGCTGATGCTGGACTTGACGATTCGTGCCATGGAAGTGGGGCCAGAAGACCCAGGCATTCATGTGCGCTGATGGCGGCTTAATGCAGGGGTTGCCTGCCCCTGTGCGAAGCGGCTTTGGGCTATGCTCAGTCAAGGTGACAGTGGCTTTGCCCGCGCTGTCGCCTTGGCTTCAGAAAGCTTGGAAATCGACAGTTACTTTTCCACGGCCCGTTACTGAGTGAAGTGGTTTAGGCTCCTTGTCGGATTTTTCTCCGTGATCTGTAGTCATTGGTATATCGAGACAATAAGGAGATACGCATGCTCGTCCGGTCACTGACCCTCGCTACCTTGCTAGCTGTTGCCGGCCCCCTGTTTGCCGCAGACAGTGATGCGCCTTTAGCCAAGGAACTGGGCAAGGCCAGGCCATTGGTGGTGATTGCTCCGAGCACTGCCGACCCGACCCTGCGCGGGCTGAACAAGGCCCTGGAAGACCCGGCTACCCAGGCCGCCTTCAAGGAGCGCAACCTGGTGCTTTACAGCGTCGCCAACATGATGGGCAAGCGCGAAGACAAGAACCTCGAACAGCAGACCACCATGGCCCTGATCCGTGAGCTCAAGCTGGGCGCGAGCAAGGGCACCAAGGTGATCCTGGTGGGCAAGGACGGCGAGCGGCACATGCTCAAGGATGACGAAAGCGGTGAACCTATCGACCCGCAGGCGATTTTCAAGGCGGTCGATGAATTGCCCGCCAGCGAAAAGGCGGTGACCGCACCCGAACCGGTGGCCGCAGCGCCGGAGGCCAAGGCCAAGGACAGCAAACCGGCCAAGCCAGCCAAACCGGCGGCCCCGCCCAAGCCGCTGGAAGACTGAACACGCGTCATGGCCCCAAGGTAGCTTGGGGCCCGTTACCGGGTGTTGTGTATCCCACTGTATCTGACCGCGCTGCAGACCCATTCCCATACAAAAGCGCGCCTTGCCCGATACACTCACGACAAACCGCAACGGCCTAATGGCTCCACTTTCCAACCACAGTGGAGCTACATCATGACTCATGCAAAAAACACCCTCGGCCTGCTCGGCGCCGCCCTGATCGGCAGTATGGCATTGACCAGCAGTGCGTTTGCCGTGGAACCGCTGGCACAAGGTTACCAACTGGCTTCGGCCAAGGTGGCCGGCGAGGGCAAATGTGGCGAAGGCAAGTGCGGCGGCAGCGGCAAAGCCACCCAGGGCGAAGGCAAATGCGGTGAGGGCAAGTGTGGTGCCAGCGCCAAGGCCGGGGCCGAAGGCAAATGCGGCGAAGGGAAGTGCGGCGATGCCTCGTTCGCCAAAACCGACAGCAACCACGATGGCAAGGTCTCGCGGGATGAGTTTCTGGCGGTGGCCAAGGACCGTGCCGGCGACTTCGACAAGATCGACACCAACCATGACGGTTTCATCTCCGAGCAAGAAGCGGCGGACCACCTGAAGGCGATCTATCAGGCCAATGGCAAGGCCATGCCCGAGGGGCTGTTCAGCCACCTGGCTGGCAAATCCTGACCCTTACCCTTTGAACTGACGCAACGCCCCTCCTGCTGGTCAGGCGGGGCGTTGTGCCTGTTGGAGACTTTTTTATGCGTGCTGCGACGTTGAATACCGGGCTTGGCTTGCGCCGTGGCCTGCTGCCGGAACTGCTGGCGATGGACGCTGGTGCAGTAGACTTCCTTGAATGCGCGCCGGAAAACTGGATAGCGGTTGGCGGTGCCTACGGCAAGGGCCTGGCCCAGTTGGCCGAGCGTTTTCCCATGACTTGCCACGGGTTGTCGTTGTCGCTGGGCGGCAGTGAGCCACTCGACCTTCATTTTCTCGACCAGACCCGCCATTTTCTCGATCGCCACCAGGTGCGCCTGTACAGTGAGCACTTGAGCTATTGCAGTGACGACGGGCACCTGTACGACCTGATGCCCATACCGTTCACCGACGAAGCCGTGCACCATGTGGCCGCGCGCATTCGCCAGGCGCAGGAGCAATTGGGCCGGCGTATTGCCGTGGAAAACATCAGCTACTACGCCGCGCCTTATCAGGCGATGAGCGAGCTCGATTTTATCCGTGCGGTACTCGATGAAGCCGATTGCGATTTGCTGCTGGACGTCAACAACGTTTTCGTCAATGCCTGCAACCACGGCTACGAAGCCCGGGCCTTTCTTGAAGGCTTGCCCCAGGCCCGGGTGACCGGCATGCACATAGCCGGCCATTACGATGAAGCACCGGACCTCAAGGTCGACACCCATGGGGCGCCGGTGAAGGAAGATGTGTGGGCGCTGTACACCCTCGCTTGTGCGCGCTTTGGCGTGCAGCCGACCGTGCTCGAACGTGATTTCAACTATCCCCCGCTGGCCGAACTGTTGGCCGAGACGGCGCGTATCCGCAGCGTGCAACTGGCTTCGGGAGGGCCGCGTGATGAATGAGACGTTGCGCGAGCAGCAATACACCTTGGCCCGTCACTTGCGTGACCCGCAGCGCAATGCACCGCCACCGGGCATAGAGGGTCGGCGCCTGAAGGTTTACCGCGAGTTGTTCTATGGCGCTATCGAGGGCTTGCTGGCAGGCAGTTTTCCGGTGATGCGTCAGGCCTTGGGCGAACAGCGTTGGCATGCGCGAGTGCGTGACTTCTATGCCAATTACCGTAGTCAGACGCCCTTGTTTACCGAGATTGCCGAAGCGTTTGTCGATTATCTGCAAGGCGTCGAGCTGGATGCGCCCTGGCAGTTGGAACTGGCGCATTATGAGTGGGTCGAGGCGCAGTTGTATTTGAGCGATGCCGAGGACCCGTCCCATGACCCGGCGGGCGATTTGCTGGAGGGGGCGCCGCTGTTGTCCTGCGTGGCGCGGGTGCTGGCTTATGAGTGGCCGGTGGAGCGCATCGGGGTGGATTATCAGCCAACGGTTGCGCCCGAGGCCCCGACGTTGCTGCTGGTGTATCGCGATGCTGCGTTGACGGTGCGCTTTGCGCGCCTGGCGCCGATGGCGTATCAGTTGCTGGCGCTGGAGCAGGGTACCGGGCGGGCACGGATGGAGGTGTTGGGAGGGGATGTGCAGCAGGGGCTGGCATTGTTGGAGGGGTTGCGTGAACAGGGTGTCATTGTTGGTACAGTTTGAGGGCACAAGGCCGCTCCTACAGGGGATTGCATATCCCTGTAGGAGCGGCCTTGTGCCGCGAAGGGCTGCAAAGCAGCCCCATTGGCATTACCTGCTGAACCGCATCCTCAGCCAATGATCAATGCTCAATCGCCCAGCCCCTTTAAGCAGCAGTGGCAACAACGCCACCAGGTAGATCAGCGGCAACTTGAAGTTGCCAAAGCCCTGGTCGGTGATCGCATATCCTTGCCCCAGTTCAGCCAGGCTCGACCAGTGTGCCGGCCAGTGCACCGCGGCTATCGCCACCACGGTCACCACCATCAGGCCCAGTGAGGCCAGCCGGGTTCCCAAACCCAGTATCAGCAGTATCGGCAGCACCAGTTCCGCCCACATCGACAACTGCCAGTTCAGCTCGGCGGGCAGCTGGTTGAAGGGAAACGGAAAGCTGCCTTGCAGGTCGGCGAACCAGTTGCTGCCATTGAACTTCTCAAGGCCGGATTCAAAAAATTCCCAGGCCAGGAACAGCCGCAGCGGCAGGTCGGCGGTCCAGGTGCCGACGCGGTCGAAGGTGGTCAGTGTGCGGATCGAAGTGGTCATGTCAGTGTGTACTCCAAGGCAGGTTTAGTCAGGAAAGGGCGCGGGCGCTGCGGCGCTGTTGGCGCGCCAGCCTGGCGGTGAGCTTGACGGCGATGGCACTGAACATCAGGGCGAACGCCAGCGGGTACCAGCCGCCCATGGGGATGCGTTTGTAGAACGACAGGCAGAACACGGCTGCCAGTACCCACATGCCGGTGCTGTGCAGGGCTTGCCAGGCGCGGCCGCCCAATAGCCGCATGGGGGCCTTGAACGAGGTGGCGGTGAGCAGCAGCAGGAACAGGTACCCGACGCTGCCGGGCAAGCTGGAGGTGAGCGTGCGGCCGGCCCAGAACAGTTCGGGGAATTGTTGGGCGTAGCGGTAAATCAACAGGCCGTGCACGGTGTGGGAGAAAGCGAAGGCCAGTCCCAGGTAGCGCCGTTCCTGCAGCACGCGGCGGCTGACAGCGCCGGGTAGCAAGGTGACGAGTGAGGAAGCCAGGAAGGCCAGCAGAAACAGCGCGAAGGAACTGCGTGCGGTAGCGCGGATGGCGCTGCGCAGGCCATCAGGGTCAGGCTGGCTGGCCAGGACTACGGTGGTCATCGCCAGAGTCAGGCCGGCGAGTGCGGCGAACAGCTTCCAGCCGGAGGGCAGGGTGAGGGCTTTCATCAAGGGGCTCCCGGTGTGTGATTGTGTCACCGGGAGTGTGTGGGGGTAGGGTATCTGCAGTGTGTCGGGGGCGATGGGGTTGTGTATCGGTTTGTATGGATGTATCAGGCTACCCCGCTCTCACGAAGGCCTGTCAGGTCAGTTCTATCTGGGCGCACAGCCCGCCGCTTTCGCGGTTGCTCAAGGTCAACCGGCCCCCCATGGCCTGGATCAACTGGTGGGCAATGGCCAACCCCAGCCCGGTACCACCCGTGCTGCGATTGCGTGAACCCTCTACCCGGTAGAACGGCTTGAGCACTTCGTCCAGTTCGCCGCCGGGAATCCCCGGCCCGTTGTCGAGCACACGGATTACGGTCGTGCCGCCCTCGCGGCACACTTCCAGTTCGGCGGCGCCGGCAAACTTGAGGGCGTTGTCCACCAGGTTCACCAACACCCGGCGCAGTGCATGCGGGCGGGTTTCCAGCAGGCTTCCAGTGCTGCCGTGGCGCTCGACCTGGGCGCCGCTGTCTTGGTAGTCGAACACCAGGCTATCAAGAAAGGCATCGAGGTTGACCCGGCAGGGTGCTTCGGTGCTGGTGTCCATGCTGCGGGCATAGGCCACGCCTTCGCGCACCAGGTGCTCCATTTCACCCAGATCGCTCCACAGCTTGTCTTTCTCGACCCCATCGTCCATCACTTCAACGCGTAGTTTCATACGTGTGATCGGCGTTTGCAGGTCGTGAGAAATGGCTGCCAGCAATTGCATGCGCTCCTTGAGGTGCGCGGCGATGCGTGCCTGCAAGGCGTTGAAGGCCACGGCGGCGTACTTCACCTCGCGCGGGCCGCTTTCATCCAGTTGCACACCAGGCTTGTCCGGGTCGAGGTTGTCCACGGCGTGGGACAGCCGGGTGAGGGGGCCGATGGCCAGGCGCACTGCCAGCCAGGTGCAAAGCAGCAGCACGGCCAGCTGAATCAGCAATACCACCGGCAACCAGCGGGCCACCGGGACCGGCGATGGGGTCACGTCGATGGTCAGGGGCGCACCGTCGGCCAGGCTCAGGTGCGCCTGGAAGTGTGCATTCGGCCCGGGTATTTCCTGGAAGGTCAGGCGGTAGTCGCTGCCAATGGCCTTCACGATCGACTCGGCGGCCATGGGCGGGTCGCTGCTGGGCATCGCCTCGCCTGTCAGGCCGTGGTCCAGGCGGTAGCGGTAGGTACGCCGCTCCAGACGTGGCAGCCAGGCGGCACGTTCGGCTGCGGGCAGGCGGTCGAGGATGGCGACCGACGTCGCCACATCCTGTTCCAGGGTGCTGAGCATCATCGAGCGGCTGCTGATGTAGCGCTCGTAGGCCTGCAAGCCAAACGACAGGCTGTACGCCAGCACCAGGCCGGTGAAGAAGATCAGCGCCAGGCGCGATGCCAGGGTGCGTGGCCACTTCATGACGGCGACTCGAGCAGTTGCACGGGCAACGAGAACACATAGCCCTCGCTGCGCACGGTCTTGATGCAGCTGGGCTCGCGGGCGTCGTCGCCCAGGCGCTGGCGCAGGCGGCTGACCAGCAGGTCGATGGAGCGGTCGAAGATGTCGGCCTCGCGGCCTTGGGTCAGGTTGAGCAGCTGTTCGCGGCTGAGTACCCGCTGTGGGTGGTCGAGAAACACCCGCAGCAGGCGGTACTCGGCGCCGCTAAGGGCCACCAGGGTGCCTTCGCTGTCGAGCAAGTGGCGCGCGGTGGTGTCCAGGCGCCACTGGCCGAAACCCAGCAGGCGGCTGCTTTCGCTGATGGTGAGGTTGGGCGGCAGCATGCGTGTGCGGCGCAGCACGGCGTTGATGCGGGCGAGCAGTTCGCGGGCGGAGAACGGTTTGGTCAGGTAGTCGTCGGCGCCCATTTCCAGGCCGATGATGCGGTCGGTTTCGTCGTTGCGTGCGGTGAGCATCAATACCGGGGTGTTGCGGTGCTTGCCGGCGCGCAACTCGCGGCACAGCAGCAGCCCGTCGTCGCCGGGCATCATGATGTCGAGCACGATCAGGTCGACGCTGTTGGCTTCCAGAAAAGCGCGCATCTGCCGGCCGTCGGCAACGATGCTGGTGCGCAGGCCGTTCTTCTTCAGATAGTTGCCGACCAGTTCGCGGATCTCGCGGTCGTCGTCGACGATCAGAATGTGATCGACGTGTTCCATGCTCAGCGTTCCTGTGTAAAGGGGGATGGGCGCAGTGTACCGAGCGCGTTCGCGCTTGCCTGCCGGGTTTTGTATTGCAGTGTATCTGGCACTGGTAGAGATACAGCAGGAAGCACATCACAGCCTCGGGCGACACATACGGGATACCTGGCAGGCGTGAAATGGCTCTCGACCGGGAAGCACAACTTCCCATACCCAAAGTGTTACTCAGGAGAGATGCCATGAACGTCAAAACCTTCGCCAGCGCCAGCCTGTTCGCCGTGCTCAGCTTCGGCGCTATCGCCGCCCAGGCCGGCACCGCGCCCATGGGCGATGCCGGTGTCATGCAGTACCGCTACGGTGACCACCTGGATGTGAAGAAAGTGCTGTCGGTGCAGGATGACCAGAGCAACGCCTGCGGCCTGGTGAACACCCGCATGGACTACCTCGACTCCCAGGGCCAGCAGCAAAGCGTGCAGTACCGCACCTACGCCACCGGCGGTTGCCATGAGAATTGATCGCCGCCTGATGCTGAAGGTGGGGGGGATTGCCCTGGCACTGACGGGGCTTGGCCTGGCGGGGCACCTGATGGCCCGCGACAGCTACGGCGCGATGCCGTCGCTGGCGGGGGCCAGCCAGTGGATCAACTCGACACCGCTGGATGGCCCGGCGCTCAAGGGCAAGGTGGTGCTGGTGGACTTCTGGACCTGGGACTGCATCAACTGCCAGCGCAGCCTGCCGCATGTGAACGACTGGGCGCGGCGGTATGCCGACCAGGGGCTGGTGGTGGTGGGGGTGCATACGCCGGAGTACGACTACGAGCATGATGTGGGCACCTTGCGGGACAAGGTGGCCGGGCTGGGGATCGGTTACCCGGTGGCGGTGGACAACGATTACAAGGTGTGGAATGCCTGGGGCAACCAGTTCTGGCCGGCGCATTACTTTGTCGACCGCAAGGGGCAGGTGCGGCATGTGCACTTTGGCGAAGGGGATTATGGGGGGCAGGAACAGGTGATACAGGCTTTGCTGGATGAGAAAGGGTGACTGGCCTGTGCCGGCCTCTTCGCGGGCTTGCCCGCGAAGCAGCCAACACTGGTCAGTCAGGAAAAACTGGCAAAGTGCGCCTGCATCCGTGCCGCATCCGCCTGGCGCCCGCTGAACAGCTCGAACGCCTTCACCGCCTGGAACACCGCCATGTTGCTGCCATCCAGCGTGCGGCAACCCAGCGCCCGGGCCGCGCGCAGCAGTTCGGTCTCCAGCGGGAAGTAGATGATCTCCGCCACCCACAAGCGTGCATGCAGCAGCTCGACCGGCAGTGGCGTACCCGGCAGTTTGGCCATGCCCACTGGCGTGGTATTGACCAGTCCGTCTGCCTCGGCCAAAGCCGTGGCCAGGTCGCTGCCAACCACGGCGCGCCCTTCGCCGAAATGGGCATTCAGGTTGTCCACCAATGCCTGCGCACGGGCCGCGTCCACTTCGAACAGCACCAGCCGCTCGACCCCTTCACCCAGCAGGGCATGGGCTACCGCCGAACCGGCGCCGCCGGCACCCATCTGCACCACTTGGCGGCGTGCCACGTCGGGCAGGCCACGGCGCAAACCTTCGGCAAAGCCCAGGCAGTCGGTGTTATGGCCGACCCGTTTGCCGTCCTTGAGCACCACGGTATTCACCGCGCCGATACCACGGGCTTCGTCCGACAGCTCGTCGAGCAGTGGCAGAATCGCCTGTTTGAACGGGTAGGTGATGTTGAGCCCGGTGAAGCCGGTGTGCTGCGCGGCGTCGAGCAGGCCGGGCAGGGCACTGTCGTCCAGCTGCAGCTGGTCGGCGTCGATCAGCCGGTACAAATAGCGTAAAGCCTGGGCATCCCCTTCGTGTTCGTGCAGGGCAGGGGTACGCGACAGCTGGATGCCACGGCCGATCAGGCCGGCGAGGATGGCGTGCTGGCTCATGCCGTGCGCTCCTGGAACAGTTCGGCGAAGTGGCTGAGGGCCATGCGGTAGCCATGGCTGCCCAGGCCGCAGATGACACCGACGGCGATGGACGATACGAACGACAGGTGACGGAACGGCTCGCGCTTGTGCACGTTGGACAAGTGCACTTCGATGACCGGCAGTTCGCTGGCCACCAGGGCGTCGCGGATGGCCACCGAGGTGTGGGTCCAGGCTCCGGGGTTGATCACGATACCGGCGCAGCGGTTGCGGGCGGCGTGAATCCAGTCGATCAGTTCGCCTTCGTGGTTGGTTTGCCGGAATTCGAGTTCCAGGCCGTGGGCATGGGCAGTATCGGCACAGCTTTGCGCCAGGTCCGCAAGGGTTTCGTGGCCATATTGGGCAGGCTCGCGGGTGCCCAGCATGTTCAGGTTAGGGCCGTTGAGCACAAGAATAAGGGGCTTCATGACGGGCATCGCTTTGTTGTTGTTGGATGCGCGTAGTTTTGTACTGACTGGTTAGTTCCGTCAATTGGACGAGGCCGCCGCACCGGGAAAGTGGGCGATTATCGAACGCAGCCAAACCTTACAAAATTGTAATGCTCCCGACACCGCCCCGATAAGCACGGCTTTTTACAGTCCCTCGCCTACACGCGTCGACGAGGACTTGTTCGTGCCCAACCCCCGCAAGATCGCCTTGCTCTGCCTGTTGCTGACCAGCGCCACCAGCGCCCAGGCCAGCCAGAGCCTGAGCCTGCCCCAGGCGCTTGCCGCCGCCTTTGCCCAGAACCCGGAACTGGCCGCCGCCGGCCGCGAAGTCGGCATTGCCGACGGCGAGCGGCGCCAGGCAGGGTTGATCCCCAACCCTGAGTTGTCCTGGGAGGTCGAGGACACTCGCCGCGACACCAGCACCACCACCGTCACCCTCAGCCAGCCGCTGGAACTGGGCGGCAAACGCGGCGCACGTATCGCAGTGGCCGGTGCCGGCCAGGCCATTGCCCAACTCGACCTGGAGCGCCAGCGCAATGGCCTGCGGGCTGATGTGGTGCAGGCCTTCCATGCAGCCTTGCGGGCGCAGACCGCGCTGGAACTGGCGCAGCAGTCACAGGCATTGACCGAGCGCGGGCTGCGGGTGGTACAGGGGCGGGTCACCGCTGGCCAGTCATCACCCGTAGAGGTCACCCGTGCCCAGGTGCAACTGGCCCAGGCCCAGGCCGAAGTGCGGCGTGCGCAAACCCAGCGCGGCGTGGCCTACCAAGCCTTGGCACGCCTGATCGGCAGCCCGCTGGCAGGTTTCGACCACTTGCAGGCCGCCAACCTTTCACCTGGCGTTGCGCCCAGGGCAGACACCTTGCTCGACCGGGTCGAGCAAACGGTCGAATGGCGCCTGGCCGCCGCCCAGGTCGAGCGTGGTGAAGCCTCCTTGGGATCGGAAAAGGCCCAGCGCATTCCCAACCTCACCGTCAGCCTAGGCAGCCAGTACAGCCGCGAGGACCGCGAACGCGTCAACGTGGTCGGTCTGTCGATGCCCTTGCCATTGTTCGACCGCAACCAGGGCAACGTGATGTCAGCCGCGCGCCGTGCCGACCAGGCGCGTGACATGCGTAACGCCGTGGAGCTGCGCCTGCGCAGTGACACCCGCAGCGCTGTCAGCCAGTGGCACACGGCGATGCAGGAGGTGGACGCCTACGACCGCACCATTCTGCCGGCTGCGCAGCAGGCCGTGGACACCGCCACCCGTGGCTTCGAGATGGGCAAGTTCGCCTTCCTCGATGTGCTTGACGCCCAGCGCACGCTGATCGAGGCACGCGGGCTGTACCTCGAAGCGCTGGCCTCGGCGACCGATGCACGGGCGCAGGTCGAGCGGATCTATGGCGACCTCGATGGCCTTAGCACCCCCTTGAACAGCAGGAGCAACAATGACTAACCCACGCAAGATAGCCCTTCTGGTTGCCGCCATGGCCGCGCTCGGCCTGGGTGGCCTGGCCTGGACCGGCAACCTCGGCCCGGCGTCGAAAACAGAAGCCCGGCACGATGACCACGGCGAAGACGGCCACGGCCATGGCACCGAGAAAGCCGCCGAAGGCCACGAAGAGGAGGGCCACGGCGAAGAAGAGGGCCAGTTGCACCTGTCCATCGCCCAGATCGAGGCCGCCGGTGTGCAGTTGGCTACCGCCGGCCCTCGGGCACTGGGTACCGCTATCGGTTTTCCGGGGGAAATCCGCTTCGACGAAGACCGTACGGCTCACGTGGTGCCGCGTGTACCCGGCGTGGTCGAGGCGGTGCAAGCCGAGCTGGGCCAGGCGGTCAAGCGCGGCCAGGTATTGGCGGTGATTGCCAGCCAGCAGATTTCAGACCTGCGCAGCGAGCAGCAGGCCGCCCAGCGCCGGCTGGAACTGGCGCGCCTGACCTTCCAGCGCGAACAGCAGCTGTGGCAGGAACGTATCAGTGCCGAACAGGATTACCTGCAGGCACGCCAGGCGTTGCAGGAGGCCGAGATCGCCTTGGCCAATGCCCGGCAGAAGGTCGCCGCCGTGGGCCCGGCTGGCGCTGGCAACCGCTATGAGCTGCGCGCCCCGTTCGATGCGGTGGTGGTGGAAAAGCACCTGACCGTGGGCGAAGTGGTCGACGAGACCAGCAATGCGTTCACGTTGTCTGACCTGAGCCGGGTGTGGGCTACCTTCGCCGTGGCCCCCCGTGACCTGGACAAGGTGATGACCGGCCGTGATGTCACGGTCAGCGCACCGGACCTGGGTGCCCAGGTCGAGGGCAAGGTCAACTACGTTGGCAGCCTGCTTGGCGAGCAGAACCGTGCCGCCACCGTGCGTGCCACCCTGGCCAACCCCAACGGCGCCTGGCGCCCCGGGCTGTTCGTCAATGTGGCTGTCAGCGTCGAGCGCTTCAATGCCGCTGTCGCGGTGCCGGAAAACGCCCTGCAAACCTGGGAAGAGCAAACCGTCGTGTTTGCCCGCACTGAAGAAGGTTTCGAGGCTCGCCCGGTGAAAACCGGCCGCCGCGACGCTGGCCAGGTAGAAATCACTGACGGTCTTGCCGCCGGTACCCAGGTGGCCGCCGCCGGCAGCTTTGTCCTCAAGTCGGAACTGGGCAAAGGCTCGGCCGAGCACAGCCACTGATCACGGGGACGCCTGCATGTTCGAACGCCTGATCCAATTCGCCATCGAGCAGCGCCTGGTGGTGATGCTGGCCGTGGTCCTGATGGCCGCGGTGGGTATCCACAGCTACCAGAAACTGCCGATCGACGCTGTACCGGACATCACCAACGTCCAGGTGCAGATCAACACCGCCGCCCCCGGCTACTCCCCGCTGGAAACCGAGCAGCGCATTACCTTTGCCATCGAGACGGCCATGGCTGGCCTGCCAGGGCTGAAACAGACCCGCTCGCTGTCGCGCTCGGGCCTGTCGCAGGTCACGGTGATTTTCGATGACGGTACCGACCTGTTCTTCGCCCGCCAGCTGGTCAACGAGCGCCTGCAAGTGGCCCGCGAGCAGTTGCCCGAGGGTATCGAGGCGGGCATGGGGCCGATTTCCACCGGCCTGGGCGAGATTTTCCTGTGGACCGTGGAAGCCGAACAGGGCGCCCTGAAGGAGGATGGCACGCCCTACACACCCACCGACCTGCGGGTGATCCAGGACTGGATCATCAAGCCGCAGCTGCGCAATGTGCCGGGGGTGGCCGAAGTGAACAGCATCGGCGGCCATGCCAAGCAGTACCTGATTGCACCGGAACCCAAGCGGCTGGCGGCCTACAAGCTCACCCTCAACGACCTGATCGGCGCGCTGGAACGCAACAACGCCAACGTGGGTGCCGGTTACATCGAGCGCAATGGCGAGCAGCTGCTGATCCGGGCGCCGGGCCAGGTGGCCTCGGCCGAAGACATCGCCAACATCGTCATATCCAGCGTGGACGGCACGCCGATCCGCGTCAGCCATGTGGCCGAGGTTGGCCTGGGTGAAGAGCTGCGTTCGGGCGCCGCCACCGAGAACGGCCGTGAAGTGGTGTTGGGCACGGTGTTCATGTTGATCGGCGAAAACAGCCGCACGGTGTCTCAGGCGGTGGCCGCCAAACTGGTCGAGATCAACCGCAACCTGCCCAAGGGCGTGGTGGCGGTAACAGTGTACGACCGCACCAACCTGGTCGAAAAAGCCATCGCCACGGTGAAGAAAAACCTGGTTGAAGGCGCCATTCTGGTCATCGCCGTGCTGTTCCTGTTCCTGGGCAATATCCGCGCTGCGCTGATCACCGCCATGGTCATCCCGCTGTCGATGCTGTTCACCTTCACCGGCATGTTCAGCAACAAGGTCAGCGCCAACCTGATGAGCCTGGGCGCGCTGGATTTCGGCATCATCGTCGATGGCGCCGTGGTGATCGTGGAAAACGCCATCCGCCGCCTGGCCCACGCCCAGCAACGCCATGGCCGCATGCTGACCCGCAGCGAGCGCTTCCATGAGGTGTTTGCCGCCGCCCGCGAAGCGCGCCGGCCGCTGATTTACGGGCAACTGATCATCATGGTGGTTTACTTGCCGATCTTTGCCCTGACCGGGGTCGAGGGCAAGATGTTCCACCCCATGGCGTTTACCGTGGTCATGGCCCTGCTGGGAGCGATGATCCTCTCGGTTACCTTCGTGCCGGCGGCCATTGCCCTGTTCGTCACCGGCAAGGTCAAGGAGGAGGAAGGCCTGCTGATGCGCACGGCGCGCCAGCGCTATGCCCCGGTGCTGGCCTGGGTGCTGGGTCGGCGCAAGCTGGCATTCGCGGCGGCTGGCACTTTGGTGCTGCTTTCCGGCGTAATGGCCAGCCGCATGGGCAGCGAGTTCATCCCCAGCCTCAGCGAGGGCGACTTTGCCTTGCAGGCCCTGCGCGTGCCGGGCACCAGCCTGTCGCAGTCGGTGGACATGCAACAGCGCCTGGAGCAGGCGATCATCGCCCAGGTGCCGGAAGTGGAGCGGGTATTCGCCCGCACCGGCACCGCCGAGATCGCCTCCGATCCGATGCCGCCGAACATTTCCGACGCCTACGTGATGTTGCGCCCACGCGAGCAATGGGCAGACCCGGGCAAGCCGCGTAACGAGCTGATTGCCGAAGTACAACGTGCGGCGGCCAGCGTACCGGGCAGCAACTACGAGCTGTCGCAGCCGATCCAGTTGCGCTTCAACGAGCTGATTTCCGGGGTGCGCAGCGATGTGGCGGTAAAGCTGTTCGGGGACGACATGGACGTGCTCAACCGCACCGCCGCGCAAATCGCCAGCAGCCTGCAGCGCGTGCCGGGTGCGTCTGAGGTGAAGGTTGAGCAGACCACCGGGCTGCCCGTGCTGACCATCGACATCGACCGTGACAAGGCTGCCCGCCATGGCCTGAACGTGGGTGACGTGCAGGACGCCATCGCCATCACCGTAGGGGGGCGCACGGCAGGCACGCTGTATGAAGGTGACCGCCGCTTCGACATGGTGGTGCGCCTGCCCGAAACCTTGCGTACCGATGTGGACGGGTTGGGCAGCCTGCTGATTCCGGTGCCGGCCAGTGCCACAGCCGGCGCTGCGCAGATCGGCTTTATTCCGCTGTCGCAGGTGGCCACGCTGAACCTGCAGCTGGGGCCGAACCAGGTCAGCCGCGAGGATGGCAAGCGCGTGGTGGTGGTCAGTGCCAACGTGCGTGGGCGTGACCTGGGCTCGTTTGTCGAAGAGGCTGAACAGACGCTCATTGGCCAGGTTCAGATCCCGCCGGGCTACTGGACGCGCTGGGGTGGCCAGTTCGAGCAGCTGCAGTCGGCGGCCGAGCGCTTGCAGGTGGTGGTGCCGGTGGCATTGCTGCTGGTCATGGCATTGTTGCTGATGATGTTCAACAACCTCCGGGATGGCCTGCTGGTGTTCACCGGCATCCCGTTTGCCTTGACCGGTGGAGTGCTGGCGCTGTGGTTGCGGGACATTCCGCTGTCCATCTCGGCGGGCGTGGGGTTCATTGCGCTGTCAGGCGTGGCGGTGCTCAACGGGTTGGTGATGATTGCCTTCATCCGTGGGTTGCGCGAAGAAGGGCGCACCCTGCGAGCGGCCGTGGAAGAGGGCGCGCTGACGCGCTTGCGGCCAGTCTTGATGACCGCGCTGGTGGCGTCGCTGGGGTTCATTCCGATGGCCTTGGCAACGGGTACCGGGGCGGAGGTTCAGCGGCCGCTGGCGACGGTGGTGATTGGCGGGATTCTGTCGTCTACGGCGCTGACGTTGCTGGTGTTGCCGGCGTTGTATCAGTGGGCGTATCGGCGCGAAGAGGTGCAGGAGGGCTGAGACCCTGGGGCTGCAAAGCAGCCCCAAAAATCTCAGACGGTACTACGAACCCCCGGCCGCACGCCGTCTACCCCAACTTCATCATGCAACGAAATCCGCGAAGTTTCCGGCAACGCCAACCCCCCCACCAATGCCACCAGCGCAATCACCACCAGGTAAAACGCCGGTGCCAGGCTGCTGCCGGTCTGCCCGATCAGCCAGGTCGCCACCAACGGCGCGGTGCCGCCAAACAGCGTATAGGCCACATTGTAGGTAATCGCCGAAGCGGTATAGCGGGTGCGGGTAGGGAAGCTTTCCGACAGCAACGCTGCGGTAACTACACCACTGCACAACGCCCCCACCGCCAGCAAAATCACGCCGATCAGCGCGCCGGACATCGAGCCCGAGCTGGCCAGCCAGTACGCCGGGAACACGCACAGCATCACCCACAGGCAGGTAAAAGCGATGGTCTTGCGCCGCCCCACCCGGTCCGAGAGCGCCCCGGCCAGTGGGCAGCCGATGGCGGCGAACAGCAACGCCACGGTGGTCACCAGCAGCGATTGCGCGCGGGTCAGGTTGCCCACCAGTTGCAGGTAGGTGGCAAAGTAGGTGGTGAACATGTAGAACGACAGTGCGGTCAACGAAATGAACGCCCCCAGGTTGCGAATGGCCCGGCCATGATTGCGCAGAGTTTCCTTGAGCGGCGAATGCTCGTGCTCTTTGCCCTGCGCGATGGCTTCACGGAATGCCGGGGTTTCTTCCATGCGCCAGCGCAGGTACAGGCCGACCAGCCCCAGCGGTGCAGCGATCAGGAACGGAATGCGCCAGCCCCAGGCATTCATCGCTTCGCTCGACAGGCTGGCCTCCAGGCCATAAGCAATGACCGCTGCACAGGCAAAGGCAGAAAAGGTCGAGACCGGCACGAAGCTGCCATAGAAGGCGCGCTTGTCATTGGGCGCGTGCTCCATCAGGTAGGCGCAGGCCCCGGCATATTCGCCGCCGGCCGAAAAACCCTGCAGGCAGCGCGCCAAGGTCAGCAACGCAGGTGCGGCCAAGCCGATGCTGGCGTAGGTCGGCAGCAGGCCGATCAGGGTGGTCGAGCCTGCCATCAGCAGAATGGTCAGCGACAGGATGCGCTTGCGCCCAAGGCGGTCGCCCAGCGCGCCGAACACGATCCCGCCCAGCGGGCGCAGGGCAAAGGCCACGGCAAATACTGCAAAGGTCTTGAGCAAGGCCACGCTGGCGTCTTCGCTGGCAAAGAACTGGCTGGCGATCAAGGTGGCGAGAAAGCCATAGACGGCGAAGTCGAACCACTCGACGAAATTGCCGATGGCCGAGGCGGCGATCACCCTGCGCAGGGTGGCGGGGGATACCTCATGAGGTGCGGACATGCGAGTGCTCTCCGGTTCCATTGGCAGGCATGATGAACGTGGCGCGGTCGGGCCGCGCCATCATTGTTATGCTTGCCAGTAGATCGCCGGGCGCTGGAGCGTGCTTTGTCGAGGGCGACCTCGGGATACCTGAATCAACCGCGAGTTGTTCGCAAGGCCGCACACAAGAGCCAATTCAGGCCGGGATGTTCATGCAAGACAGGCCATTGGCTCAGAAACGCATGTCCAGCGCCAGCTCGAAGGTGCGCGGCGGCCCCATGTAGTACTGGCTGTTGTAGGCCTGCTTGGCATACACCTCGTCGGTCAGGTTGCGCACCCGCCCGGTCAGCGTGGTGTGCTCGTCCAGCCGGTAGCGGGCGAACGCGCCGAACAGCGTGTAGGCGGGGGCCTTGAGGCTGTTGGCGTTGTCGGCATACACCGAACCCACGTAGCGCCCGTCCGCGCCCACCGACCACACCGACGACAGGCTGTAGGTCAGCCACAGGTTGGCGACATTGGCCGGTACGTTGGTCGGTGCATTGCCCTTACGCGAGACCGATACCCCGTTGACGGCCTCGTTGAATTCGTCGTACTGCGCATCGACGTAGGCATAGTTGGCTTCGGCCAGCAGTTTTGGCGTTACCTGCAGGCGCCCGGACAGCTCCACGCCGCGTGAAGTCTGCTGCCCCGCCTGGACCGTGAGGTTGGCGTCGTTCGAGTCGCGCACGGCAAAGTCCTTGCGCACGATCTGATACAGCGCCAGGGTGGCCGCACCGCGCCCGTCGAGGAAGTCGAACTTGCTGCCCACTTCCCATTGCTCACCCTTGGACAGGTCGAACAACCCCACATTGGAGTAGGTCGCGGCTGCCAGCGAGCCGGCGGGCAGGTCGGCCGAGGTGCTGTATTGCGCATACAGGCTGGCCGAAGGTGTCAGTGCATAGGTCAGGCCGATACGCCCGGACAGCGGCTCCCAGCGCCGTTCGAAATAGGCCGGCGAGGTGGGCGTCACGGCGCCGTAGTTGGTGACTTCCATGTCCAGGTAGTCGTAGCGCAAGGCGGTCAGCAGGGCCAGGCGCTCGGTGAGTTGCAGGCGGTTTTCGGCAAACACCGCACGGTTGATCACCTCGTGGCGACGTTGTTTGGTCAGGCCGGCATTCACCCCGGGGATGTCATCGAAACTGCCAGGGTTGAAGTGCTCGGCATCGACCACGTCGCTCCAGCTGCCCGAGGAGGGGTAGAGGGTCTGGCGCATGCGTGAGTATTCCAGCCCCAATGACCACTGGCTGGCCAGGCCGAACAGCTGGTTGTCGTGGCGCAGCTCGATGCGGTCGCCCAGCAGGTTCTGGTCGTGGCGCTGCAGGTAAGGGCTGCTGCGTTGCACCTGGCCAGTCGGGGTGTAGGCGTAGCGTTCAAGGTTGCGGTAGTCGCGTTGGGCGTTGTAATGGTACAGCGTGTTTTGCACGCTGGTGCTGTCGCTGACCTGGTAGTCGAGTATCGAGCGCAGCCAGCGTACGCGCTGCTCATAGCGACCGTCAGCAACGTTGTAGTTTTCGAAGCGGCGGCTGTTGTCGATCTTCATCGTGCTGCGCCCGGGCAGGATCGGCGAGCCCCAGTAGGGGCTGTCTTCGCGGTCTTCCTGATACTCCAGCGCCAGGGTGTGGGTGAGGTTGGGGGCCAGGTCGCTGAGCAGCGAAAAGGCCAGGCTGTCGGTGTGCCGTTCGTTGCGGTCGACGTAACCGTTGCCCTGCACGCGGCTGAAGTCCAGGCGCATGAAATGGCGGGCGTCAGCGGGGTTGCTGGCCAGCGCCTGGTTGATTCCGAACGCCACCTCGCTGTCGTCGAAACTGCCATAGCGGATACGCCCGTCAATGGTCTGCTGGTCGCGGCTGGCGAGTTTGGTGATGTAGTTGATCGAACCGCCCACGGCACCGGCACCATGCAGGAACGAAGACGGCCCGCCAATCAGCTCGACGCGGTCGAGCACCCAGGCATCCACTGGCCGGGTGGCGCTGCTGTAGCCCAGGTTGATGCCGTTGTACAACTGGGTGACCTGGTTCTGGGTAAAGCCACGGTAGGCAACGAAGCCGCCAAAGCCTGGGTTGGCCGAGGCGTTCACGCCGGTCATGGCGTTGATCACGTCCTGGCTGTCCTTGGCGCCGCGTTCTTCGATCAGGCGGCGGTCCGAGACGCTGACCGAGGCGGGTGTTTCCCGCGCCGTGAGGCCCAGGCGCGAGCCGGTGCGGATCGGTTCGTCCAGTTGCACACCGCTGGCGGCATCGCGTTCGCCGTCGATGGTGGTGGCGCCCAGTTCAACGGGAGCGATTTCGGCGCAGGCGAAGCTGCAGGTGCCCATCAGGAGCACCAGGGAGGTGTTACGAAGCATGTTGGTGTGTCTTCCACGCAAAGGTCATGGCTGACGGCGAGCGCGCACGCAGGCGTGCCCGGCTGACGTCAGGCGAAAGGCATTACACGACGGGGAAGGCGGTGGGGGAGGCGCGGGGGTTGAGGGCGGGGCGTTGATAGCGCGGTGGCGGTTGTGCCCAGCTGCGTACGACGATGGGCGAGGTGGCCACGGCTTGCGCCGGGGTGAACGACCAGCCGCCGCTGCTGAGCGGTACGGCCAGGCCGAACGAAGAGCACACCGGGCAGTCCAGCTGGGCCATGTGCTGGTCACCGCCGGCGCCGTCCAGGTCGATGGCCACGCCGTGTTCGCTGTTCACCGAGCAGAAGCCGCCCTCCAGCCCGGCCAGGCGCAGCCCGCCCATCTGGCCATGGTGCAGGCCGCACAGCAACAGGCTGAACAGGACGCTGGCGTAGAGCGTCCAGGCAGTCAGCGTGCGAGTGTGCCGGGTGGTTTTCATGGCGGCGAATCTACCATCCGGATGAACGGTCGGGTAGCTCTTTTGCTGCAAGATTCACGGGGCTGCTTTGCGCCCCCAAAAACTGTCAGGCTGCCCGCTCCAGCACATCCAGCAAATCGACAAACGCCAGCGCCAGTTTATGCCGTGGCGCCAGGTTACCGCCCCACAGGTCAGGCGATGACTACCCGATTGCGCCCCTCCTGCTTGGCCCGGTAAAGCGCGCGGTCAGCCTCGCTCAGTGTTTCCACAGGCTCACTGCCTGCCTCGCCATCCCAGCGCGCTACCCCCAGTGAAATTGTCACCGCCCCCACAGGTTCCAGCGGCGTATCCTGTACTGTAACCCGCAACCGTTCAGCCACCACCGCGGCCACCTCCAGGCTGGCCCCCGGCAGCATCATCAGGAACTCTTCGCCGCCGGTGCGGCAGAGCAGGTCCCCTTCACGGCAACAACGGCGCATCAGCTCGGCCAGCTGGCGCAGCGCCTGGTCGCCGACCTCGTGCCCATGGCTGTCATTGACCCGCTTGAAATGGTCGATGTCCAGCACGATGGCCGCAAATGCCCGTCCTTCGGCTTCCAGCAACGACAGGCTGAGTTCCAGGCTGCGGCGGTTGCCCAGGCCGGTCAGCGGGTCGGTCTGGGCATCACGGTCAAGCCTGCCGATGCGCTCGTGCAGCAGGTTCAGCCCGAATAACAGTGCGCGCTTGAGCTCGGCCGCCTCGAAGTACCAGGCGGGCACCCGGTGCAAGCGTTCGGCTGTACCGGCGCGGTCCATCGAACGGGCGCCGGCGGCCAGTTGCCAGAGTGGCCGGGCAATGGTCAGGGCCAGCCACCACAGCAGCACGCTGCCCACCAGCGCGAAGGGCGCGGAGGTGCCGATCACGTTGAGAATCAGGTGGCTCAGCGGCGTTACGGTCTGTGCCAACGGCTGCTGCGCCACCACGCCCCAGCCGGCGCTGGGCACGGTGGCGTACCCGGCCAGCATTTCCACGCCCTGGCTGTTGGTCAGTTGCCGAGTACCGCTGTCCAGTGTCGCCAGTTGGTCGACCAGCGCGTTGCCTTCCACCACGGTGCCTACTCGTTGGCTGTTGGGGTGATACAGCAGTCGGCGGTTGCGGTCGACCACATACAGGTACGAGCCGTCCTTGTAGAAGTGTTCGCCCAGCAGGCTGTTGAGGATGTTGCGTTCTCGCAGGTACAGGCTGCCCCCCACGTACCCGAGGTAACGGCCGTTGTCGTCGAAAATGGGGTGCGACAACACCACCACTAGGTTGTTGGCCGCCGACAGGTAGGGCGTGGAAACCAGAGGGCGGCGTTCGTGCAGTGCTTCCTGAGCACCCGGCGATTGCATGCGGGTGCCGACAAAGTGGCGTAGCGAGGCTGGAGAAATCGCCAGCAGCACGCCGTTGGCATCGATCACGAACGTGGAGTTGAAGGCCATGCTCTGGCCCAGTACACGGTCGGTCTCCACCTGCAGTGCTGCCGCGTCGCTCAACTGGTGGCCCTGCACGCCGGCGCTGAATGAAAGCTGCTGCAAGGCGTTGCCGATGAAGGTCTCGGTGATGGTTGCCAGTTTCGTCGCATACACCCGGTTGGCTTCCAGGGCGTGGTCGATCAGCAGCTGGCGCTGCACCCGGTAGCTGGCGAAATAGCTGGCGCACAGCATGACCAGGGCTGTAAGGGCGCAGAGCACCAGAATGAGTGTTCGTAGATCCAGGCGCAATCCGTGCTTGGCGTGTGGCAATCCTGACCTCGGGCTTTGAAAATAGCTAAGAAATGGAAACAGCCTTACGCGCTAGCGGGTGGACGGGTGTTGCATTCAGGAACCTGCCCTGTCCAGCGCATTCAGCTCGTCTTCCACCTGTTGCATGCGTCGCTCCACCAGCGCCTGCACCTTCACATCGCGGGCGGTTTCGCGCATCAGGGCAGTGAGCTTTTCGCTCAGACGCCTGCCGGCTTCGGTGTCTTCCAGCGCGCGGGCCTTGGCCGGGTCCTGGGTGGCTTCGACGATGGTGGCGAACTCGGCATCGCTGAAATTCTTCTCGCTGTAGAGGCGGAACAGGTCCTGGTGCTGGTCCTCGACGGTGAGGTACTTGCGCAGTACACCCTGGATAGTGGCTTGCGACAGCTGCGGGTGAGTGCGACCGAGCAGCGTGGCCATGCGCTCGATATTGTGCGTGTAGGCATCCTGCAGCGGTAGCTGGGCGAGGATCTGTTCTTCACGGGTTGGCTTCTGGTCGCAGGCGGTAAGGGCGGCAGTCAGCAGCAGGGGCAACAGCAACTTCTGGAAGCGAGGCATGGCATGGCCTGGTCTGGTCTGGCAGTGAAGACTGCCGATTATACCGATGTCCGCATAGCCGCGACGAGCCCCGTTATTTGCCTTGATCGGCACGCTGGTGTAGAACCCAGCCCTCCAACCATTGCCAGCAGCCCCATGCCAAACCGGACCCTGCAACCTGTCGCGCGCGTCGCCATTGCCGAAGTCGTGGCGTTTGTCGAAAGCGCTCGCCGCGAGCTGTTCCCGATGCTTGTCGCGGCACCCTTGCCGCACGACCTTGCGCACTTTGCCGAAACCTACCTGGACGGCGCGGGCTGCTTTCTTGAAGCCCGCGATGACGGTCGGCTGGTCGCCGTGATCGGCTATGTGCCCTATGACCATCGTTTTGCCCAGCTTGACTATCACGCTGAGCGAGTAGTGGAGGTGGTGCGCCTGTTCGTGCTGCCGGCCTATCGCAGGCAGGGTCTGGCGGGCGCGTTGTTCAGTGCATTGCGCGAGCAGGCGGTGCAGGCAGGTATCGACTGCCTGTACCTGCATACGCATCCGTTTCTCCCGGGGGCGATTGCGTTCTGGGAGCGGCATGGGTTTGCGGTGGTGGACGTGGAGCAAGACCCGGTCTGGCAGACCACGCACATGCAGCTGCGGCTGCGCTGATTTGTGGGAAAGCGCCTACAACGGCCTTTTCGGCGTGATCGACGCGTTCATTTTCAGGGCTGCCCGGCTTGCTTACCTTCCCTCATGCAAGGCTTTTTCACTGCACTGAGGGAGACTCACGATGCCACACATGGCCCTGTACAAACTTAAACTGCTGGACGAGTTCGAGGACCGCAGCGACTTGTGGACCTTCGGCGATTTCGAGAACAGGTTGATGGACTTGTGGCGTGGCGCGACGCGGCATGATGCCAAAGGCATCATCAATGCGGCGCACAAGGAACGGCGCTGGCCGAGGACGGTGAAGCGCTACCTGCTGACCAATTACCGGGTATTTGGCAATGTCAGTTCGGAGCTTGAGCAGACGTTTGCCGAGGTATTGGCGACGATGAGTGTGCAAGAACGGGCGGAGTGGGGCTTGCTGCCTGCTGCCGGCACGGTTGCCTGACAGAACCTGGGGCTGCCCGGCAGCCCCGATTCAGGCAATGCAGCCATCAGAACCCACCCGACAACGGCCACTCCACCGCGAGGCGTATCTGGTCACCATCCAGCTCGGCCTGCGCCGTGTTCCCCCGGTGCACGTTATGTCGCAGCGAGAACGTGGTGCCCTTGGCCTTGCCACTCTGCACCACATACCGCGCCTCCAGGTCGCGTTCCCAATGTTTGCCACCCTTGCCATATCCCAGGTACGCATACCCGCCAGTCGGGTCGACATGCGTGCCGTCGATATCGAACCCGCGCACGTACAGCGCCGTCAGGTTCAGCCCTGGCACCCCATAGGCCCCCAAGTTCAGGTCATAGCGTGCCTGCCATGACTTCTCGTTCGGTGCGTTGAAGTCCGACATCTGCACCGCGTTGGCAATGAAGATCGCACCCCGCGTGACGTAGTCGAAGGGCGTATTTCCGTCCACTTGCTGCCAGCCCAGGCTGAACCCGTGCGGCCCTTGGTTGTAACGCGAGACCAGGCTCCAGGTGGTGTTGTCGATACGCCCGGACAGCGCCTTGCCGGTGTCGGTGGTGCGGTACAGGTTGAGGTCCAGGCTGACGCTGCGGCGGTTATCCAGCACATGGCTGAGGGTGCTGCCCAGGTAATGCTGGTTCCAGCTGTCCTCGTAGCGCGAGGTATAGAGGCTGCCGCTGAAGCTGGCGCCCGGGTTCCAGACCACGCCGGCCAGGTCGAAGCTGTTGCCCTGTTTGCTATTGGAGTAGTTCACCACAAAGCCCTGATCGTGGCTTGTGGCATTGCGGTCGCTGCTCTCGTTGAAGTGCCCGGCCACCAGCTTGAGCGTGTCGAAGTCGTTGCTGGTAAGGAAGAAACCGGTGGCGGTTTCGGGTAACAGGCGGCTGTCGGAAGAGCTGAACACCGGGGTCTTGACCCGCTGCTCACCGTAGGCCAACACGGTATTGGCCATGCGCAGTTTCAATGCCGCACCTGCGCGGCTGTACTCGTTCTTTGGGTGCCCGTCGTTATCGACCCCCAGCAAGCGCGCTTTGCCCGCACGCCCGCCGCCACTGTCGAGTTGCACGCCCAGGTAGGCGTGGGCATCGACGCCGACACCCACCAGGCCTTGGGTAAAGCCAGACTGGAAGGTGCCCATCAAACCGTAGGCCCATTCTTCAGCCTTGCCACTGCGTTCGCTGCGTGGTTTGTAGGCATTGCGCGCGGAACTGTTGCGCCCGCCATGCGTGTAGTCGCGCTGGTCGAACACGCTGCGGTTGAGGATGCTCCAGCTGCCATCCTCCACAAAACCGTTGCTTTGCGACTGTGCAGAGTCGGCCTGGGCGAACGGCGCCAGCCCCAGCAGTGGCAGCGCCAACAACAACCGGCTCATTGCACGGCCTCAAGCTTCTGCACCTGGGCAGCAAAGCGGGCCTTGGCCCGGGCCGGCAAGTTGGCGGGCAGTTCGGGAGCCGATGCGTCACCGACCTGGATGACCATCACCATGCCCATCGCCAGGTGCGGAATACACTGGATGCCGTACACGCCCGGCACGCTGAAGGTTTGTTCGAACGGCTGGTTCAGCTTGCTCTTGAAGGGCTTGGCCCCGGTGGGCAGCAGGCCTGCCACGCTGGCCGCATTGTGCCCGTTCTGGGTGGGCAGGAAGCGCACGGTGTCGCCGGGCGCGATGCGCAAGTGGTCCGGCTCGTAAACCATCGCGCCTTCGCTGCCACGGTTGAGCATTTTCACTTCGTGCACGTCGGCCAGCGCGGCCGGGGCGAGCAGGGTGCTGGCAAGCAGCAAGGCGAGAGGACGCAGCGGCATCGGTAGAACTTCCTGGTTCAGGGGGCGCGAAAGCGCAGGATGCGCGCGCCGTCGAAGGGGTCGGTAAGGTAATGGGCGTGAACGCCGAAGGTGTTCAGCAGGCGCTCGGGGGTGAGCACTTCAAAGGGGTTGCCCAGGGCGACCAGGTGCCCTTTGTCGAGTACGGCCACGCGGTCACAGGTGAGTGCCTGGTTGAGGTCGTGCAGCGCTACCAATGTGGTGACCGGCAGGGCCTGGACCTGTTGCAGCAGGCTCAGCTGGTGCTGGATGTCCAGGTGGTTGGTCGGCTCGTCCAGCAGGAGTACTTGTGGCCGTTGCGCCAGGGCGCGGGCGATGTGCACGCGCTGGCGCTCGCCACCGGACAATGAGCCCCAAAGCCGTGTGCGCAGGTGCAGGGCGTCGAGGTCAGCCAGCGCCTGCTCGACGATGGCGCGGTCCACTTGCGAGAACGGTGCCAGTGCCGAGAGCCAAGGTGTACGGCCCAAGGCCACGGCATCGAACACGCGGATTGCATCGAGGGTGTCGGCCTGTTGTTCGACCAGTGCCAGGGCCTGCGCCACACGGCGGCGGGGCAGCTGTGCCAGTGGTTCACCCAACAGTTGCACGCTGCCGCTGGCCGGCTTGCGCAGCCCGGCCAGCAACTTGAGCAGCGAAGACTTGCCTGAGCCGTTAGGGCCGACAATGCCGAGCGTTTCGCCCGCGACAACGTTCAGCTCGATACCGCTGAGCACGGTATTGCCGGCCAGTTGCAACCCCAGGCCCTGGCAACTCAGGGGCGAAATCTGTACAGCGGTCATGACGGTCATGAGCGCCCCCGGCGGCTGACCAGAATCAGCGCGAAGACCGGTGCCCCGATCAGTGCGGTGACCACCCCCACAGGGATCACCTGGCCCGCAATCAAGGTGCGTGAAAGCACGTCGGCGGTAATCAGGAACAGCGCGCCGCCCAGTGCGCTGGCTGGCAGCAGGCGGCTGTGCCCGGGGCCGAGCAGCAGGCGCAGGGCGTGGGGAATCACCAGCCCAACAAAACCGATGGCACCGACGATGGACACCATGACCGCCGTCACCAGCGCCGCGCAGCTGATCAGCAGTAGCTGAGTGCGCCGCACCGGGATGCCCAGCGAAGCAGCCGAATCGGCGCCGAATGTAAAAGCATCCAGCGCGCGGCGGTGCAACAGGCACACCACCAGGCCGAACAGTGCCACCGGCACGGCCAGCCACACCGATGGCCAACGCACCCCGCTGAGGTTGCCCATCAGCCAGAACAGGATGCCGCGTGCCTGTTCGGCAGTGGCCGACTTGGTAATCAGAAAGGCAGTTAGCGCGTTGAACAGTTGTGAGCCGGCAATGCCGGCAAGGATGACCTGGGCGTTGTTGTTGCCGGGGCCGGCCGCGCGGGCCAGTACCAGTACAAGGGTGAATGCGGCCAGTGCGCCGATGAACGCCCCGGCGGACATGCTCAATGCCAGGCCACCCAGCCCCAGCAGGCCGACCAGCACCGCCCCGGTCGAGGCGCCGGCAGACAACCCCAGCAGATAAGGCTCGGCCAAGGGGTTGCGCAACAGCGCCTGGAGGATCACGCCACACGTCGCCAGGCCGGCACCGCAAGCAGCGGCGACCAGGGTGCGGGTAAGGCGGTAATTCCAGACGATGCCGGCGTCGATCGGGTCGACCGGGTAGCCGGCCTGCCACAGGTGGTTGGCCAGCACCTGGCCAACCACACGGGGCGACAGGTTGGTTTCGCCAATGGCGGTGCCGGCCAGCAAGGCGGCCAGCAGGGCTGCAAGGGCGACCGCGATGCAAGGTAACAGGCGAATCATCACTGGGCTGCTTTACCGCTGGCAAAGGCTGCAGACAACGTCTGCAGGCCGCTGAAAAGGCGGATGCCGGCCTGCATGGCATCGGCGTCGAGGATGATGATGCGGTCATGCTTTACCGCGTCCATGTTGCGGGTAACCGGGTCGTTACGCAGGAATTCGAGCTTTTTCTGGTAGTCGTCGGCGGGGAAGCGGCGACGGTCCATGCGCGCGATGATCAGCCAGGTGGGGTTGGCCTTGGCCAAGGTTTCCCAGCCTACGGTGGGCCATTCCTCCGTGGACTCGACCACGTTGCGCACGCCCAGGGTGCGCAGCATGAAGTCGGCGACGCCTTGGCGGCCGGCCACGTACGGGTCGATGTCGAGGTCGGCGCTGGAGAACCAGAACAGTGCCGAGGTGGCGGACAGGTCCTTGCCCGCCAGTTGTGCCTTGGCGCTGTCCAGGCGGCCTTTGAGCTCGGCATTCAGGGCAGTGCCGCGGTCTTGCACATCGAAGATCTCGGCCAGTTGGCTGACGCTCTTGTAGATGCTGCCTACCTGGAACGCTTGCAGGCGAGTACCGTCGGCGCCGACCAGGTTGTCCTTGCCTTCGCAGTCCGAAGGCAGCAGGTAGGTGGGTATCTGCAGTTCGTCGAACTGTTCGCGGGTGCCGACCACACCCTGTGCGCCGACCATCCATTCGAACTGTACCGCCACCAGTTGCGGGCGCTTGCCTACGACGGCCTCGAAGCTCGGGTCGTTGTCAGCCAGGCGCGGCACTTTGTCGTTCTGCTCCTTGTATTCGGGCAGTACGTTGTTGAACCACAACGAGGTGCCCGCCAGTTTGTCACCCAGGCCCAGTGCGTAGAGCATTTCAGTGCCGGCCTGGCCGATGGTGACGGCGCGTTGCGGCGCCTGGGCGAATGTCTGCGGCCTGCCGCAATTCTCGACTGTAAGCGGGTAATGGGTGGCGGCGGCCTGGGCCAGGCCAGTGAGGCCGAGGCCGGCGAGCAGGGTGGCGAAACGGGGCAGCATGCTGGGCGATCTCCTATCGGACAGTTCGGGTGAGGAACGCACGGACAGGCATCGCCGCGCCCCGCCGTTGGCAGGGGCAACACGGATGGCCAATCCCGGACACCCCGCCGGTTGGTATAGGTAGGCCGGCAGGTCTCCTGACTGGTGCGTCATGGCCAGGCTCCAGCCTTCCCGGGCAGTTACGCCCAGTGGCATCGATGGAGCAGGCTCGGCACCTACAGTTGCGGGGGCAGTTCCGTTTGGCCCGTGTTGGCGGGCCTGGGATTCCCTATTAATTCCGTGGTGGAAACCGGCGGCCCGCATGGTAGACCATCACGCCGCCGGGTGAAAACGCTTTTCAGAAGTACTTCAGCCAGGTGATGTCGCGACGGCGCGCTTTCAGGCGGGCGAACTTGCGCACCGGCAGGTACAGCGACGCGGCCAGCAGGATGGCGCTCAGCCACACGGCGGCGATGCCCTCGAAACCGAAATAGTCGCCATGGTTGAGGCCGAACAGCGCCACGCTGGCCAGGTACAGCAGCTTCAGCACGTACAGGTGCAGCAGGTAGAAGAACATCGGCGCAGCGCCAAACACCGCCAGCACGCTGATCCAGCGGGCCTGGCCGGCGCGTTCGAAGGCGCGCAGCAACAGCAGGCCGCAGCCCAGGGTCAGGGCCAGGAACAGCAGTGACGGCGGGTATTTGGTGATGTTGAAGAAGCTCATCAGGGTTTGCGTGAAGGTTGGGTAGCCGCTCCAGGGCGCCTCGCCATAGCCGTTGAACATACGCAACACGGCAAAGCCCAGCAACGCGACCAGCCCGGTCAGCAGCAGGCGGTGCTGACGCTGGTCGGCCTCGCTGCCACGGGCGAACCACGGGCCTAGGCCGTAGCCCAGGGCGATGACGCCGATCCACGGCAGCACCGGGTAGGACGTGCGCAGGCGCAGGGTGTCGGAAAACGCCAGCCAACCACGGTCATGCAGGATCGCCCACGGCACATGCAAGGCCGATTCCACGCCGAAGTGCAGGCCATCGAGCAGGTTGTGGCCGGCGACGATGGCTGCGCCCAGGGCGAGCAGGGCGGCGCGTGGCAGCCATACCAGCAGCGACAGGGCGATCATGCTGATGCCAATGGCCCAGATGACTTGCAGGTAGATGACGCTGGGCGGCAGCTGAAAGGTCCAGGCGAAGTTGACCAGGGTGAACTCCAGCGCCACCAGAAACAGCCCGCGTTTGAACAGGAACGCCGACACATCGCCACGGCCCTGATGCTTTTCGCCGTACAGCCAGGCCGACAGGCCGGTCAGCAGGACGAACACCGGCGCACAGAGGTGGGCCAGCGTGCGGCTGATGAAGAGCGACGGCTCGGTGGTGTCGATGGCCATCGGGTCGCTAACCTGACGGTGCAGGAAGAAGGTTTCGCGGACGTGATCCAGGAGCATGAACAGGATCACCAGGCCGCGCAGGGCGTCGATGCTCTGCAGGCGCTGGGTGAGCAGGGTGGGGGTGGCGCTGGCGCTTGTCATGGAGGGTCGCTGATAGGAATGAATGTCATGTGAAACGTTATCTTATAACTAATTGGTCAGCGGTTGGTAGAGGTTTTTGTGTTGCCTGCTCCGGCTTCTTCGCGGGCACAGGCAACTCAATCAGAAGCTGTAATCCACCGTCGCAAAATACGACCGTGGCATCCCCATCAACCACTGCTGCCCACTGAACGCCGACTGCACATACTCCCGGTCGAACAGGTTGTTCAACTGCAACCCCAGCCGCACATCCGGCAGCACCTGCCAGGCGACGTTGGCATCGACCACGGTGTACCCAGGCGCGCTCTGGGTATTGGCAGTATTGGCAAAGCGCTCATCCACATAACGCGCACCAATGCCGGCCTCCACTTGCTGCCCGAAGCCTTTGCTCAGCCACAGGTTGGCAGTACGCCGTGGCACATTGGCCGGCCGATTGCCCGCACGGTCCTGCGCTGCTCCACCGACCATTTCGTCAAAGTCATCATACTTGGCGCGCACCAGCGACGCGTTCGCCGACACCTGCCATTGATGCGCCAGCGCCAGTTCCAGGGTCGCTTCCAGGCCATCGGACGTCTGCTGCCCGGCCTGCTGCTTCTCGTGGGTGATCGGGTCGTCCACCAGCAGCTTCTTCTTGACGATGTGGTAGGCCGCCAACGTCCATTCACCGCGACCGTCCCAGAAGCGTTGCTTCAGGCCCACCTCGGTCTGCTTCGCTTCGGTCAGCTCATAGTGCATCTGGGCCGGGCTGAGGCTGATGAGATTGTTCACCCCGTCCTCGCTGGTGGAGTACTGGCCGTACAGCGACAGGTCGTCGGTAAACGCATACACCAGGCCGGCGCGCCAGTTGCCGCCTTGCAGGCTGTGGTCGCTGCGGCTGCCATCGATCAGGTTGTCGCGGTCGATGTGGTTCTGGTCGCGGCGCACGCCCGTGACCAACGACAACCGATCGCTCAGCTGCAGGCGGTTCTCGGCGAACAAGGCAAAGGTGTGGGTGGTGGACAAGGTTTGCGGGCGCAGGGGCGAGGCGCTGTGGAACCACCCAGGGTGCGGCTGCCACGGGTGGATGTAGTCGCCGCCCACATCGTTGTAGGGGGCATTGCTGTCAACGTTGAAACGCACCTTGTTGTACTCGGCGCCGACCACGGTCTTGCTGGCCAGGCCGAACAGGGTGTGGTCGAAGGTGAAGGTCTGGCGGTCGCCGAACTGCTCCTGGTTGTGCTTGATCTCCAGGTAGCTGCCGCGTTGCAACTGCTGGCGTTCGGCGTCCCAGCTGTAGTCTTCGGCGTTGCGCCAGTGGCGGCGGCTCTTGATGTAGTACAGCTGGTTGCTGGCGCTGAGGTGGTCGTTCAGCGTCCAGTCGGTGTTCAGCCGGGTCCATTCATCGACGTAGTGCTGCACGTCGTTCTGCACGTTGTAGTTTTTTTTGCGCAGGCTGCTGCGGTAGTGGCCATCGATCAGTGGCGTGCCGTAGTAGTTGGCGGGTTGCGCATCGCCACGGTCGTGGGCGAGGGTGAAACTGAGGTCGTCGCTGGCATCGAAACGCAGCGCGGCGCTCAGGGCCAGGCTGCGCGAAGGGGTGCGGTCGACCCAGCCATTGCCCCCTTGTTGGTTCAGGGTCAGGCGGTAGCTCAGGCGTTCGCTGAGGCTGCCACCGCTGTCCAGGCCGAGCTGCTGGCGGTCCCACGAACCGTAACCCAGGCGCAGGTGGTTACGCACTTCGCCGGCAAACGGCTTTTTCGGGATTACGTTGACCACCGCACCGGTGGCGCCCTCGCCATGCAGCACCGAAGCCGGGCCGCGAATCACGTCGATGCGCTCGACCATCCACGGGTCGACCGGGAAGGTCTGGGTGCCGGCACCGGTGTACAGCCGTGCGCCGTCGAACAGGGTCATCACCGAGCTGTGCCCGGCAAAGCCGCGAGCAGAAAGGCCCGTGCCGCCGTCGCCCGGGGAGCCGACGAAGGTGATGCCCGGCGAACGGGTCACGGCGTCCTGCACCGTGAGGTTGTTGCGCTGCTGGATCTGCTCGGTGCTGATGCTACTGGTGCTGGCCGGCGTCTCCAGGGCGTTGAGGCCAAGGCGCGAGCCGGCCTGGGTCGGCGTGACCAGGTCGATAGCGTGGTTGTCGAGGGTGTCGGTAATGGCCGTGGTGGGCAGGGCCAGGGGTTGTCGGTCCTGGTCATCGGCCAGGGCTGGCAGGGCGACGGCCAGGCAGGCCGCCAGGGGGTGAAGCTTGAACATACGGGACATGTCGTTCCACTGCTGCAGGAATGAATGGATCCCGGTGGAAAACACGCAAAGGCGCACCGTGCAGGCAGGCGCGCGCACGGATACCGGCCTGCGCCCGCCCACCGCGGGTTGCCAAGTGAAGCTTCAGGCCGGTCTCCGGGCTTGCGAGGGGCATGAAACCTTCACCTTCCCATGCCTGAGCACAGTGGTATGTCGAAGGGTTCGCTCGCTTACCGTTGCGGGGGCAGCGCCGGACTTGTCGTGGTCGATACGACGCACCGGCTTCCCGTTTCACCCTGCACGCGGCGGTACAGGGCACCTGAAACTGGCGCGCATCTGACCATTGAAACGCCGGGGCGTCAAATGTTGGTACGCCATGAATGCCGCGATAAATCACAAGGTTGCACGTTTTTACTGATTTTTTTTCGAACTTTTTTGGCGGCGTTTGTCTCGAACCGCACGTTAGCCTTTCGTTATCAAGTCATGGAGACTTCCCGCATGCCTGCTCGTCAACTGTTGCGCCACTCCTGCCTGCTCGCCCTGATCGCCGCGCCGCTGGCTGCCACCGCCGCGCCCAGCACCGATCCGTTGTTCACAATCGGTCTGCAGGGCGCCTACGACAAGTTCAAGTTTGAAGGTGGCAGTGAAAGCGACAAGGAACACATGGGCCAAGGCGGCGTGTTCGCCACATTCGGCAACAAGCTGACAGCCGAATCTGGTTTCATCTACCAACTCGGCGCCGAGGCCAAATTCGGCAAAAAGAACGACAACAAGCTCAAGGAGGCTCAGGCCGATCTTGATCTTGGCTGGCGTGCGGCGTTGGACGCTCGCAACTTTGTCGACGTGACTGTGGGCGGCGGCTACAGCTGGTCGCGCTTCGAGCCGGAAATCAACGACCTTGATACCAAGCTCACCGTGAAGTCGCCCTTTGCCAAGGCAGCGCTGGGCTACAACCATCAGTTCGACGCCTCGACACTGCGGGTGGAAGTGGGCGCGCGACATACCCTGGACGGCCGCGCGCGGCTGAAGGTGGATGACTTTGGCAGCGACACGGTCGACCTGAAAGACCGCACCAACCCGTATGCCGAGGTGACGTTGCTGATGAATCAGCAAGGCGGTATGCCGGTACAGGCCGGGGTTTACTACACCCGCACCGAATACAAGCTGGATGAAGACTCCCCAGTAGCAGACAACACCAAGCTCAAGCGTGACGAGTTTGGTGTGAAGGTAGGCTTGGCTTTCTGAAGCTGAGCGCTTGGCAGGCCCGACCGCTGCGCGGGCCTGCTCAAGAACATCAGCGTCCGCGACGGCGCGACACCCGTGCCTCGATGTTCTTGCGCCCGATCAGCAATGGCGGCTTCTCCACCACCGGCTCGTCCGCCAGCCATTTGTACATCACCAGGCAGTCCACCAGCCCCAGGCGGGCATGGCGATAGGCCTTGGGCAAGCGGCCAACGGTCTCGAAGCCCAGTTTGTGCCACAGCGCCACGGCCACTTCATTGCTGGCCACCACCGAGTTGAACTGCAGGGCCAGAAAGCCCTCCTGGCGTGCCAGCTTCTGCGAGTGCTCGCACATCAGACGCGCCACGCCACGGCCACGCGCCTGTTCGCAGACCATGTAGCCGCAATTGCCCACATGCGCACCAGGCCCGGCAGCATTGGCCTTGAGGTAATACGAACCCAGCAGCTTGCCATCTTCTTCGGCCAGCAGCGTGTGCAAGGGCAGTTCCAGCCACAACTGGCGGGCTTGTTCGAAGCTCAGGGCAGGCTCGAAGGCATAGGTTTCACGGGCCTGGACAATGGCCTGGAAGGTGGGCCAGAAACGGTCGAAATCGTCGGGCGTCATGGGGCGAATGTGGATCATGCGGGTTCCTGCGCGGGCTAAGCCGTCCAGTCTGGGTCGCGCGGCGCCGTCGCGCAAGGGCGGCGGCGCCGTTTGTGCTCAGCCGTTGGCCTTGCCGACAGCATCCATGGCCCGCGCCGAGTAAACCAGCGCGGCACCGGCATTCATCGCCACGGCCACGCCCAGCGCCTCGGCAATTTCCTCGCGGCTGGCGCCATGCTTGACCGCCTGCTGTGAATGCACGGCGATGCAGCCGTCGCAGCGGGTGGTCACGGCCACCGCCAGAGAGATCAGCTCGCGGGTCTTGGCGTCCAGGTGGTTGGTCTTGGCCCCCGCACCGCTGGCGGTCATGTAGCCGGCCACGGTGTCGGGGGAGAGTTGCTTGAGATCGCCGATGCCGGCCATCAACTGCTTACGGTAGGCGTCCCAGTCCATCATGCTCATCGTCTTCACCTTGGGGGGGTTGCGAGTGGAGCTTTCAGGCTAGTCGAAGTGTGGCAAGTGTGAGGCTTGTACTTTGGTGGGTGTTTGCTGAGCTGTTTGTGGGAGCGGGCTTGTCCCGCGAAGGAGGCTGCGCGGAACATGGCACCGGCTTCGCCGGTGTTCGCGGGGCAAGCCCGCTCCCACATCGGTCAGATGTAGATGAACACCAGCACCAACGCCGCGACCACGGCCCATTTTTCCAGGTAGTAGCGCATGCGGTTGCGCTTTTTCAGTGCCTTGCCGCGCTCGCGGATCTTGTAGATGCGGGTGAACAGCCGGTTGATCCCACCGGTCTTGTCGCCGTCACCGTTGGGCGCGGCGGCGGCGGCCATGACGTTGCGGCTGAACCAGCGGTTGAACGCCGTTGCCCAGCGGTACTTGAGCGGGCGCTCGACGTCACAGAACAGGATGATGCGGTTGTGTTCGGTGGTATTGGCCGCGTAGTGAATGTAGGTTTCGTCGAAGATCACCCCCTCACCGTCGCGCCACGAGTACTTCTCGCCGTCCACGTCGATGTAGCAACCGTCGTCGTTTGGCGTATCCAGGCCCAGGTGATAGCGGTACGAGCCGGCATACGGGTCACGGTGGCGCACCAGCTTGGCGCCCGGCGGCAGGGTGGCGAACATGGCGGCCTTGACCGTGCCGATGCCTTGCAGCAGCTCGGTGGTACGTGGGCACAGGGCCATCGCCGATGGGTGGCTTTCGCCATACCACTTCAGGTAAAAGCGCTTCCAGCCGGTTTTGAAGAACGAGTTGAAACCGACGTCATCGTAATTTTCGGATTTTTTGATTTCGCCCACATGCAGCAACTGGCGGCCCTCTTCACGGATTTCCTGCCAGTGGTCTTGCAGCGGCTTCAGTTCGGGGAAGGCCTCGACCGGCAAGTAAGGCTTGGCCGGGAGCTTGGAAAACAGGTACAGGAAGCTGTTGACCGGGGCCAGGAAGCTGGAGTGGTCGCCCAGCTGGCGGGTCAGCTTGTGACGAACCCGACCGCGCAGGTGAACATAGGCGATCGAGAGGACGAAGATGAGTACGAGTGCAATTTTCATGGACGTTTACTTGTCGAAAAATGGCCATGCGCCATGGCATAAGCCAGCCAGCATAAACAATCATGGGGGCAGTTTGTACTTATTGTTACGAAACGACGGGGCGACATTGGTGTAATGCCCTACAGTCTTGCGCAAACGTTTCATGTTCGGGAGTTTGTATGGTTCAGGATGCACGACCCAGCGGTAGCCCCTTCAAACGGCTGTTTTTCGCCCTGCCGGTCAGCGATGTACAGCGCCGTGCCCTGGCCCAGTGGCGCCGGGGTTTGAACCTGCGCAGCGGCAAACCGGTGCCGGCGGCCAACTTCCACGTCACGTTGCTGTTTCTTGGTGATGTGGATGCCGCGCAGGTGCCTGCGATCTGTGCGGCGGTCGATCAACTGGCGCTGCCGGCTGCGGCGCCACGGCTGTTGCTCGACCGCTTGCAGGTGTGGCAGCGGGCCAGCGCTTTGGTGCTGGAGGCCCACCAGACACCGCCGGCCCTGTTGCAACTGGTGTATGGGTTGCAGCAGGCGTTGCTGCCGTTGGGGGTGGAGGCAGTCAGCCGTGAGTATCGCCCGCACCTGACGCTGTCCAGGGATTTTCGCGGCCAGCCACCCGAGGCCAGCAGCGCGCCGGAGTTTTACCTCGCGGCACGCCATTTCACGCTATACGAGTCGCGCAAGGGCGCTTACTGGCCCTTGGCGCAGTGGCCGCTGGCGGACGGACCCGGAGTCAGAATTCCGGGGTGTACTTTACCGTCAGCATGAAGTTGCGTGGCTCGCCATAGTTGTTGCTGCCATTGAGCTGATTGAAGCCTGCAACCCAGTACTTCTTGTCGAACAGGTTGTTGGCGTTGACGGCAACGTTCACTTCCGGTGTCAGCTGATAAGCCAGGCGTGCGCTCCACACGGTGTAGCCAGGCACGGTGTAGGTGCGCTCGTAGCCCAGGGTATGGCTCTGGGTGGTGAAGCCCAGGCCAGTGCTCCAGCGCTGGCCGTCCAGTGGCAGCGTGTAATCCGCCCAGGCGCGCAGCATGTGCTTGGGCGTCCACTGGCTGAATGTGCGGCCTTCTTCGTCCGGGTCATCGAGGAACTTGGTGGTGTTGTAGGTGTAACCGGCAAACAGTTGCAGGCCACTCAGCACTTCACCGCTGATCTCGGCTTCGACACCCTGGCTGCGTACCTTGCCTGCGGCGGTAGAGCAATACCAATCATCGCAGGCGAAGCCTGAGGCTACGTCGGTGACGGCACGGTTTTCCTGGTCGTAACGGAACAGCGCGATCGAAGCGTTGACCCGGCCGTCGAGCAGTTCGCCCTTGAAGCCTGTCTCGTAGTTGCTGCCGATCACTGGCTTGAGTGGCGCATTGCCAACGGCGCGCTCGGTCTGCGGTACGAACACGTCGGTGTAGCTGGCGTACCAGGCCCACTCGCGAGTCAGGTCGTAGACAAAGCCGGCATAAGGGGTGACTTGGCCCGTTTCGGTCATGCGGCTGGTCGGGTAGCGGGTACCCGGGTCGGTCAGGCTGTTGAAGTCGATCGAGTCCCAGCTGTAGTCGAACCAGCTCACACGCGTGCCAAGGATCACGGTCAGGTCCTGGGTGGGTTTGACGCGCCAGGCGCCATACAGGCCTTTCTGGCGTATGTCATAACTAGCCCTGTTGGAACGTGCGAGATCGCCATCGAAGACGCTGTCACGGCTGGGCTCGGGGCGGTCATGATCGATGTCGAAGATGTTGCCGCCTGCATCGAAGTTGCGCCAGTAGGCGTCATCCGAGGTCAGTTTGGAATAGTTGCCACCCACGGTGATCTCATGGGCCAAGGGGCCTGTATCGAAGTGGCCCACCACGTTCATGTCCAAGCCCACTTTGGTCGAGTGAAAGTCAGTGAGCCAGTCGGCGTAGGTGATGCCGCTACCGCCTGGCGCAACGCCTTGGCCGGTGCTTTGCACCCGCTGGTGGGTGGATGTATTGGTTTCATCCATGCGTACGGCAGCGGCCTTGAAGGTCCAGTCCTCGTTGAAGCGGTGTTCAAGGTCCAGGTAGTACGTAGTGACGTCGTTTTCGGCACGGCTCCAGCGGGCGCCGGTGTAGGTCGATCGCGGCAGGTCCACGGGCTTGCCATTGGCGTAACGTGGGAGGCCACGCAGCATTGGCCGCGACTGTTGACGGCTGTAGCTGATACCGCCGCCTACTGTGGTCGCATCGTTCAGGTCGATGTCCAGCGCACCATACAGCGAATGGTTTTTGCTCCAGACATAGTCGACGAAGCTGTCACTTTGGTCTTCGTCTGCCACAAACCGCCCGCGCACCCGGCCGTCGGCGGTCAGCGGGCCGCCAGCATCCAGTTGCAGGCCATAGTGGTCCCAGGAGCCCGCTTTGCCCGTCAGCGTAACGGTCGGCGCCGTTTGGCCACGCTTGCGTACCAGGTTGATCGCCCCGCCTGGGCTGCCGGTGCCTTGCAGGAGGCCCGAGGCACCGCGCAGCACTTCCACCCGGTCGAAGAACACCAGGTCCTGGGTTGCCCAGTTCCCCAGCGAATAGTTGTTTCGCGGAATCGGTACGCCGTCGTATTGCCAGTCATCAATCTGGAAACCACGCGAGGTCACGACCACGCCGGGGCCAATGCCCTGTGCGCCGACGATGCCCGTGGTGTGGTTGAGCGCATCCTGCAAGTCGGTGATGCCCTGGTCATCCAGTTGCTTGCGCGTGATGACGGTAACCGACTGGGGAATTTCCTTGAGGGTGTGCGTCCCTTTGCCGAGGGTCACAGCGCGGGCGGCATAGGAAACTGTGCCTTCGCTGGTTGCATCCACGTAGTTGTCGGTGATGCTGGTGCTGCCCAGCTCCATGACATCGCTGCCCAGGCTGGCAGGGGCCACACTGAAATGCCCTTCGCCAGATACCCGCAACTGCAAGCCGCTACCGGCCAGTGCGGCTTGCATGGCTTGCTCGGCACTCATCCGGCCGACCACTGCAGGCGCCTGCTTGCCGCGCACCAGTTCAGGCTCCAGCGCAATGATGTGGCCACTTTGGCTGGCGATGCGGTTGAGCGTGTGAGCCAGGCTGGCGGCTGGCAGGTCGAACATCTGGCTTTGCGGCTGGGCGAGCACGTTGAAGCTGGCCAGGGCAGCGACCAGAGGCAGGGCGCGGGGCAAGGGGTTGTACACGGATTACTCCCGAATGAAGTGGCTGTCAGGAGGTATGTGAGACGAGCAAAAAAAACTTGCCACGATTGCGAATGATTTTTAGAAATATTTTTATCAAGCGTTTTTCAGGTCGATCAACATCAACCACGGGCCGTAATGCTCCACGCTGATTGGCAGGGCCTCGGCCAATGCCTTCAACGCTTGTAGTGGCTGATCCAGAGGGAATACGCCTTGTACCCGCAGATCGCGTGCCGCGGGGGCGAGCCGGATGTAGCCGCGCTGATAGGGACGCAGCGCATCGACAACCACATGAAGAGGCTGGTCGAGGACCTCCAGGCGGCCCTCCAGCCAGGCCGCCCGTTGCTGTTGTTCGCCCGCCAGCCGCTCGATGGAATGATTGCGTAGCAGCGCCGCCTGCCCTTGTTGCAGATCGGTCCATTGCCCATTGGCCAAGCTGGCGCGGACGCTGTGTTGCAGCACCACGACCCGGGTGGCGCCCTCTTCCTGGCTGACCAGAAAACGCGTCCCTAACGCCTGCACTTGCCCTTGCGCGGTTCGCACCCGCAGGGGGCGCAGCGGATCGCGCGCAACCTGGATCAGCAACTCGCCGTGGCGCAGCACCAGAAGCCGTTGCCCGGCATCGAACTGCACGTCGACCGCACTGGCGCTGTTCAGGCTCAGGCGGCTGCCGTCGGCCAAGGTAAAACTACGTCGCTCACCGCTGGCTGTATGCAAGTCGGCCAGCCACCCTTGGGTGGTGTCGCTGCGCCATCCCCCCCAAAGCGCCGCGCCGAACAGCCCCAGGCTTGCCATGGCGCCGAGTACGTCACGCCGTGTGCGAGTGGGCTGCATCAACAAGTGACGCGCCTCTGCAGCTTGGCCAGGGGCCCGTTGATCCAGTGCGTGCATCACGGCCAGGGGATGGCCAAGGCGTTGCTCCAGACGGCTCCAGGCTTGTTGGTGAGCGGGGGCCTGCTGCAGCCACAGACTGAACCTTTGCAGTTGCGCTTCGTCAGGCGTGGCGGCCCTGAGCTCGACCATCCAGTCGATGGCTTGCTCGCTGACCGGGTCGAGGGCTGGCCGGCTCACGCCTGCACCTCGCACAGGTAACATTGGCGCAGCGCCTGTTTCATATAGCGGCTGACAGAGCGTTCGCTGATCTGCAGTTTTGCGGCGATGTCGGCGTAGTGCATGCCGTCGAGCTGGCTATACAGGAAGGTGGCTTTGACCACTGCCGGCAAGCCGTCCAGTGCCTGGTCGATGGCCACCAGGGCCTCGACCAGCAGCAGTTGCTCCTCGACCGATGGTGCTACAGCCTCCGGCAACCGCGCCAAGTGCTCCAGGTAGGCGTGTTCGAGCTGGCGACGGCGATGGCGGTCGAAGATCAGCCGGCGGGCGATGATGGTGAGGTAGGCGCGAGGTTGCTGAATGCTGTCTGGGTCGACACGTGCGCCGAGCATCTGGCAGAACGTTTCGGCGGCGGTGTCCTCGGCGTCAGCATGGTTTCGCAGGCGTTTCTGGATGTGCTGGAGCAACCAGCGATGGTGGTCGCTGAAGAAAAAGCCCAGTTTACGGGTTGATGAGCTGTCCAACGCCTGGCATCCGCATGTGAGTGTGAATCGTTCTCAATAGTAGCCGGGTCGTTCGTTGTCTCGCAATGGGGCAGCGCCCAGAACCGAGCGTGCCGCTATCCGGGAATGGTCTGCTACACCGGCAAGCTCTGATACGGCAACTCATCCCCCGGGCTGCGGTCGAACTGGCGCTTGTACTCGCGGCTGAACTGCGAGGTGCTCTGGTAGCCCACCCGGTGCGCGGCCTGCGCCACCCCCAGGCCTTCGCCAATCAGCATCTGCTGCGCCTTTAACAACCGCAGGCGCTTGAGGTACTGCATCGGTGCCATGTCGGTGCAGCGCTTGAAGTGTTCGTGGAAGGTCGAAACGCTCATGTTTGCCCGCGCAGCCAGTGCTTCCACGCTCAACGGCTCGCTGTAGTGCGCGCGCAGGTGGGCGAGGGCGGCGCCGATGCGGGCGAAGTGCCCCTGTTGCTCCACCAGCGCCCGCAACACACCGGCCTGTGGGCCGCGCAGCGCGGTGTACAGCACTTCGCGTACGCGCGCCTGGCCCAGCACTTTGGCATCCAGCGGGTCCTGCAGGCAGTGCAGCAGCCGCTCCACACTGTCGCGCATCGGCGCATCCAGCGCTGCCGAGGTCATCGATTGCGGGGTTTGTGCCTGCACTGCAACGTCCGGTGCCAGGTCCATGCTCTGCACCAGTTCACCCAGCACGCCACGGTCGATGTCTACCGCCACGCCCAGCAAGGGCGCTTCACGGGTGGCGAAGGTTTCACACATGAACGGGACCGACAACGCCTGCACCAGGTAATGCCCGGCGCCATATTCCAGGGTACGCGGCCCCAGGCGCGCCAGCTTGCTGCCCTGGGCCAGGATCATCAGGCTGGGCTCGTAGATCTGAGGGCTGCTGGCCACATAATGGTCCCAACTCAGCACCTGCACCTGGGGCAGGTGCGTGGGGGCGAAGCCAGGGTGCGTGGCGAGGCTGCGGATCAGCGCGCAGAGCGGCGCGTTGGCGTCGACGTGGCGGGTCAGTTGCATGGTGAACCTGGAGCAGAGAATCGGACAGCCTAATCATCGCAGATTGAGGGTTTGGCGCCAGATGCTGGCTGGCATCTTCGGAGAATCAGGCATGCATGCCGGAGAATCAGCCGTGTGCCAGGCGGCAAACAGCGCGCAAAATGCGCCGCCTGAATCGTTTCACTTTACTGCGAGGCCCTGCATGTATACCGCCATCGGTTACGCCGCCCAAACCCCCACCAGCCCCCTGGCCCCTGTCACTTTCGAGCGCCGCAGCCCACGCCCGGACGATGTCGCCATCGAAATCCTTTACTGCGGCGTGTGCCATTCCGATATCCACCAGGCGCGCAATGAATGGGGCATTGCCGTGTACCCGCTGATGCCCGGCCACGAAATCATCGGCCGCGTCACGGCGGTGGGCGGCCAGGTGACTGCGCACAAGGTCGGTGACCTGGTGGGCGTCGGCTGCATGGTCGACTCGTGCCGCCACTGTGAAGCCTGCGCCAAGGACCTGGAGCAATATTGCCTGGAAGGCCCGACCATGACCTACGCCACCCCGGACCGGGTCGACGGCAGCAACACCATGGGCGGTTACTCCAGCAGCATCGTGGTCAGCGAGCACTTCGTGGTGCGCATTCCGGCCGGCATGGACTTGCCCAGCGCGGCCCCTATCCTGTGCGCCGGTATCACCACCTATTCGCCGCTCAAGCACCACGGCGTCGGCCCGGGCCACAAAATCGGCATCCTCGGTATGGGTGGCCTTGGCCACATGGGCATCAAGCTGGCCAAGGCCCTGGGTGCCGAGGTGACGCTGTTCACCCGGTCCCAGGCCAAGGCCGAAGAAGCCCGCCGCCAAGGTGCCGACCACGTGATCGTGTCCACCGATGCCGAGCAGATGCGCGCCGCTGCCGGCCGGTTCGATTTCCTGCTGGACACCATTCCGGTGCAGCATGACCTCAACCCGTACCTTGAAACCTTGAAGTTCGACGGTGTGCACATTCTTGTCGGCCTGATCGAACCGATCGACCCGGCGGTGCACGCGGCCAACCTGGTGATGAAGCGCCGGGTGCTGGCGGGGTCGTTGATCGGGGGCATTGCCGAGACTCAGGAAGTGCTGGACTTCTGTGCCGAGCACAACATCCGTTGCGATATCGAGATGCTGGATATTCGCAATATCAACCAGGCGTACGAGCGGATGATTGCCGGTGATGTGAAGTACCGGTTCGTGATCGACATGGCCACTTTGCAGGGCTGATTATTCGGTTGGCTGTACCGGCCTCTTCGCGGGCTTGCCCGCTCCCTCAGGTACTGCACAGTTTTCAACGTCTGTGCGGTCCCTGTGGGAGCGGGCAAGCCCGCGAAAAGGCCAGTACAGGCAATGAGGCTGTAGCTGTTACCAGACCATCGCCTTGTCCCAACTCTTCCAGAACAACCACCGCCGCACCTCGCCATGCGCCCCGGTGCCGATCTGCCATTCAGGCCGCCCGCTGTCCAGCGCGATCACCGAAACAACCCCCGCATGGCTCGCCGCCACCAGCGTTTGTCCATCGGCGCTGATATCCATCGCACTGATGGTCGACCCCAGGTAATGCTGCCAATGTTCGGTGCCATCCTCGCCGAACGCCCGCAGGTAGCCATAGGCATCCCCCACAATGTACTCCCCATCGCGCGCCACCCCGGCATATACCCTGGCGCCATCCTGCACCAGCGGGGTACGCGGGTCTTGGCTGTAGTAATCGGTATCCAGCCCTGGCAAGTCCGCCACCTTCACTGCCAGCGTGGCACCGCTATGGAAATGGCAGGCATTGACGATCAACTGGTCATCCGTGCGGTTGAACAACGCAAAGTGCGGGTACTCGCTGCCTGGGCCGATTTCGGCAACCGGCCTGAGCTGGGCATCCAGCACCCGGTGACGGGTACCTTGCTCGCCCACCACGATCAGCCGGCCATCCGCCGACACTGCGCCATGCGCCATGCTCAGCCCCAGGCTGATGTCGTCCGGGTCGGTGCCTTCGGCCAGCTCGTCGAGCACCCGCGTTTGTTGCGGCAGCAGGCGAGTCGCACCTTGAGTGGTCAGCACGAAGATCCCTTCGGCGCTTACCAGCAGCACACGCTGGCCATCGGGGAAGGGGATCAGCGCGGTTGGCGTGGGCGGCAGGTCGAACGGCTCGAACGGGTACCCCGACGGCAACCCCTCCAGCCCACTTGGCCATGCCAGTCGCTGTACTTGCGGGCCACCCCAGCCGTCGGTCACGCGCACGCCCTCGGCATTGGCCAGGGCGAAGTAGCGGCGGGCAGGGCAGCGGCCGAAGTGCTCGATGCCGATCACCGGTGTCACCTCATGGCGGTCGATACGCACGACCTGGCCCTTGTCGTAAGGCATGCCGATGCGGGCCAGCAGGCTGCCGTCGTCCAGCAGCAGGACATTGCTGATCCCTTGGCCGTGGTCATCGAGCAACGGTACCAAGGGGTGGTGTGCGGGTGGCCAGGCCTCGCGAAACGCCCGGTGCTGTTGTTCGTCGACGCCAGGGCGATTGGCGGCCTGCAGGGCAGCCAGCCAGGCGTCCAGCAAGTGCCCGGTGGCTGGCGCCTGTGGCTCTTTCAGGTTATCCCAGCCTTGCGCACGGCCCTGCGCGACGTAGTCGTTGACGGCTTGGGCGTAGGCGGTGACCGCCTGCTGCCACTGCTGCTGGGGGTGCTGCTTGTCCATGAGCGGATCGGGCTCCTTGTTGCACTCGCGTTTCACACACAACGCGCATGGTACTCCGTCTGCCTGCCACGCGGTTGTGAGGCTCCGGCTTGACGCGTACCATGCCGGGCATTCCTATCAATAACAAAGCGTGCGTTGGCGCCCCTGCAAGCGGGTGGCTGGCGTGCGATCTGTTGCCTTGTCTGCGGAGAAGCGGTTTGCACCCATGAACGGACCCATACCCACCCACCAGCCACCCACGGCGGGCAGCGGCAGCTGGCTGAGTGTCATCGCCCTGGCCCTGGCAGCCTTCATCTTCAACACCACCGAGTTCGTGCCGGTGGCGCTGCTGAGTGACATTGGCCGTAGCTTCGACATGAGCACCGCCCAGGTCGGCCTGATGCTGACCATCTATGCCTGGGTGGTGGCATTGGCCTCGCTGCCGATGATGCTGCTGACCCGTAACGTCGAACGGCGGCGCTTGTTGCTGCTCGTGTTCCTGGTGTTCATTGTCAGCCACTTGTTGTCGTGGCTGTCGCAGAGCTTTGCCATGCTGCTGGTCAGCCGTATCGGCATTGCCTTGGCGCATGCGGTGTTCTGGGCCATCACTGCCTCGCTGGCGGTGCGCGTGGCACCACCGGGCCAGCAGGCCAAGGCGCTGGGCCTGCTGGCCACCGGCACCACCCTGGCCATGGTGCTGGGCATTCCGCTGGGCCGCGTAGTGGGTGAGGCGCTGGGCTGGCGCATCACCTTCCTGAGCATTGCCGGGGTGGCGCTGGCCACCATGCTGTGCCTGATGAAATCGCTGCCGCTGCTGCCAAGCCAGAACTCCGGCTCGTTGCGCAGCCTGCCGATCCTGTTCAAGCGCCCGGCGCTGGTCATTACCTATGTGCTGGTGACGCTGGTGATCACGGCGCAGTTCACCGCCTACAGCTACATTGAGCCGTTCGCGCTGCATGTGGCGCAGATTGGCGGTGAGCGCACCACGCTGTTGCTGCTGCTGTTTGGCGGTGCCGGGGTGTTCGGTTCGTTGCTGTTCAGCCGCTACAGCGACCGCTTCCCCCATGGTTTCCTGGTGGGGTCGATCGGCCTGTTGGCAGCGTGCCTGCTGTTGTTGCTGCCGCTGTCGGGCAACTTCTATGCGTTCGCTGCGCTGAGCATGTTCTGGGGCGTGGCGATTCTCAGTTTCAGCTTGTCGCTGCAGTCGAAGACGTTGAAGCTGGCATCCGACGCCACCGATGTGGCCATGGCGTTGTTTTCGGGCATCTACAACATCGGTATTGGTGGTGGTGCGCTGCTGGGCAGTATCGTCAGCAGCCAGATGGACGTGGCGGATATCGGCCTTGTGGGCGGTAGCGTGGCAGTCATCGGGCTGGTGCTGGCGGTTGCCAGCACCCGACGGTTCCGCGAGGCACTGGCGCACTGACCCGCGCCTGGCGCGCACGTGTGCCGCTCAGGGGCGCAAGGTGCGCCCCAGCATTCAAACCGCCAACCGGGACGTCGACCCGATCACATGCTCCAGCACCCGAAAATCAATCCAATCCCGTACATCGAAGCGGCGCGGTATGAACCCCCACCTGAACAGAAACTCGGTAAAGTCCTGTAGCGCCTCGATCGAGCGGCTGTCCAGCGTCGTGCGCAAACGCCGGTGCGCATCGTCACCATAGGCCGCCGCCACCCAGTACTCGCTGGTGTTGAGTTCACGTGCCAGAAAGCGCCGGGTTTCCTCAGGGTTGGCCCAGGCCCACTGCTCGGTGCGCAGCACCGTATCGACCAAGGTACGGCTGGCATCGAAATGGTTTTCCAGCAAGTGCCGGTCCACGGTGAGCGTGCGCGGGGTGCCGTTGTTGCTGCGGATCAGCGGGTCGGGATGGCTGCCGGTGTCGACCACCACGCGCAGGCCGAACTCGTGGGCCAGGTGCACCGCATGGGCGCCCTTGAGGAAGATGGCATCGATATCGCCACGCAGCAGGCCGATCAGCTCGTTGTTGCGGCGGCTGAATCGGCTGGTGTCCAGGCTAACTTCGGCGCCATACAGATGCTGCTTGGCATCGTCGCTGTAGGTGCCGCCGTAGGGGTAGTCGACCAGCTCGACATCGGCCACCGCCAGGCCTTCCAGCTTCAGGGCATTTTCCAGCCCTCGCAGGGCCTGGGCTCGGGTGAAGTCGATCTGCACATTGGCCCATTTGGGCAGGCCGAAGCGGCGGTTCTTCAGGTCGCGAATGCTGCGTACGCCGCTTTCTTCCGTGGTGAGGATCAGCTGCACTTCATCGCTCCACGACAGCCCCAGCACGCGGGTCTCGACGCCGCTGGCATAGGCCCAGATCGCCGGGATGTTGCCGCCATGGCGTACCGAGTTCTGCAGGTGGTGGTCGTAGTGGGCTTCGCGCACTTCGCGTTCGCTGGATTCACGCAACGACTGGATATTGGTGCCGAACGGTGTAAAGGCCTCGGCCAGGCGCCCCGACTGCACGGCAATGCCGAGGCCGGTGGGCACGGGGCTGTGGGTGTACCAGAGGGTTTCCAGGGGCTTGGTCATGGGGTCGCGGGTTTCCTGTCCATGGGAATGGGGGCCAGCAGTTGGTCCAGGGGGTGGCGGGCGATCCAGTCGCGCACCTCGAAGCGGGCAGGGATGAAGCGCCAGCGCCTGAGAAACTCGACGAAGTCTTGCAAGGCGTCGATGGACTGCTCGTCCAGGCGGGTGCTCAGGCGCAGGTGGGCGTCAGCGCCGTAGGCCACTTGCACCCAGTACTCGCTGCTGTTGGTTTCCCGCGCCAGGTAGCGGCGGGTTTCATCCGGGTGCTGGTGGGCCCAATGTTCGGCGCGCAGTACCGAGCCGAGCAGGGTGCGCACCACCTGCGGATGCTGCTCAAGCAGGTGGCTGTCTACCGCCAGCGTGCGCGGCGTGCCATTGTTGCTGCGGATCAGCGGGTCGGGGTGGCTGCCGGTGTCGATCACCGTGCGCAGGGCAAAGGCATGGGCCAGTTGCACGGCACTGGCGCCCTTGAGGAAGATTGCGTCCACCTCGCCGCGCAGCAGGCCGGCCAGTTCCAGGTTGCGGCCTTCGCTTTGGGTGCTGGACACCGGCGTACCGGCTACATTACGCACCGGGCGGTCGCTGAATGTGCCGTCGTAGCGGTAGTTGACCAGCTCCACGTCGCCCACTTGCAGGCCCTCGAGCTTCAGGGCGTTTTCCAGCCCGCGCAGGGCCTGGGCGCGGGTGAAGTCGATCTGTGCCGAGGCCCAGTCAGGCAGGCCAACGCGGCGGCCTTTTAGGTCTTTTACGGTGTGGATGCCGCTGTCTGGTCGCGTCAGGATCAACTGGGCTTCATCGGCCCACGACAGGCCGATCACACGGGTGTCACGCCCTTGGGCGCGGGCCCAGATGGCGGGGATGCTGCCGCCGTGGCGTACCGAATTGAGCAAGCTGTGGTCGAAGTGCGATTCGCGTACGGCCTGCTGGTCGGCTTCGCGCAAGGACTGCACCTGGGTGCCAAGGCTGGCCAGGTCGTCCTGCAGCCAGCCTTGCTGCACGGCGATGCCCAGGCCGGTGGGCACCGGACAGCGCGTGTACCACAGGGTATCGAGGGGTTGGCTCATGGTGTGCTCCGGTCGGTTCAGGCGCTGGCCTGCAAGGGGACTGGGGTGGTTTGTTGCACCAGCGGCAGCACTTCCTGGCCGATGCGCAAGGCTTCTTCCAGATGCGGGTTGGCGGCGAGGATGAAGGTGCTGAAACCGGCGTCGCGGTACTCGGCAAGGCGTTCGGCGATGTGTTGGTGGCTGCCCACCAGGCCTACGGTGGGGCCAGGCTTGGCCTTGGCGAAACCGGCCCACAGGTTGCGTGCCAGGACCAGTTCGTCAAAGCCCTGCAACCCTTGGTGATAGGCTGCCTGGCGTGCACCGCCGACGGAGTCCGAGCCGGTTATGAAGCCTTTGGCCGAGGCGCTGGCCTTGCCTTCCAGGCGCTCGAACTGTTGGCGCAGTTCGCGCCAGGCTTGTTCTTCGGTCTCGCGGGCGAACACGTCGACCCGCAGGCCGAAACGCACGGTGCGGCCCTGCTTGTCGGCCAGCTCGCGCACGCGTTCGATGTGCGGCTTGAGCTTGTCGATCGGCTCGGCCCAGTTCAGGTACACATCGGCATGGCGCGCGGCCACGTCCAACGCAGCATCGGAGAAGCCGGAGAAGTACACGCCCGGTTTGCGTTCGTGTTGCAGGCCCGGCGGCAGGCTGCCGTTTTCCAGACGATAGATATCGCCTTCGTAGGAGAACGTGTCGTTCTGCCACAGGCCCTGGATCACGTCGAGGAATTCGCCGGTGCGCTTGTAACGCAGGTCGTGTTCCAGGAAGTCGCCATTGGCCCGTTGGCTGGCCGGGTTGCCGCCGGTGATGATGTTCCAGTCCAGCCGGCCACCGCTGAGGTTTTGCAGGATCGCTGCCTGCTGCGCGGCATAGGCGGGCAGCGTCCAGGTGGCCTGGAAGGCGATCAGAAAGCGGATGCGGCGGGTTTCGCGGGCCAGCGCTGCGGCTGCGATCCATGGCTCCGGGCCGGTGGGCAGCAGTGCGCCTTCGAAGCCGGCCAGCTCGGCAGCCTTGGCTACCTGGGCGATGTAGTCGATGTAGGTGAAACCGTCGGCCTGGCCACCCGGCAGCCGGCCGGGGGCGATGTTGCCGGGGCGATGCACGGGGTTGCCGCGGTTGTGGCGGTCGGTGGACAGCTGCGGGCCGTCGGTGCCCAGCGGCAGGCGCCAGAAGAATTCGGTGGTCATGGGGGCTCCTGAGGGGGGAGAGTGTGCGAGTGGGGAGGGTGGTGCAATGGCTGTGCCATGGACGACGCAGGGCCGGTGGGGTGGGGGTTGCGGGGGCGGCTGGGTGAGGGATGCTGCTGTGGCAGCAATCGGGCAGCAGTGGATGCTGGGACAGCAGCATGAGGGCCGCTAGGTGTAGGGCTTGGGTGATGTGGTGGCTGGAAGATCGAGCGCCGCCCGCGCGGCGCTCGATCGCCCAAGCGCTGCAGACCTCAAGTCTTACACTTCGGCCACAACCTCCCCGGCACTGCGCAGATACGCGTCGTAAAGCGCCGCATAAGCACCACTTCGCCCGATCAACTCGGCATGCGCTCCCTGCTCCACCACCTTCCCGTGCCGTACCACGGCAATCCGGTCCGCATCGCGAATAGTCGCCAACCGGTGCGCAATGATTATCGCCGTGCGCCCTTGGCATAGCCGGCGCAGCGCACGCTGTATGCGCCGTTCGGTGTGCACGTCCACCGCCGAGGTGGCTTCGTCCAGCACCAGCACCGCCGGGTCGGCGAGGTACGCCCGCACCAGGCACACCAGTTGGCGCTGGCCATGGCTCAGGTGCGCGCCCAGCGGGCCGACTTCGGTGTGGTAGCGCTGGGGCAGCCGTTCCAGTACCTCGTCGGCGCCCAACTCACGGGCTGCAGCTATCAACTGCGCATCGTCGGCAGCCGGTGCCGCCAGGCGCAGGTTGTCGAGGATGCTGCCGCTGAACAGCACATTGTCCTGCAGCACCACACCCACGTTGCGCCGCAAGTCGTGCTGGGCCAGCGCACGCAGGTCGATGCCGTCCAGTTTCACCGCGCCGTGCTGCACTTCGTAGAAGCGTGTCAGCAATTGCACCAGGGTGCTCTTGCCATGCCCCGAGGGGCCGACGATGGCCAGCACTTCACCGGCGCGGATATGCAGGTTCAGCCCGTCGATCACTGGCCGAGGGCTGTTCGGCACATAGGCAAAACCGACCGCGTCAAAGTCCACCTGGCCGCGTGCCCTGGCCAGAGCATGTGGCGCGGGCGGGTCGAGCACCTGTGGCCGGGTGTCGAGCAGCAGGAAGATGCGCTGGGCGGATGCGCTGCCGGTGGCGTAGCGTTCGAACAGGTCCGACAGCTCCTGCAACGGGCCAAGGAACAGGAACACATAGAACAGGCTCTCACCCACCTGGCCGACCGTGACCTTGCCCTCTGCCAGGCCATGGGCACCGACCAGCAACAGCACGGCCATGCCGGTGGTGCTCAGCAACGCAGTGAACGGTGCGAACCAGCCAGCGCGCAGGCTGCCGCGTATCAGTGCCTGGTTGAAGTCTTCCAGCAGGCGGCGATAGCGTGCCTGGTTGGTCTGCTCCTGGCCGCACTGCTGAATCAGCCGCACGCCACTGACACTTTCCACCAGGTGCGCGGTGAAGCGGCTGCGTTGCTCGGCCACCTTGGCCCAGTTGCGCTGCGACACCCGCTTGAAGCGCCAGGTGGCCACGGCCAGCAGGGGTACCGTGGCCGCCAGGCTGTAGAAGAAGCCGGGTTCGATTTGCCATAACATCACCGCCGCCAGGCCACAGCGCAGCAAGGCGCCGAGCAGCTCGGGCGGGCCCTGTACCAGCAAGGGCTCCAGCGCGTCCACGTCACGGTCGGCACGGGCAATGATGCGTCCGGCACGGGTCTGGTCGAAGTAACTCACCGACAGCGCCTGCACATGGGCGAACACGTTAACCCGCAGGTCATTGAGCACGCCGATCGCCGCGCGCCCGGCAATGAACTGCGACACACCCGCCAGCAGAAAACGCCCCAGCCAGCTGGCTGCCAGGCCCAGGCCCAGCCACAGCACCAGGCGTTCGTCGAGCAGCCAATGGTCGGCGCTGGGCACCAGGCCCCTGTCCAGCAGTTCGCGCACGAACCATGGGCGCAGGAAAACCGTGAACACCAGCAGCAGCTCGATGCCGATCACTGCCACGATTTGCCGGCGAATGGGCCGCAGTAGCGGCAACAGGCGGTGGAACATGCCCCGGTCCAGCGCCTGGCGAGCCAGGCGTTGCTCGATGTCGATATCGCTGGCAGGGGCGTGCTGCACATCATTCATGGTCGATCCCCAGCAGGTCGCGGTAATGGGCGTTGTGCGCGCTCAGCTCGGCATGGCTGCCGCTGGCGCTGATGCGGCCGTTTTCCAGCATCAGCACGCGGTCGGCCAACAGCAACGTGGAAAGGCGGCTGGTAATCAGCAGCAAGGTCGGGCCCTGGCTGCCTGTACTGTGCAGGCGGCGGATGTTATGCAGCACCTGGCGCTCGCCCAAGGCATCCAGGGCGCTGGTGGCGTCGTCCAGGCAGAGGATGTCGGGCGCGCCAAGCAGTGCCCGGGCCAGGCACAGGCGCTGGCGCTGGCCGCCAGAAAGAGTCACGCCACGATCACCCAGTGGCGTGTCGAGGCCGTGGGGCAGGCGCTCCAGCACGTCCTCGGCGGCGGCCAGGCGCAACGCTTCTCGTAACTGGGCGTCGCTGGCCTGCGGCGCGGCCAGGCGCAAGTTGCTGGCCAGGCTGTCGGAGAACAGAAAGCTCTCCTGCGGTAGCACCTGCACACGGCGGCGCAGGTCGGCCAGGTCCAGGTCACGTACGTCGTGCCAACCGCCGGCCTCGCTACCGACCTGCACTTGGCCGTGCTGCACATCGGTCAGTCGCGGCAGCAGGCTGGCCAGCAGGCTCTTGCCGGTGCCGGTGGCGCCTACCAGCGCCACCACTTCACCGGGCCTCAGGGTGAGTGAGCAGCCTTGCAGAACAGGCCGGCCAGCTTCAATGGCACCCACCTGCACCTGGTTCAGCTTCAACCCCAGCGGCCCGACAGGCAGGGTGGCGTGGCCGCCCACGATGGCCGGGCGTTCGTCCAGCAGTTGCCAGATGCGTTCGGCACTGGCCCGGGCATCGGCGAAGGTCTGCATCACCCGGCCAATGCCCTCGATGCGAAACACCAGTGTGGTCGCCACCAGCAGCGAGGTCACCAGCTCGCCGATGCCCAGCGCGCCGGCTGCCACACGGTGGGCGCCGTACACCAGGATCCACACATGCCCCAGCGCCACTACGGCCTGTGGCAGCGGGATACGCGAACTGGCGTAGGCGAGGGCGGCGCGGGCGTGGCTGCTAAAGACGTCGACCTGGCTGGCGAAACGGGCGATGCGTTGTTGTTCCAGGCCAAACGCCTTGATCACCCGCACCCCGCCGATGCCTTCGGCCAGGTCCTGGCTGACCTGGTCGTAGGCGGCGCCCACGGCGCGGTCAAGCGTGACCAGGCGGTCGGTCTGCACCACGAACAGCCACAACCCGGCACCGGTCAGCAGCAAGGGCACCAGGCCCAGCAGCGGGTCGTACCAGCCAAGCAGGCCCACGGCGGCAATCACCACCAGCGGGGTATCGATGATCTGCCGCCAGAAGGTGATCAGCGCGTCGCGCACCTTGTCGGCATCGCGGGTGGTGCGGGTAACCAGTTCGCCCATGCCGTGTTGCCAGTGATACCCCAGGTGCAGGCGCTGCACCTGGCAGAGGATGCGTTCACGCAGGCGCGTGAGCAGGGCCTGGCTGAGTACCAGCGACAGCACGGCGGCGGCATATTGCAGCAGGCCACGGCCCAGGGCGATGGCCAGCAGCGACCAAAGCCAGTGCCAGCCCACGCTGGCGTCCAGACTGCCGTCGGCCAGGCGCTGCACGGCGCGGCCGGTGCTGACATCATCGACCGCATGGCCGATCAGCCACTGCTGCCAGGCCAGGCCGAGGTTGCCGGCGATGTACAAGGCCGTGACCAGCGCGAAACGCCAAGGCATTTCCCGGTAGATGGCCAATGCCCGAAGAAGCGGGTGGTTCATGTAAGTGCTCGATCAGAATGCGACACCGCCCCTTGTAGGAGCGGCCTTGTGCCGCGAAAGGGGCGCAACGCGCCCCCGGCCCTCAAACGATTTCAACGGCGAGTAGCGCCTTGGGTTTCCTTGGCATTGAGCACTGCTGTGTACTCACCCGGGTCGACCCCGTTCAGGTAGTAGTTGCCCACGTTGTGCAGCCGCCAGCGGATCGGGTCGTGGGTGGTGTGTACCCGGGCATTGCGCCAGAAACGGTCGAGGTTCCATTTGCTCAGCGAAGCGCTGGCCCCCAGCAGCGAGAACAGGTCACTGGAAATTTTTAGCGATGCGGCATCGGAATGCGCCCGGGCAGTTGCTACCGACAAGATCAGCTCATCCTGCAGCGCCTTGTTCTCGGGGTCGCGCTCGTGTTCGTCGAACACGAGCGCGGCCTCGCGCAACACCGACTCGGCGCCGCGTAGCGCCACGGCATACTCGCCAATCTGGCGAATCACATGCGGCTCGTCACTGGCGCGTTCGACGCCGCTCTCTACCCAGGCCCGGGCATGCTCGCGCAGGTACTCGACAGCCGCCTGCAAGGCGCCCGCAGCGATGCCGGTGTCGATGGCGGCGTGGAGGATTTGCGGGAAGGTCAGGCCGGTGCGTTTCATCGGCCCGCTGCGGCGGGTGAGGTAGCGCTCGTCGAGCACGATGTCGTCGAAGTTCACTGTGCCGCTCACCGAGTTCTGCTGGCCGAAGGCCTGCCAGTCATCGACCAGGGTCAGCCCCGGGGTGTCGCGGTGCAACAGCACGCCCACGCCACCGTCTTCGCTGGCGGCGGTCAGCGAGATCCATTCGGCCAGGTAGGAACCGGTGGAGTAGAACTTGCTGCCGTTGAGCAGCCACTGGCCATCGGCGCGGCGCTCGACGCGGGTTTTGAGGGCGAACTTGTTCTTGCCACCGACTTCGGCCAAGGCGTTGCCGAAGCGCTTGCCGGCCAGCACATCGGCAATCAGCCGGTCGCGCACGTCATCCGGGTAGCCGGTAAAGATACCGCGCAGCATCACGTTGTGGATCTGCAGCAGCTGGCCGACGCCGCCGTCGGCGGTGGAGACCAGGCGTACGGTTTCGACCACAGTCTGTACCGAAGCACCCAGGCCGCCGAACTGAGCGGGTACGGCGATGGCGGTCAGGCCGCTGCTGGACAACAGCTCGGCCTGACGGCGGGGGAGCTGGCCGTTGTTGCGCGGGTCGGCGGCCAGTTCGGCGATTTGCGCGGCGACCTGGCGGGCTACTTCGATGGCCTCGGTCTCGCTGGTCAGGCGGCGGGCGGGGGAGGGTTCTATGGCGCTCATTGAGGGGTCTCGGGTTTGTCTGAGGGGGCCAGTGCGCCTCCTTCGCGGGCTTGCCCGCTTCCACAGGACCTGCACTGCCCTTGAGGGTTGTGCTGGCCCTTGTGGGAGCGGGCATGCCCGCGAATGGCCACACCGCGGTCCCAACCCCTTGAGCAATATCTTTGCCAGCCCTCCGCAGGCCCCATCCTGCAAGGCTTCCACTACTTTTTGCTGCTCCAGCAACACCTCCCTTGCTGATCTGGCAGCACCCCGCCCGCAATCCTGCTCCCAGCCCAGCAAACAGCGCCCGCAACCAAAGGCAAACCCCGCGTAAATCAAGGCCTCCAGCGGTTGGCACGCACACTGCAATGCTGCCTTCACGACGCCCAAGGAGCCACCCCATGACCCTCGCAACCCCCATCGCAAAACGCCTGGCAGACGACCCGTCCGCCCTGGAGCGTATCTGGTTCACCCGCTGCCCCGTGCCCACTGCCTCAGGCATCGCCTACAAGCTCGGCTGGCTGGAGCAGGAGTTTGCTGCCGACGGCCTGCCAGTCTCGACCCTGCAGGAGGCCCGCCAGCTTGGCCACCACCATTACGATCATCAGCTGCCCGGGCTGTTTCGTGAAGGCGGCAACGTGCCGGCGTTGGCTGCCCGTGCGGCCGGCTCGCCCAGCCGGTTGATCGGCCTGACCTGGATCGAGGAATGGCAGACCATTCTGGTCCGCCCGGATTCCGGCATTCGCAGCGCCGCCGACCTGCGTGGCAAGCGCCTGGCGCTGCCGGCCTGGGCCGATACCCGGCCTGGCAGTATTGCCCGGGCCATGAGCCTGCATGGCTACAAAGGCGCCCTGGCTTCGGCAGGCTTGCACCTGGATGACGTGCAACTGGTAGAGGTAGCGCTGCTCGACCAGGCCGGTGCTGCCACCCCGCAACTGGGCCTGCAACGGCTGTGGTCGGGGCTTGAATACCTGGCGCGCGGTGAAGTCGATGCGGTGTACGTGAAGGGCGCGGCCGCTGCCGATGCTGCGCGCCGGCTGGGGCTGGTGGTCGGCGTCGACCTCGATCTGCTGCCCGACCCGCGCCACCGCATCAACAACGGCACGCCGCGGCCAATCACCGTGCACCAGCGCCTGCTCGACAATCATTTCGACCTGGTGGTGCGTTTCCTTGCACAAACGCTGCGTGCCGCCGAGTGGGCAGCCGGCAACCGCGCCGCGCTCAACAGCATCCTCGAAGAAGAAACCCGCGCCGGCAGCCAGGGCGTAGCCGAGGCCTATCGCGGCGACTTCCACACCACCCTGGCCCCGGACCTGTCCGCGCAACGCCTGGCCTTCCTCGCCACACAAAAAGATTTTCTGTACCTGCACGGCTTCCTCGAAGCCGATTTCGACATCGCCGACTGGGTCGACCCGCGGCCTCTGCAAGCTGCCCATGAACTGCGGGCCCAGCGCCGCGCCTGACCTGACTGGAGATTGAACATGACCGTACTGATCAACGAACGCCCCGTCACTGCCGAACTGCAAACCTTCATCGACGAGGTGGTGGCCGAAGCCGAAGCGGCCTTCAGCGTATTTCGCGAAACCAACACCATCACCGCCAATGGCACCGTCGGCTTCATCGAGCGCGTGCCTGGTGAAGAGCTGCTGGTATCGGTGAACTACGGCGGGCCATGGAACCACCGCAAGCCGTTGCAGGCCACCGTCACTGATTTTTCCGGCAACGTCATCGTCGGCAAGGGCAAAGGCGGCCTGGGCCGCTACACCAAGCTGTTCCAGACCCATGCCGATGTCACCACCGTGTCACACGTGCACAGCCCGTACCTGGGTGCCTGGGCACAAACCCATCGCACCTTGCCGTTCCACTACGTGCCGGTGCAGCGCTACCAGCTGGCCCGCGAGCTGCCGGTGTACATCGACCGGCGTCAGGCCGAGGTGGATTTCATCCTCGACAAAATTGCCGAGAACCCATTCAACCTGGCGATCCTGGAAGCTAACGGCGGCTCCACGGTGTGGGGCAAGCAGGGGTTGCGCGCCACGGCGGAGTTCATCCTGTTGCTGGAGGAGGGGGCGCAGATTCAATTGCTGGCTGATGCCCTGGGTGGGTCGCGCCCTTACGGGCCGGGAGTGCTGACCCAGCAATGGAAGATGAGCGGGTTGTATGAGCGCGCTACTGAGTTGGGCCTGGTGCCAGGCATCGACCGACGCGGCTGATCTTTGGGGCGCTGTGCGCCCCTGAACGCCACCCAAAGACAAGGACCCCACCCCATGGCAGTAAAAATCCTCTGGTACCTCACCACCCCCGACGGCCCCTATCCCTGGGAACCCGAAGGCCGCTGGCACACCGATTTCGAACACCTCAAGCAACTGGCCGTCGCCGCCGACCGCCTGGGCTTCTACGGCTCGCTGCTCGGCTCCAGCCCTAACGAAAGCCTGGCCGTGTCGGCAGCGTTGATCGACGCCACCAAGCGCCTGCGCTTCCTGGTCGCCCAGCACCCCGGCGAGCTGTCGCCGGCAGTGCTGGCCAAGTGGGCGCTCACCTTCGACCAGTTCTCCAACGGCCGCCTGCTGTTCAACGTGGTCAACGGCAACGACGCAGGGTTAGCCATCCTGGGCGTGCATTACCCGCACGATGAACGCTACGACTTCAGCCTGGAGTACTGGCGCGCTTTCCAAAGCTTCTACGCAGGCGAAACTGCCGGCTACGATGGCCGCTACGTCAAGCTTTCACCCCGTTCGCCAGCGGCTGCCCATCACCCGCTGGGCGGTTGGCACCCACCGAAGCAAAAGCCCGGCGTACCGTTGTGGGGCGCAGGCACCTCGGCACCGGGCGTAGCCCATTCGGTGCAGTTGCTGGATGTGTACCTGAGCTTCGCCGACACCCCGCAAAAGCTGGGCGACAAGTTCCGCCGGGTAGGCGCCGAGGCGGCGAAGATCGGCCGCGAGCTGACCTACGGCACCCGCCTGCAGGTGATCGTGCGTGAGACCGAGGAGGAAGCCTGGGCCCACGCCGAGCGCCTGTTGCAGCGCACCTCGCTGGCCACCGCGCGCGCGGCCATCGAACGCCAGTTGCCTCCCGGTCAGACCTTCGACAGCTATGTCAGCGACGACCCGCGCATTCAGCGCAACCTCGACAGCATCCGCGCCGGGCGTCTGCCCACGGCCCGCGAGCTGGAGATCTACCCCAACGTCTGGCTGGGCCCCAGCCTGTTCGGCTTCAACATTCTCGGCCCGGCTGCCGGCACTTACCTGGTCGGCAGCGCCGAGCAGGTGGCCGAGCGTATTCGTGAATACGAAGCCCAGGGCACCTCGGCGTTCATCCTGTCGGGCTTCCCGCTGATCGACGAGGCGCACAGGGTGGCCGACCTACTGTTCCCGTTGCTGGACCTGGACCACGGCTTCGACGTACCGCGCCTGGGTGCGGCGAGCAAACCGGCTGCCGTGCAGCCGGCATAAGGAGAAGGTAATGAGCGAGCTGTTTTCGCGCCGGGTGTTTCTCGGCAATAGCCTGGCTGTCGGTGGCGGCCTGCTGCTCGGCGGCGGGCTGCTCAGCGGCTGTGACAATGGCACACCGGCAGTGGCCAGTGCGGCGCTGCCAGGTACGCCAGTGCGCGGTGGGCGCTTGCGGGTGGGCATTATCGACGGCGACCAGGCCGGCAACCTCGATGCGCACAAGCCGGTAGGCGGCGGCATCATTCGCGGTTGGGCACTTTACGCCAAGTTCTGGGAGTGGAATGCCGATGTCAGCACGCGCCTGGCACTGGCCGAGTTTGCCGAGCCGAATGCCGATGCCAGCGCCTGGACCATCCGCCTCAAGCCGGGGCTGGAGTTCCATCACGGCAAAAGCATCACCGCCGACGACATGCTGTTCTCGATCCTGCGGCTGACTGACCCGCAACTGGCTTCGCCATTCGCAGGGCTGGTCGGCGCTATCGATCGCCAGGCGCTGCGCAAGCTGGATGAGCGCACCGTGGAGATCCGCTTCAAGCAGGGCCAAAGCTTCTACCCACTCGATGAAACGCTGATCAGCTTCGGCGGCATCGTGCCCACCGACTACCACCCGGTGACCAACCCGGTGGGGGCGGGGCCGTATCGGCTGAAAAGTTTCATCCCCGGCCAGCGCTCGCTCTACACCCGTTTTGAGCATTACTACAAGCCCAACCGCCCCTATGCGGACGAGCTGGAAATCATCGAATTCAAGGACCAGGTATCGCGGGCCGCCGCCCTGCGCGCCGGGCAGATCGACGTGGCCAGTGGCGTGCAGGCCGAGCACAGCGCGTTGCTCAAGGCCGACCCGCGGCTGCGCTTGTATGCCTCGCCGACCACCTCGTTCACCGGCTTCAACCTGAACCTGGCCAAGGCACCGTTCCAGGATGTGCGTGTGCGCCAGGCGTTCCGCCTGCTGGCCGACCGCCAGGAACTGGTGGCGCGTGGGCTCAATGGCTTTGGCCGGGTGGCCAACGACCTGTATTCGCCCCACGACCCCACTTACAACCACGCCATTGCCCAGCGTCCGTACGACCTGGAGCAGGCCCGTTCGCTGCTGCGTCAGGCGGGGCAGGACGACTTACGCGTCGAGCTGACCACCACGCCTGGGGCCAGCGTCAACGCCGCGCTGGTGTTTGCCCAGCAGGCGCTGAAGGCCGGGGTGCAAGTGAAGGTCAATCAGGTGGACGGGTCCGTCTTCAATGGCCCGCAACGTGAGCAATGGCAACTGTCACCGGGCTCGACCCCAGCGCGCGGCTTTCTCGCCTCGGCACTGCACAACGATGCGCCGCAGGCCATCTACAACCGCAGCAACTTCCACGATCCGCGCTTCACCGAACTGTACCAGCAGGCGCTGGCCCAGCCCGACCTGGCGCAGCGCAAGGCCCTGGTGCATGAGGCCCAGGCCATCCAGCACGAACGTGGCGGGCTGCTGATCTGGGGTTTCTCCGACGTGCTCGACGCCGCGTCGGCCAAGGTTGGCGGACTTACGCCGGAACAGACCACTTTCGCCTCCTGGCGCTTCGACGAACTTTGGTTGAACCCCAATGCCTGATACCCGACACACGCCCCGCACGCCGGCCTGGCTGGCCTGGTTCATCGGCCGCCTCGGTTACGGGCTGCTGACCGCCTGGGTGATCAGCCTGGTGGTGTTCATCGCCACCCAGGCGCTGCCCTCGGACCCTGCACGGGTGATTCTTGGCCCTGATGCGCCGCTGGAAAGCATCCTCACCCTGCAACGGCAACTGGGCCTCGACCAGCCGATACTGGTGCAGTACCTACGCTGGCTGGGCGCTGCGCTACGCGGGGACCTGGGGATATCGCTGGATTCCCAGGTCCCGGTGGCGCAGCTGTTGTTCGGCCGCCTGGGCCACACCCTGGCCTTGCTGGCCGGGGTGCTCGCCCTGGTGGTGCCGTTGGCCCTGTTGCTGGGCGTGAGCCTGGCCCTGCGCCGCGACAGCCGGCTGGACCGCTGGAGCCTGTCGGCGTTGATCCTGCTCAAGGCCACACCGGGCTTTCTGTTGGCCATCGGCCTGGTGCTGCTGTTCTCCATGCCCGGCATGGGCTGGTTGCCGGCGGTATCGATCCTCGACCCGCAGCTGCCGCTGTGGCGGCAGTGGCCGTCGCTGGTGCTGCCGGTGCTGGCCCTGAGCCTGACGGCACTGCCGTACCTCACGCGCATGGTGCGCGCCTCGATGATCGAGGCGCTGGAGTCCGAATATGTGATTGCCGCGCGCCTGCGCGGTATCGCCGAGCGGCGCATCGTCTGGCGGCATACCTTACCCAATGCCCTGACCCCGGCCATTCAAGGGGTGGCGCTGACCCTGCGCACGCTGGTCGGTGGTGCGCTGCTGGCCGAGGTCATTTTCAGTTTCCCGGGTATTGGCACCGCGCTGAACGCGGCGATCCAGATGCGCGACCTGCCGATGATCCAGGGCGTGGTGCTGGTCATCACCCTGGCGGTGGTGCTGATCAACCTGCTGGCCGACCTGCTGACGGTATTGCTTACCCCCAAGCTGCGCACTGCACGCCGGGTGCGGATGATCCGCCGTGTTCGGCGTGGTATCCGCCCGTGGTGGCGCCGCGCGCGCAGCACCCCTGCCCAGGAGGCGATCCATGATTGAATCGCGTTGGCTGGCCGACCCGCAGGTACGGCGCGGCGCAGTGATCACGTTGCTGGTAGCCCTGCTGGCAGCACTCGGCCCTTGGCTGGCGCCGCATGCGCCCACGGCAATGGTTGGGCCGGTGTATGGCCCGCCAGCTGCCGGGGCACCGCTGGGGCATGATTTTCTGGGCCATGACCTGTTGTCGAGGTTGCTCACTGGCGGCCTGTCGGTGTTGTGGATGTCGGTGGCGGCGGCCACCCTCGCGTTACTGGTCGGCGGTAGCCTGGGCCTGTTGGCCGGGTTCTCGCGCAGGCGCCTGGACCAGGCCATCAGCTGGGCGGCCGACGTGTCGCTGGCGTTCCCGGACCTGATCCTGGTGCTGCTGATCGTGTCCATGCTCGGCCGGGCGCCGTGGCTGATCGTGCTGACGGTGGCCATCGCCTTCACGCCAGGCGTCATCCGCCTGGCCCGTGGCAGCGCGGTGGCGGTGGCAGGGCAGGAGTTCGTCGAGGCAGCGCAGATGATGGGTTATCCGCGTTGGCGCATCCTCTTTCAGGAAATCCTGCCAAACATCCTCACGCCGCTGTTGGTGCACTTCGGCAACATGCTCACCTGGGCGGTGGGCATGCTGTCGGGCCTGAGTTTCCTGGGCTACGGGGTGGCACCGCCCGCGGCGGACTGGGGCCTGATGATCAACGAAAACCAGGCAGGCCTGCTGGTACAGCCTTGGGCGGTACTGGCACCTGCCTTGCTCATCGGGGTGTTTGCCTACGGCACCAACATCCTGGCCGAAGGCATTGGACGGGCCAGTGCACGGATAGGAGAGAAGCAGCCATGAACGCGCCGTTGAATGTTGCGAGTGAAGTGTTGCGGGTCAGTGACCTGCGGGTAGAACTGGCCGGGCAGGTCGATGTGCTGGCCAAGGTTTCTTTCAGCCTGGCGGCTGGGGAGATCGTTGGCCTGGTGGGCGAGTCCGGTTCGGGCAAGACCACGTTGGCCACGGCCTTGCTGCGCCATGCCCGGCAGGGCGCACGCATTGTGGCTGGGCAAGTGCAGGTGGCCGGGCAGTCGCTGCTCGAACTGGAAGGCGAGGCGTTGCGCCTGGCCCGTGGCGGGCTGGTCGGTTACGTGGCCCAGGACCCGGCCACGGCGCTTAACCCCGCGCTGCGCATCGGTGCCTTGCTGGGTGAAACCCTGCTGGCGCATCAGCCTGCACTGTCGCGTGATGCCGTGCGCTTGCGTGTCGGCGAAACGTTGCGGGATGTGGGTTTGCCCGATGAGGACGCCTTCCTGCGGCGTTTTCCGCATCAACTGTCCGGCGGGCAGCAACAGCGGGTCATGCTGGCCCTCGCGTTCGTCTTGAAACCGAAGCTGATCGTGCTTGATGAACCCACCACCGCGCTGGACGTGACCACCCAGGCCCATGTGCTGCAAACCCTCAAGCGTCTGTGCCGTGGCCAGGGCGTGGCGGCGCTGTACGTGACCCATGACCTGGCCGTGGTGCGTGACCTGGTCGACCGGGTGATGGTGATGTACGCCGGGCGGCTGGTGGAAGTGGCCGGGCGCGAGGTGCTGTTCCGCATGCCTGCGCACCCCTATACCCGCGCCTTGCTCGCAGCCATTCCCGACATAGCCCGGCGCCAGCCGTTGCAGGCGATCGCCGGGCATGCACCGGCACCAGGGCAGCGCCCGGATGGTTGTGCATTCGCGCCGCGCTGCGGCCGGCGCCGTGCGGAGTGTTCAGTGATCGCGCCGTCGCTACTGGCGCATGCAGACAGCCATCAGGTGGCGTGCCTGGTGCCAGAGCACGAACATGCGGCCTTGGGTGAGGTGCGGGTCGAAGCGCTGGCCGCACCCGGCGAAGTGCTGCTGGAGGTGCAGGGCCTGGATGTCGCCTATGACCGCCAGGTGCTGTTCGATGTGTCGCTGCAGGTGCGCCAGGGCGAATGCCTGGCATTGGTCGGTGAGTCCGGCTCGGGCAAGACCAGCCTGGCCCGGGCCATAGCCGGGCTGGGCGAGAACGTGCAGGGGCAAATGCGCTATGCCGGGCAACCCTTGGCTTTTGCTGCCCGGCAGCGTGATGCACGGTTGCGGCACCAGGTTCAGTATGTGTTCCAGAACCCATACCGGGCACTGAACCCACGGCAAACGGTGGGGCAAACCTTGAGTGCGCCCTTGGCGCACTTTTTTGGCGTGCGCGGTGCCGAGGCCCGGCAGCGGGTCGAGGCGGTGTTGGCGCGGGTGTCATTGCCGGCAAGGGTAGCCGACCTTTACCCGCAGGGGCTTTCCGGCGGCGAGCGTCAGCGCGTGGCGATTGCCCGGGCGTTGATCTGTGAACCGCAGTTGCTGGTGTGTGACGAGATCACCTCGGCGCTGGATGTGTCGGTGCAGGCCTCGATCCTGGCCCTGTTGCGGCATTTGCAGGGCGAAGGGTTGACGTTGCTGTTCGTGACCCACGACCTGGGCGTGGTGCGGGCGATTGCCGACCGCGTGCTGGTGTTGCGCCAGGGGCGGGTGGTGGAGCAGGGCAGTGCCGGGCAGGTGCTGGAGCGGCCGGCGGACGCCTATACCCGCAACCTGGTGGCGCACTCGCCGAGCCTTGCCCGGTTTTGATGTTGGTTTGTCTGAAGAAGTTTGGCGCCTGGGAGATCGAGCGCCGCCCGCGCGGGCGGCGCTCGATCTCCCAGACAACAAACCTCTAAAACTGATAATCCACCTGCGCCAACAAGGTCCGGCCCGGCATCGGTTGCAGGAAGGTGTTGGTAGAGCCGGCCAGGCCACTGACGAAATTCAGCTCGTCGGTGACGTTGAGCATGCGCACCGTCACGCCCCATTGCGGCTGGCGGTAGTAAACGGCCAGGTCAAGGTTGTATTCGTCCGGCACTTTCACCGTCTTGCTCAGGTTCAGGTACCAACTGCTGGTCCACCACCCTGACAGCTCCACGCCAAACCCAGAATCGAAGCGGTAGTCGACATAGCCGCCTGCGTTGTATTCAGGGATCTGCACCGCATCGAATTTGCCGGATGGCCGCTGGTTGAGGCTGTTGTTGTCGCCGAATACCGTGCCGTTGTCGGGGATGAACCCGGCCGAGGCGAACCCGGCCTGGCTGGTGAACTCGTTGTAAGCGCTGATGCGGCTGAGGTTAAGGCCACCCCGCAGGTTCTGGTCCTGGTAGCGCAGCGTTGCCTCCCACCCTTTGACGATCAACCGGGCGATGTTGTTGTTGCTGTCCGGCGACTGGTCGCGGGCCTGCTTGTAGGCAGCCAGGGTGAGGAACAGCTGGTCGGGCACTGCCTCCACTTTCAAACCCACCTCATGCAACACGCTCAGGCTCTCGAAGGCCAGCGGGTTGAGCTGGTTGGCCCCGGTGCCGCTGCCCCAGCCCAGGCCGTTGGTGAAGAAGCCGGTGTTCACCGCCAGCGAGCGGTCGAAGGTGTAGTACAGCGTGCTGTTTTCCGTGGGTTTGACATAGGGGCTGACCTGCACCGAGAACAGCCGGTAGTTGTCCGAGTCCTTGCGTGGGTTGCCGCCTGGCAGCACGAAGGGGTTTTCGATACGGGCATCGATCCAGCTGCGGCTGGCGCCCACGTTCAGGCCCACGCGCTCGCCCAGCCGCAGGTTGTGCTGGCTGAACAGGGTCTTGGTGGTCCAGGTGCTGTCGGCGGTGTACGGCGCCACCGACTCGGCATACAGGCCATGCCCGGCCGGGTACATGGCCGGCAGGTTGAGCCAGCCGTAGTAGCTGGAGAACTGCGGCACGCCGGCTTGGCCGATCCACGCAGCGTTGCCGCCTGCGGGGTTGCGGCCGGTGAGCCCGAGCAGGTCACCGGGGTTTTTCAAGGTGGGGTCTAGGGTCAGGTCATAGGCGTTGATGGTGCTGCCAAAGCTGTTGTTGGCGGCGATCGACTCGTTGCGCTCGCGGCGATAGATCAGCCCGCTGTTGCTGTCATCGACCAGCGTCAGCTCGCCCAGCTGCCACTGGCCACGGGCGCGGAACTCGAAGCGGTTGTCGAAGATATCGTCCTTGCCTTGCACCTGAAACGCACCCACGGCGTCGGTTGTATCGGTGGAGTGCTGGTAAAAGGTGCTGTTGGCCAGGGTGATCGACGAGGTCAGGTCACCTTCGACGCGCAGTTGCGTGGTAAAGCGCCGTGAGCGGTTTTCGTCCTGTGCACGCTGGCCGGTTTGTGACGACAACGAGGTCAGGCCATTGCCTGTCAGCGACGGGTCGTAGACCCAGCCGCGCAGGCTGCCGGGGTTGGCCTGGGTATTGGGCGAGGCGCCCTGAAAGCTGCCGTCCACCACTGAGTACTGGCCCTGGGCATTGCGCTGGCGTTGCACCCACCCGAGCACCTGAGCGTCGGCTGCGCCCGAGGACAGCACCGGCGACCACAGGGTATTGCCGTTCTGGATGATCGGCGTGGCACGGCCGGCGTAGTACTTGCCGTGGTCGACCAAGTCCTGGGTGGCGCGGTTCCAGCCGTGGGTGATGTTGTAGTCGTAGTAGTCGTCATAGGCGGCATTCCAGTCCACCCGCACGTTGTCGTTGCGCCAGGCCAACGCGCCGTAGAAGGCGTCGAAGTTGTTCTCGACGTTGTCGTAGAAGTCCTCCTGGCGCTGGCGGGTGATGCTGACCCGGTAGGCCAGGTTGTCCGTGAGCGGGCCGGTGTGGTCGATGCTGAACTTGGTGGCATCGCGTGATTCGCCATCGGGGATCCAGCTGCCGATTTCGCCGCTGAGCTTGGTGCGGAATCGGTTGAAGTCGGGTTTCTTGCTCAGGTAGTTGACGTAGCCGCCACTGCCGCTGACCGATCCATAGGTCACCGACGATGGCCCGGCGACGATATCGGCGCCTTCGTAGGCGTTGAAGTTGGCGGGGTGGCGAACCCCGTAGGCGCGCTGGCCGTCCTGAAACACCTCGGTGTTCTGCCCGCGCATTTGCGGGGCGATCCCGGCGTTCTGGCCACCCCCTCGGGTGATGCCGGGGGCGTATTTGACCAGGTCGTCGGAACTGCGGATGGGGTCGTTGGCCAACTGTTCGGCGTTGATCTGGGTGACCGAGCGCGGGGTGTCGAGCACCTTGGCTTCCAGGCCGCCATAGATCGAGGCGGGCGGGCGAGTGGGCAGTGCGTCGTCGTCGGTCTGCTCGGCCTGCACGGTGACGGTTTGCAGCAGGGTATCTTCGGCGTGGGCCAATGACGTGCTGGTGGCCAGGATGGCCAGCGCCAGGGCGCTGGGCTGGAATTTTGGGTGGAGCAAGGTAACGCGGGGCATTGGCTGGGCCTCGTCCGATAGTAGGAATAGGGGAAAAACGAGGGCGCAGCCGCGCCTGCGGTTATAGGTTGATGCGGGGCGCTGACGCGGTTCCTGTGGGAGCGGGCATGCCCGCGAAGAATCCACCGCGGTGCATGGCCAGGGCTTTGCCCTGGTTCGCGGGCGCGCCCGCTCCCACAGAGAACGATGCCGGCCCAGAGATCAGGTTTTGAGCCACAAACGCTCGAATCGCCAGGTACTGAACAGCGACTGCTCCGCCTGCGCGCCACCCACGCGGGTGCTGACGCTGTCGAGCAGGTCGGCAAAGCCCCAGATCAGCATGCCGCCGCGCGCGTACTGGATGCGTTGCGCCCGGTGCACCAGCGCCTTGCGCTTTTCCAGGTCCGGTTGGGCCATGGCGGCGAGAAAGGCCTGGCTGAATTCGGGGTCGTTGAAGTGGGTCTTGTTGGCCACGGCAAACGGCGCGTCGGTATGAATCGCGCTGGCCAGGAACGGCGCGCCGATGCTGCCACCGGTGCTCAGGGTCCAGTCATCCCGTTGCGGACCCTGGAAGGTGGCCAGGTCAACCTGGCGCACGTTGATCGTCACGCCAATGCGCCGGGCCTGCTCGGCCAGCACCAGTGCCGAAGCCAGCCCCGGCCCGGCTGTGGTCACCAGCTCCACCTGCAACTGCTCATGGCCGGCTTCACGCAGCAACTGCGCTGCGCGCTGCGGGTCATAGGGGCGTGGGCCAATGCTGTGGTCGAAGGTGGGGTCGAAGGGTGCATACAGGTCATTGGCCACACGGCCCTGACCATTCAGCGCACGGCGCACCAGCTCGTCACGGTCGGCCAGCAGGCGGAATGCCTCGCGTACTCGCGGGTCGTTGAACGGCGCCTTGGCGGTGTTCATGTCGAACGACAGCCAGTTGCCGCTCACCGACTTCAGCAGGCGCAACCGTGGGTCGGCCTGCAGCACCTGCAGGTGCTCGGTGGACATCACGTTGGCCATGTCGATCTGCCCGGCCCGCAGTGCCGCCAGGCGGCCGGTCTGGTCCTTGAAGTCGATGATCTCCAGTTCATCGGCGTAGGGCTTGCCGGGTTTGTAGTAGTTGTCGAAGCGGGTGAACAGCGAGCGCTGGCCCGGGGTGAAGCTTTTCAGTTTGTAAGGCCCGGCGCCGACCGGGTTGGTGACCGGGTGGTAGTCCACCGGCACGATGCCGCCGAAGTTGACCCAGGTCTCCGGCAGCGGCAGGTAGCTGCGGCCGTCGCGAAAGCTCAGGCGTACGGTGCGCTCGTCAAGCTTGACCAGGTTGTCGCGGTCCACCCAGTGCAGCAGCGCCGCATAGGGCGAGGCCAGCTGCGGGTCGGTGAGGCGGCGGATGGAAAAAATCAGGTCCTCGGCGTCGATGGTCTTGCCATGGTGGAACTCCAGCCCGGGCTTGAGGCGCAGGGTCCAGCTGCTGGCATCGGCGTTGGGCTCGGCGAACTCGGCCAGGGCCAGGCGCGGCTGCATCTGCTCGTCCCATTCCCACAGCTTGCTGTACAGCGCAAAGCCACGCACGATGCCGCTGCCGATGGGCTTGTGGGCGTCGAGGTTGCCGCTTTGGTTGCCGTCGATGATGCCTAAACGCAGGCGCCCGCCATGGCGCGGCTGGTCGGCTACGGCATGGCTTGGGCTGTCGGCGGGGCCGCAGCCGGCCAGCAAACCACCGGCCAGCACGCCAGCGTGGCCAAGGAAGCTGCGCCGGCTCAATGGGTAACCGTCCCTGGCCATGGCGTCAGGCTCCGTTGCTGGCGTGCAGCTGCACGGGTTCGGTTGCCGGGCGGGCAAGGGCTGCGCGCTGCGCACGGAAGTGCGGCAGGATGTGCTCGCCGATGCGGTAGGCCTCTTCCAGGTGCGGGTAGCCGGCCAGGAAGAACAGGTCGATGCCGATGCCGTGGTACTCGTGGATGCGCGCTACCACGTTGGCGTAGCTGCCTACCAGCGCGCAGCCCGGCGGGATACCGATGTAGCCGAAGCCGGTCCACACATTGGGGTGGATGAAGAAGTCGTCGAAGGCCTGTTGCTCGTCCTTGTCGTTGTAGCCATGTTCGTAGCTCAGCTTGCGTGCCGTGCGCAGGCCTGCGTGGGCCGCGCGGGCCTTGACCGTGCCTTTGGCCAAGCCTTCGTCGAAGAAGCGTTTGGCTTCGGCCAGCGCTGCCGCTTCAGTGTCGCGGGTGATCACGTCAATGGACAGGCCAAAACGGATATCGGTGCGCCCCCACTTCAACGCGCGGGCGCGAATGTCGTCGATCAGCGCAGCGATCTCGTCCGGGTGCTCGGCGCGCATCAGGTAGAAGTCGGCGTGCTTGGCGGCAAATTCCCGCGCTGCCACCGACGAGCCGGCCGTGCAGATCAGCGGCAGTTCGGCCTTTTTCAATGGGCCGCGAAGGCCGCCGCCTTCGGCACGGTAATAGGTGCCTTCGTAGTGGAACTGCTCGTTGTGCCAATAGCCGCGCACCACGTCCATGAATTCGGTGGCGCGAGCGTAGCGTTCGTCATGGCCCTCGAAGTCGCCGACCTGACGCTGGATGGCATCCGAGCCGCCGTTGATGATGTTCCACACCAGGCGGTTGCCGGTAGCGCGCTGGTAGGTCGCGGCCTGCTGCACGGCCACCCACGGGGTGTAGTGGTAGGGCTGGAACGCGGTGACGAACTTCAGCGTGCGCGTTTCCCGGGCCAGCAGTGAGCACACCGTCCACGGTTCTTCTCCGGTCGGCGCGTTGACCATCAGCGCGCCGCCGAAGCCGTTGATTTCCGCCGCGCGGGCGATCTGGCCGAGGTAGTCGATATAGGTGAAGTGATCACCTACGGCAAACCCCGACACCGCCCCGGTACTCGCCCCGCCCGCATGCCAGTCGCCGCGGTTGCGCGGGTCGCCGGGCAGGAACTGGGTTTCGCCGTGCAAGGGCAGGCGGGTGAAGAATTCGATGCTCATGGGGCGGCCTCCTTACTGGACGCTTGGGCTGCAATTGGGGGTGACTGGCTGGCCGCTGATGACCTGGCGGGCGAAGGGGATCGAGTCCTTCAGCGAGGCATTCACCGTTTCGCTGTGGCCCAGGCCCTTGTACAAGTGGCCCTGCACCACAGAGCCGGCCTTGCAGGCGTCCTGCATCAGCGCTACCTGGGTAGCGGCGGCGGGGGTCTTGTCCTCGGCACCGGTGCCGATGAAGATCGGCTGGGCCAGTTTCAGGGTCGGGTACGACACCTGTGCCAGCCATGGTTTGAGCTTGTCGCCCTTGTAGTCTTTCTTGGCATTGGCCGGGGTCAGGCCGGTGCCGACCACATCACTGACCAGCGATGACAGGCAGCTGGTACGTGCCTGCTCGAACAGCGGCAGGGCCTTGTCGGTATAGAAGTCGCGCGGGTCGATGCTCGGGTCATACTGTTGCGCAGCCAGCAGGGTGTAGAAGCCGTAAGCCAATGCCGGGTCGACTTTGTCCTGGTCCTGCTCGCCAACGTTTTTCGGGCCCACGGTATAGATCACGCCAGTGCCGATACTGCCCTTGACCCCTAGCTTGGGCGCATAAGTGGCCGCGTAGGCGCCAGCGGCAAACGCTCCGGCACCGCCCTGGGACTGGCCGATGATCAGCACCTTGTCGGCCAGCCCCGGTACGCCGGCCACCACAGCCTTGGCCGCATCGAGAATGCCGTAGGCGGCCATGCGGTTGTTCAGCAACGGGTGGCCGCCGGGGACGCCCAGGCCTTGGTAGTCGGTGGCAACGATGGCGTAGCCCTCTTCGAGCCAACGGTTGAGGTATTGCACGTCGCGGTAGCTGCGCCCGGCCCAGGATGGCGCGCAGATGTCGGCCACGCCGACCGTGCCATGGCCCCAGCTGGCAACCGGCCAACCGCCTGCCGGTGCCTTGCCTTTCGGGATGAACAGCGCGCCGGAAACCACAACCGGGGTCTTGCCGTCGATACCGTCCAGCGAGGTGTAGAGGATGCGTTGCGCACTGGCCGCACTGGGCAAGCTCAGGGCTTGTTCCAGCGGTTCGCTGCGCAGCAGTTTGCCGGGCGTGGCGGGGATGATCTTGGTCCAGGTGTAGAAGGCCGACACGCGGCCATCGCCCTGTTGCGGGTCGGGCTTGGGTGCGTAGGTTTCGGCGGCCACCGCACTCACGGACAGGGCCAGGGCGCTGAGGGCGAAGATGAGGGAAGCAGGCAGTTTCATGAGTCAGGGTCTCAAGGTTGATGGCTGAGTTGAGCGTTTGAGGACGGCCAGTCGTTGGCGGCTTGCTTGGTCGCCCAGAGGATGTGCACCCCGCGTTCGCCTATTAGGGCGCCGGTTTCGTTGAGCAGCACGGCGGCATCCACTTTGCCGGCTGACATGGCAGCGGCGCCAAGCTGAGGGCATGACGCGAGGGATTGTTCATGTGCAGCTCCAGGCAAAGGTTCCTCAGGCCTGGAGCGAAATGCATGCCAGCCAGTTGAAAATGGCCTGCAGGGCTTGATTGGCGGGGCTTTCGGGGAGGGATTGCCTGTCGGTGAAGGGCTTGGCCTGCTGATCGGCGGGCAGGAGAGTGCTGGCGGGTTGCTGCTGCAGCAGCAGTCGGCCGCTGGAAAATCGAATATTCCTTATTCGTATATGTAAATATTAATTAATAATTTTTTGATCTAATTTGTTTCATGCACTATGGGCCTGCGCGTCAACTGCCAGGAATGCCCCATGTCGCTGATCACCCACCCCAATGCCCGCGAGCTGACCAAGTCGGTACGTGCCACCGTGCTCGTGTTCAAGGACCCGCGCTCCCAGGAACTGCTCAGCCGTATCGAGCGCCTGGCGCCCAGCGAGGCCAATACCCTGATCATCGGCGAAACCGGCACCGGCAAGGAGCTGGTCGCCCGCCATATCCATCACCTCAGCCGCCGTGGGCGTGAGCCATTCGTGGCGGTGAACTGCGGTGCTTTTGCCGAAACCCTGGTGGAGAGCGAACTGTTCGGCCATGAGAAGGGCGCGTTCACCGGCGCCACCAGCAACAAGGCCGGCTGGTTCGAGGCGGCCAATGGCGGCACGTTGTTTCTCGACGAAATCGGTGACCTGCCATTGAACATGCAGGTGAAGTTGCTGCGGGTGCTGCAGGAGCGTGAAGTGGTGCGCCTGGGCTCACGCACGCCAATCCCGATCAACGTGCGGCTGGTGGCGGCAACCAACGTCAACCTGGCCGATGCGGTGGTGGCGGGGCATTTTCGCGAGGACCTGTTCTACCGCCTGCACGTCGCGACAATCCGGCTGCCGCCGCTGCGCGAGCGGCCGGGGGACATCCTGCCGTTGGCGGAGTTTTTCATCGAAGAGCATTGCCGACGGTTGGGTTACGAGCGCGCCTCGCTGAGTCCGGAGGCCGAGCGCAAACTGCTGGCGCATAGCTGGCCGGGCAACATTCGCGAGCTGGAGAACGCCATTCACCATGCGTTGCTGGTGTGTCGCTATCAGGTGGTGGCGCCGGCGGACCTGCACTTGGTGGACATGAGGCCGACGAGCCCGGCTGCAATCCAAAGCCATGTTCCGGTGGCACTTGCGCCGCCACCGGACCTGGAGAGTGCGTTGCTGGCATTGTTCGAGCAGAATGTCCCGAACCTGTACGAACACATAGAGGAGACGGTGTTTCGTGCCGCGTATCGGTACTGCCATGGGAACCAGCTGCAGACCGGCAGGCTGTTGAACATCAGTCGCAACATTGTCAGGGCGCGCCTGGAAAAGATCGGGGAGCTGACAAAAGCGTGAAAGCTGTTCAGTCTGTAGGTATCGAGTCGGAAAGATGAACGTAGCAATCTATCTGGTGGGCCGCCTTTACATCAGCTTGAGGGGAAGGCCCCGCTTGCTTGGCAATCACTTTCAGGCCCAGACCCTCACTGATGAAGTCACCAACCGAGTAGGTATTGAGCAGATAGCTGTACTCGGTGCGGTTGAGTGAAGCTGGCTTATGGGTTGTCCTGAATTTAATGGAGGAACGCACAGTCCAGTCGTCTGGGGCCGTCCTGTAATTCAGGGTGATGGTCGAGGCTGAAGGGATGTCGCTCATCGCAATTTTGCTGTAGCTGGCGACAACCGTTTTACTTGCCCTCTCGCCACTTCCCTCTGCTGGTAAATTAAGACCCTGGCTTGGTCCGGTACCGTTGTTCTCTTGCCAGAACATGATGACACCGCTCTGTTTTGGGGTGTTGTCGTTTCCCATGATGCGCACCTCGCGTTAAAGATTATGTGCCCTTAGGACCTGTCACCGCCTGTCTCGGCGTAGAGTCGTTGTATGGGCTTGAATCTAAAGCAGCCCAGGCGCTTGCGCACAATTGACAGGTCGGGCCACATTGCAGCCCGACCATCGCCCGCTTACTTGATAAAGCGCACCTGGCTGTTGATCTTCTCGATCACGGCCCCCTTGCGTTCGTTGAAGCGTGCCTTGTTCTGTTCGAACAGGTTGTTGCCCTTGGTATCGATCGAAATGATCAGCGGCCCGAACTCACGCACGCGGTTCACCCACAGCGTTTCCGGCATGCCCAGGTCCTGCCATTCTGCCCGCTCGATCTCTTCCACCTGAGTGGCTGCCAACACTGCGCAGCCGCCTGGAAACACCGCATGTACGGCCTTGTTCTCCAGACACCCGGTGGTGGTCTCCGGGCCCATACCGCCCTTGCCGACAATCAGCTTGACGCCGGTCTGCTCGATGAACTGCTTCTCGAACTTTTCCATGCGCATGCTGGTGGTCGGGCCAATGGACACCATCTCGAAGCTGCCATCGTCTTTCTTCCTGACAATGGGACCGGCGTGGAAAATGGCGCCGCCACGCAAGTCAACCGGAAGCTCGCGACCCAGCTCGATGAGACGCCGGTGTGCCACGTCACGGCAGGTCACCAGTTGGCCGGTGAGGTAGACCACATCGCCCACGTTGAGGCTGGCCAGGTCTTCGTCGCTGATCGGGGTGCTGAGGATCTTTTTCACAGTACTACCCCTTCGTGGGAGAGGATGTCGTAGGTCAGGTCGGCGTTGATGCGGATCTTGCCGCGTCGGTGGGCCCAGCAACCGGTGGACACAGCCACGCCGATGGTGGAGGGGTGACGGGCCGAGGACTCGATGTTCACGCCCATCACGCTGCTGTTACCGGTCAGGCCTTGCGGGCCGATGCCGATTTCGTTCAGGCCGTCTTCCAGCAGCTTTTCCATCATGGCCGCGCTTTCGTTGGGGTGGCAGGAATCCACTTCACGCAGAATGGCTTTCTTCGACAGGCGTGCTGCTGTTTCTACCGAGGTTGAAACCCCAACCCCCACCAGCAACGGCGGGCAGGCATTGACCCCGCGTGAGGTGATCACATCGAAGACGAACTCGGTCACCCCTTCATAGCCTTGACCCGGCATCAGCACCTTGGCCGAACCTGGCAAGGTGCAGCCGCCACCTGCCATGTACACATCGACGATGCAGTGATCGGCATCGGGGATGATTTCCCAGTCCAGCCACGGGATTTTCGAGCCGGTATTGGTGCCGGTGTTTTTCTCGATGAACGTTTCCACTGCGTTGTGGCGCAGCGGCCCCTGGATGGTGGCTTCCTTGGTGGCGTTCTCAAGGATGCCTTCCATCTCACCCAGCAGCGGGAAGCGTGCGCCGGCCGAGACGAAGTACTGGATCACGCCGGTGTCCTGGCAGCTGGGGCGGTTGAGTTTGTCGGCGTATTCCTGGTTGTCGGCCATCGAGTCGTACACGGCAATGGCCAGCGGGTTGGTTTCGGCAGCACGTAACTTGGCGGTCTTTTCCTTGACGTCTTTGGGCAGGCGCTTGCCGATATAGGCGGTGAACTTGGCCATCACGTCGGTAAGCGATGACACGGCGGTTTCTTTGTCCATGATTATTTCCTCACTGCATCACAAGGCGGATTCGTTCTTGCTGTTATCGAAAGGTCAGGGTATGGGTGTGTCGGCCTCCATGCGTGCAAGGGCAGGGTGCGGCGTAGCGGCTTGCGGTTCTGCCGGCAGCTGGCCGTCCAGGGCCTGCGCCATGCGCTGCTTGTCCAGCGCGCCCACCCAGTGGGCGATGGCCACCGTGCCGACGGCGTTGCCGATGGTGTTGGTGATGGCGCGGGCCTCGGACATGAAGCGGTCCACGCCCAACAGCAGCACCATGCCGGCCACGGGGATGTTGTCCATGGTCGCCAGTGTGGCGGCCAGGGTGATGAAGCCCGAACCGGTCACACCTGCCGAGCCTTTGGAGGTGAGCAGCAGCACGCCCAGCACGATCAGTTGGTCCATCAAGGTCAATGGTGTGTTGGTGGCCTGGGCGATGAAGATGGCGGCCATGGTGTAGTAGATGCACTGGCCGTCCGGGTTGAAGGTAAGGCCCGAGGGGATCACCAGGCCGACCACCGGTTTGGACACGCCGACCTTTTCCAGCTTGTTCATCAGTTGCGGCACCACCGACTCGGACGAGCTGGTGCCCAGTACCGTGAACAGCTCTTCCTTCAGGTACTTGAGGAACCTCCACAGGTTGAAACCGCACAGCCGGGCAATGGCGCCGAGCACGATCACCACGAACAGGAAGCAGGTCAGGTACATGGTCGCCATCAGCTTGCCCAGCGAGACGATCGAGCCCAGGCCGTACTTGCCGACGGTGAAGGCCATGGCGCCGCAGGCGGCCAGCGGGGCCACACGCATGATCATGCCGACGATGAAGAACATGCCGTGGGAAAAGGCTTCCAGCACATCCACCATCGGTTTGCCGCGCGGGCCGAGGTGGGAAAGGGCGATGCCGAACAGGGTGCTGAACAGCAGGATCGGCAGGATCTCGTTCTTGGCGAAGGCGTCGGTCACGCTGCCCGGGATCACATGCAGCATGAAGTCGATGAAGCCGCCACTGTTGCCGGCCGCCGCAGCGGTGTAAGTGGAGATGCTCTTGGCGTCGAGGGTGGCAGGGTCGACGTTCATGCCTTGGCCGGGCTGCACGATGTTGACCACCACCAGCCCAAGCACCAGGGCGAAGGTGGACAGCACTTCGAAGTAGATCAGCGCACGTACACCCACGCGGCCGAGTTCCTTCATGTTTTCCATCTTGGCGATGCCCAGCACCACCGTGGCGAAGATGATCGGGGCGAAGACCATCTTGATCAGTTTGATGAAGGCGTCACCGATGGGCTTCAAGTCCGCGCCAACCTGTGGCCAGAACACCCCGATCAGCACCCCGAGGGTTACGCCGATCAATACCTGTACATAAAGCTTGCCGAACAATCGCTTGGCCATTGCCGTCTCCGAATTATTGTTGTGAGTCGGATTTATCTGGCGGCCGGGCTGATCGTGGGGTGCAGGTCACACCTGGCCTTGGCGGCCGAAGAGCCCAGCGTTTTTGTGGTTAATCACGCAGGGCAAAAGGTAATGGTTTTTCAGAAATGCTGTAATACAATGAAATTCAACTCATTGTTTCCCTCAGGTTAATTATGAATCCGGTATCGGAGCTGGCGTTCTTCACCCAACTGATCAGGGTGGGCAGCCTGGCGGGCACCGCGCGCGAACTGAACCTGACCCCGCCAGCCGTCTCCAAGCGCCTGGCGCAACTGGAGCAGCGCCTGGGTGTGCGCTTGCTCAACCGCACCACGCGCAGCATCAGCCTTACCGCCGAAGGCGAGACCTACCTGGTGAATGCCCGGCGGATATTGGGTGAAATCGAGGAAATGGAGCGGCAGGTGTCCAGCAGCCGTGCCGAGCCGAAGGGGCTGTTGCGTGTCAATGCGCCGTTGGGGTTCGGGCGTACCCATGTAGGGCCGGCAGTCTCATCGTTTGCCAAACGTTTCCCGGAGGTGGAGGTGCAACTGCACCTGACCGACCGTCCCATCGCGTTGCCGAACGACGCCATCGATGTGGCCATCCGCTTTGGTGAACTGCCCGACTCACGCCTGATCGCCCGCAAGATCGCTGCCAACCGCCGCAGGTTGTGCGCTGCACCCAGCTATCTGGAAGCTCACGGCACCCCGCAAGCCCCCAAGGACCTGGCCAGCCACAACTGCATCGTGTTGCGCCAGAACGATGCCGCGTTCGGGATCTGGCGGCTCAGCCGTGGGAAGCATGGCGAGTCGGTGAAGGTGCATGGCAGTCTCAGCACCAACGATGGCGAAGTGGCGCTGAACTGGGCGCTGGACGGGCAGGGCATCCTGCTGCGGGCCGAGTGGAACCTGGCCGATCACCTGCGCAGCGGGCGCCTGGTGGAGGTGCTGGGCGATTACCACACGCCGCCTGCGGACATCTATGCGGTGTATCTGGAGCGCTTGAACCTGTCGGCGAAGGTGTCGTGTTTTGTCGAGCATTTGCGGCAGTTCTTCCGACAGGGCGACAGCCAGTCGGCGTGGCAGTAGCGCCGCCGCACGCTGCGCTTTGGCACAGAGAAAAACGGCGCGCTCGCCCGGCACTTCGAAGGTGTTCTGTGCATCGCCAATACGTACCACCAATGTAGCGCACACCCCGGCCGCCGCCCAGTCCGGCCAGTGGCCCGCCTTGCAGGGTGTAGTCGACGCACACCGAGGCCAGGTGGCGCGACACACGTACCGGCGCATTGCCCGCGCACCATCAAGGTGTTGTCGGTCCGGTTGTTGCCGGACACGTGGGTGTGCACGCCAGCGGTGTAGCTCACGGCTTCGGTAATGATCAACACAGCAAGACGTGAGGGGTACGAGGTATACAAGGTTTTATGAATCGAATACGATGCATTTTTAAGGTTTTTCTATTTTTGCACTGTATTCGATGCACTCAAGTATGAATGAATTAGGCAATCTGATAAAAAAACTGCGCAAGGAGGCCGGCCTGTCACAGGCGCAACTTGCCCAGCGGCATGGTATGAGCCGGGCGACCATCTCTGGCATCGAGAACAACACGATTCCCGAAGTCGGGATCCGCAAGGTCGCCGCAATCCTTGAGGGCCTGGGTTACGAGTTGACGGCAACGCCCAAGCGTCGGCGCAAGACCCTTGACGAGTTGAAGGCCGGGGGTATCCATGACCAGTCAGCGTGATCGTTTGTACATTGGCGCCAGCGGTGAGGCTGTCGGAACACTTGGCCGCAGCGAGGATAACCTGCGTGATTCGGTCTTTGTTTACAACGCGGCGGTCACTGAGGAACAGGCTGTTTCCCTGACCATGCCGGTGCGCCTCGAAAGCTACAAGTGGGAGTACGGCATACACCCACTGTTCGAAATGCATATCCCGGAAGGGCACCTCAAAGAGGAATTGATGCGCCGCTTCAGCAAGTCGGTGCGCGGTTTTGACGACTTTGCGCTGCTGGGTATCGTCGGTCCACACCAGCTAGGCCGCATCAGCATTGCCCAGCATGCCAGCGACCAGTCGCTACCGGGCATCAAGCTCGCCAACCTGCTGATTCACGACGGAGCCACAGACCTGTTCAATGACCTCTTGAGCACTTACGCGACCTATTCAGGGGTATCAGGTGTTCAACCCAAGGTGCTGGTGCGTGATACCGATGAAGTTGGAGCCGAAGTTGGCCGGTTCACCCATCGAGGTGCTACGCACTTGGTGAAGGCATTCAATGAAGCAGAGTTCCCGCAGTTGGCCGCCAACGAGTTTTTCTGCATGCGGGCGGCCCTTCACTGTGGCCTTGAGGTACCGGAATTTCAACTGAGCCAGCATGGGCAGTTTCTGGTTGTGAGACGCTTCGACATCGGCAGCGACAGCTACCTCGGGTTTGAAGACATGTGTGTGCTTTCCGGGTGGGGGACGCGCAAGAAGTACGACGGCAGTTACCAAGGCTGCGCGCAACTGATCAAACTTTATGTCACCCCCGGCCGGGTACCGGACGCGCTGGAAAGCTTCTTTACGCTGGTAGCGCTTTGTGCGGGCATTCAGAACGGCGATGCTCACTTGAAGAACTTCGGCCTGCTGTACGAGAACTGTGCGGAAGATGCCGACATCCGGCTTGCACCCGCTTACGATTTGGTGACCACGACGGTGTACAACAGCCACGATATCATGGGGCTGTTGCTGGGTGGCTCCAAGGCCTGGCCCAAACGCAAGATGCTGGTGCAGTTCGGGCGCACCGCCTGCAACCTTACGCAATCGCGCTGCGATGAGTTGCTCAACAGAGTCGAAGTCGGCATCAACCGTGCGATGGCGGAGTTATCAGATTATCGCAACAGCCATTCGGCATTTGAGCGCATAGGGGAGAAGATGGCTGCTGCGTGGGCCCAGGGCATGAACAGAAGTATTGTGGCCTAGGGTTTCCGACCTGGCCACGCGTTATACTCCGCGCCATTTTGCCAATGGCCGGAGTACGCTATGCGCCAGGTTTTGCTCATCGTCGATGTCCAGTCCACCTTTAGCCCGCCCGAGTGGCTGGTCGATGGTTTGCGGCGGTTGTCAGCGAATATCCCTACCATTGCTTCGGTCGAGTTGCATGACGAACAGGTCACACCGTTCGAGCGGCAACTCGGCTGGCACCCGGCGGCTGAGGACGAGAGCCTGGTCGAGGCCGACCAGGTCTTTATCAAGCATGGCTACGGGCAGAGCGTCGAAGCTATCGAGTACATTCGGCAGCTGGGTGTAGAGCGGGTGCTGGTGTGCGGGCTGCAGACCGAAACCTGCGTGCTGGCCGCTGGCTTTGCCCTGTTCGATGCGGGGCTGACGCCTACCCTGGTGACGGACATGACCGTAGGCTCTTCGCTGGACCGTTCTGGCAAGCTGGGCATCGCGTTGTGGCAGCATCACTTCCGTCAAGTCACTACCTCGGTAGAGGTACTGGCCGAACTGGCCGGACAGACCTGACGCATGTAGTCACTTGGCCGTCATCTGGCGCCTCGAGCTCCCGGGCCAGGTCAATGTGCTGGCGATTCCCAAACCTGTGAAGTTGCAGGATGGCAACGTCGACTACAGCGCCCGCTACAGTACGTGGTATCGAAATTGCCCAGCCTCAAGCGGAGGTGGCGCGCTCGGCTGCATCTGCTCCGCGCGCCGGGTTCTGCCTGTTCTTGCGGTTGAATAGAAGGCGCAACAGGGTGTTCCAGCAGTAGGCCACCAGCACCCCGCCGGCCAGTGCCAGGGTTACCTCGAACAGCGGGTGATTGAAAATACGGTCTGCCAGCGACAGGAACTGGAAATGTGTCAGGTAGATATACAAGGTTGACGAGGCAATCACCGCACCTGCCCGTGCCACCAGGGCAGGCACTGGCACCGAGCGCACCCAGATCAGGGCCAGCATCGCCGGCAGCGCGATATCGATATAGCGCGAGAATGCCTGCCAGCCCACGCCGGCAATCGCCATCAGGTCCAGCTCGCCGACCACCAGCACCGCTACCGCGCTGGCCACCCATTTACGCGCGGTAGTGTCGGCATGGTGCACAGCCATGCCCAACACCATGACGGCCAGGAAATGCTGTGGTACCCGGTTGAACAGCGCACCGGCGTCGAACACGAAGCGGCTGACCAGCACATCCACTGCCACCAGCGCACAGGTCGCAATGATCAGGCAGCGGAACGGGTCGGCGAGGACCACCTGGCGCACACGCCGGATCGACAACACCAGGCCGATGATCAGGATCATCTGCACCAGCACTTCGATGTACCAGTAATTGAACACACTGACCTCGCTGGCCGGGAACCAGTTGGAAACCAACAGCAGCGATTGCCAGTGCAGGTGGTCGAATAGCAGCTGGATCAGCGCGGTGTACAGCACCGTTGGCACCACGATGGCTGCCAGCGACCTGAGCAGTGTGCGCGCATCGCCACGTTCTTCGATGGCCTTGAGCTGGAATCGCGCCAGGCTGATGCCGGAAACCAGGAACAGCACCGACGTTTCGCCCACGATCAGCCAGTGGTCGAACGCGCTCAGGTGGCCGACCACGATCAGGATGATGGCGAGCATGCGCACGAACACCGGCATTTCCATCACCCGCCAAGGGCCCTTGGGCGGTGCGCTCAGCTCGGCCAGCTGGTTCACCGGCAGGGTTTCCCAACGTTCAGGGAGGTGACCGATCAGCTCCTCCAGCACGCGTGAAGCCTGCACGAACGACAGTGAATCGCCGCCCAGTTCGACGAAACTCAACCTGGCGTCCAGGCGTGGCACCTGGAGGATGCGCGCCCAGGCGGTGCTCAGCTTTTCCGCCAGTGGGGACAGGAGCACGTTGGCACTGTCGTCAAAGGGCGCAGGCAGTGCACGTTTGTCGAGCTTGCCGTTTGGGGTGAGCGGCAGGGCATCGAGGAACACGAAAAGCGCCGGCACCATGTAGTCTGGCAGTTGGCCCCTGAGCGCCTGGCGCAGTTCATCGGCGATGGTGGGCTTGCGGCTGACGCAATAGGCAACCAGCCGGGTCGAGGCGCTGTCGTGGTTAGCCACGACCACGCATTGCCCGATGTGCGGGTGGCGGGTGATGGCGTTTTCGATTTCCGCCAGCTCGATGCGATGGCCGCGGATTTTCACCTGGCTGTCGCCGCGTCCCAGAAAACGGGCGCTGCCATCGACCAGGTAGGTGCCCAGGTCACCCGTGCGGTAGCAGCGGTCGCTTGGGTCGCCGGTGAACGGGTTGGCGACGAACTTGGCCTCGGTCAGTGCCGGGTCGCCCCAGTAGCCTTGGGACAGGTAGGGGCTGCGGATCAGGATTTCGCCCGTTTCCCCTTCGCTGACCAACTGGTTGGCCGGGTTGACCACCAGCAACTGTGCATTGGCGATGCCCTTGCCCAACGGGACACGCGCATTGTCGGCGTGCGGGTCAAGCGTATGGAAGGCCATTGCTTGTGGTGTTTCGGTGGTGCCATAGAAGTTCACACTGACGGCGTTGGGCGCAATGGCACGCAACTGCTGGTACAGCGCCGGGCTGAGCGCATCGCCGCCCCAGAACAGGTAGCGCAGCCGGTCGAGCACCTGGCCATTCAGGTGTGCGCCGGTTTCGATCAGCTTGCCCAGTGGCGGGGTGAGGTGGATCACGCTCACGTTGTGCTGATGAATCCAGCTGGCCAGCCGGGACGGGTCGGTCAGGGTTGGCTGGGCAGGGCAGGCGATGGTCGCGCCGATCGACAGAGGCGTGAACACGTCGCGGTACACCGGGTCGTGGCCCAGGCCGGAAAGCAGGGAGAAGGTGTCGGCCTGGCTGAAGCCATGCTGGCTTACATGCCAGTCGATGAAGTGCACCAGCGGCGCGTGGTGGGTGACGATGCCCTTGGGTTCACCGGTGCTGCCCGAGGTGAAGGTGATGTAGGCGGGGTGTTCGGGGGTTACGGCGGGCAGCGCCACAGGCAGGTTGGGGAAGGCTTGCAGTGCGTCAGCGGGGGCTTGCGGCACCGTAACGACAAGCGGGCAGTCGGTGTCGACAGTTGCCTCGTCACAGCGCAGGACCACGGCCGGCCCCAATGTGCGGACGATCTGCGCAATGCGCGCAGGCGGGTAGGCGGCGTCGGCCACGGTAAAGGCCAGGCCTGCGCGCAGGCAGCCGAGCATGGCGTAGACCAGGGCGGCGCAGCGGCTGGCGACGATGACCACACGATCGGTGCCGCTGGCAGCGTTTTCTACCAGATAGGCGGCAATGCCCTGACTGATCTGCGCGAGCTGGGCATAGCTGCAGATGGTGTGCTGGGCATGAATGGCGATGGCATCCGGGCAGCGACCGGCCTGTTCGAGGAAGGCGTGGTGAATGGGCTGCTCGGCACGGTACTCCAGGCACAGCGTCGGGTTCGGGCGCAGGTCCGGCATGATGGGTAAGGGCTCCGCATGAACGTTGGGGCTGGCTGGTAGCACAACGCTAGTGCACGGTGGCCGGTGGCGCCAATCCGAGTGGCTGCTGCGCGATAGCCGGGTGCGCACCCTGTAGGAGCGGGTTCACCCACGAACACCGACGAAGCCGGAGCCATGCCCGCGCTGTGTTTTTGATCGCCCAAAAGCTCAATCCCAGACGTTTCCTACAAGGAATTAGGACGCCCCATGAACCTCCGGCAAGCGATTCCTCGTTAGTGTTCAGGGACCATCACGGTCCCTTTCATTGCGAGGTCGTTTTTGACAATCAGCCAGCGAATTGCCATTGCGACAGCCGAAGCCGGGCTCCCTTCCGACCAGTGCATGGCCTGTGAACGCCAAGGCCTGCCGATCCTGCCCCTGCGCCGCGCCCTGGTGCCGGACACACGCCCGCAGGGCCTCAGCACCGTGGCCGGCAGCCTGCATGTCTCGGCGAAGCTAGGGGTGCGCACCTTGCGCATGGGCTACCTGTACGTGCTGCTCGACCAGCAGGTCTGGCATGCCTACGAAGTGAGCGAGCAGGGCCACCTGCGCCGCTTCAACCCCTACGAGCCGTCGGAGGGCCTCCCCGCATCACTGCCCGAAAAATGCGTGAATGAAAACCACGACATTCCTTCGTCCTTCCTCAA